>CAVHJI010000046.1:0-7528 GCA_963636255.1 Bacteroidaceae bacterium | reverse complement strand
ACCTACGGACGTTCCTCCAAACTTCATTACTTTCATACTGTCTATCTCTCTCTTCTTTATGTTTCGTTTGTATATCGTTCTGTCTTTTTTATTTCTGTCGCCGTCACGCCTCATCGGTGCCCGAGACCTTCACGAGCCTGTGGTCGGCACAACGGTAAACGTCGCCCGGGAACTCGTCGATGAGCTGCATGTTGTGCGTCGCCATTATGACCAGTGCGCCGGTGTGGCTGATGTCGTGCAGCAGCTTCATTATGCTGCGGCTGGTGTCGGGGTCGAGGTTTCCTGTAGGCTCGTCTGCCAGTATCAGCTCGGGAGCATTCAACATGGCGCGCGCTATCACGACCCGTTGCTGTTCGCCGCCCGACAGTTCGTGCGGCATCTTCTGCACCTTGTCCTCAAGTTCCACGAGGCGCAATGCCACGGATATTCGTCCGTCGATGTCCTTGCGTCCGCTCCATCCCGTGGCACGAAGCACGAACTCGAGGTTGTCGTGCACGGTGCGGTCGGTCAGCAGCTGGAAGTCCTGGAACACGATGCCCAGCTTGCGGCGCAACAGTGCTATGTTCCTGCGCTTCATGCGGCACATGTTGAAGCCCATCACCTCAGCCTCGCCGCTGTCGATGTCGAGCTCGGCATACATGGTCTTCAGCAGACTGCTCTTGCCGGCGCCGACACGTCCCGTGAGGTAGACTAACTGCCCCTTCGAGAGTTGCAGGTTCACGCCCTCGAGTACGGTCGTACCCTCCTGACTGAAGGCCACATCCTTATATTTCACCAAGTACTCGTCCATCGTCCGTAGGCTTCAACTTATGGAATTCGCGGAATCACAGCCCCAACAGGTCAATGTTTTTTCCAGTTGGGTTTATGACGTTCCTGCAGTTCGCTTGCCAAGTCCTCAATGCGCAAGCCCTTCGACGTCAGCAGCACGATGAGGTGATAGAGCAGGTCGGCACCTTCGTAGACCAGACGGTCGTTGGTGCCGTTTGTGGCTTCGATGATGGTCTCTACCGCTTCTTCGCCCACTTTCTGTGCCATCTTGTTGATGCCTGACGAGAACAGCGACGTCGTGTATGAGCCGGCAGGCATCTCCTCGTGACGCTTGCTGATGAAGTCTTGCAGCTCCCTCAGGAACATCACCGGTTCGGAGTTGGTCTCGCCCCAGCAGGTGTCGGTGCCAAGATGGCACACTGAACCGTGAGGATGCACCTCGATGAGCAGCGTGTCGTTGTCGCAGTCGGACTTGATGGACACCACGTCAAGGTAGTGGCCGCTCTCCTCCCCTTTTGTCCACAGGCACTTGCGCGTGCGGCTGTAGAAGGTCACGCGACCGCTCTTCAGCGTGCGCTCGTAGGCCTCTTCGTTCATGAAGCCGAGCATCAGCACCTTTGCCGTGTCGGCGTCTTGTATTATGGCAGGAACCAGCCCGCCCATCTTGTCAAAATCCAACATATATTAGTGTTACAAGTATCAAACAATCGCGTTTTCGTCTAAATTCTTATCTTTATGCCACAGCCGCAAAGGTACGACTTTAATTCGGGAATACTGATGTCGCCGAAATGAAAAACGCCTGCCGCCAAGGCTGCGTCGGCATGTCCCATCTCGAAGGCGTCGCGGAAGTGCTCCACCGTGCCGGCTCCACCCGACGCAATCACAGGTATCGACAGGTCGCTGGCCAGGCGCGACAATGCCTCGTTGGCAAATCCGGCACGCACGCCGTCGTGGTCCATACTGGTGAAGAGTATCTCCCCTGCCCCGCGTTCCTGTCCTTCGTGTGCCCACTGGAACAGTTCATGTTCAGTCGGCACACGGCCGCCGTTGAGGAAGCACGTCCAACTGCCATCCTGCATCTGCTTGGCATCGATGGCAAGAACGCAGACCTGCGAACCGTAGCTGCACGTTATGGCGTCAATCAGTCCGGGATTGCGCAACGCAGCAGAATTGATGGAGACCTTGTCGGCACCGGCAGACAGCAGACGGTCAACGTCTGCAAGTTCGTTGATGCCGCCGCCAACGGTAAAGGGGATATTGATGTTTTCGGCAATGCGCGTCACCAGCTCGGTGAAGGTCTTGCGGCCTTCGGCACTGGCAGTGATATCAAGAAACACCAGTTCGTCGGCTCCTTGGTCGGAATAGGCGCGCGCCAACTCCACAGGTTCGCCTGCGCTGCGCAGTCCCTCGAAGCGTACACCCTTGACGGTCTGTCCGTCCTTAATGTCAAGACACGGTATGATGCGTTTTGCCAGCACGTGTTTATTCTCCTTTATACGTATGTGTGTATGCCTTTATATATATGTATATGTGCGTGTACTTCTCTTCACTTAAGTCCGAGTATCTCCTCAATCTCGCGCCATGATATGCGCCCTTCATAGAGAGCTTTGCCCATTATCACCGCCGGCACGCCTGCTTCATCAAGCCGCCGGATATCGTCGCTGCCGCTGACGCCGCCGCTGGCAATGAGATGCATCGCCGGATGCTTCTGCAGAATCTCCACATACAGCTCCACGGCAGGTCCTTGGAGCATGCCGTCGCAGCTGATATCGGTGCAGATTACCGTACTGACTTTTCGTTCCTCAGCCGCATAGAAGTCGAGGAACGCCATGAGGTCATTGCCGCTCTGTTCTTTCCATCCGTTGACGGCGATGTCGTGTCCGCGCACGTCGGCACCAAGGATTATCTTGTCGGCACCATGCGTCCGCAGCCATGAGCAGAACACGTCGGGGTGTTTCACAGCCACACTGCCTCCTGTGACCATCGAGGCTCCGCTGTCGAAGGCGATGCGAAGGTCATCGTCGCTCTTCACGCCGCCACCGAAATCAATCACCATATCGGTGTGCGTTGCCACGCGTTCCAGCGTGCGGTAGTTGACGATGTGCTTCGATGCTGCGCCATCAAGATCGACCATGTGCAGACGTACGATGCCGTGGTCCTGCATCTGCAGAGCCATATCCAGAGGATCGCCGTAGTCGGTCACACGGTCATAGCGTCCTTGTTCCAGCCGCACACAACGGCCGCCGATGATGTCGATGGCAGGAATCAGTTCTATCATAGTGCGAGGAAGTTTTGCAATATCCGTTCACCAACGCTGCCGCTCTTCTCCGGATGGAACTGCGTGGCGTAGAAGTTGTCGCGCTGAAGGGCCGCGCTAAAGGACTGTATGTAGTCGGTTGTGGCGGCAGTGCAGCCACAAAGCGGCACATAATAGCTGTGGACGAAGTAGACGTAGGCGCCGTCGGCAAGTCCCGCGAACAACGGTCCACGCATGCCACGAAGCGAGTTCCACCCCATGTGCGGAACTTTGTCCTCATGTCGCTGCGGGGCAAAGCGCACAACATCGGCATCGAACACGCCCATACAGTCGGTATCGCCCTCATCCGAATGCCGGCACAACAGTTGCAAGCCAATGCAGATTCCAAGCACGGGCTGCTGCAAGCCGCGGATGACGCGGTCGAGTTCTGTACCACGCAGAAAGCGCATGGTGCCAGCAGCCTCACCTTGTCCGGGAAATATCACCTTGTCTGCCGAACAGATTTCTGCAGCATCGCGCGTCAACAACGGTTCCACACCGATGCGCCGCACGGCGTTCAGTACAGAACAGACGTTCCCTGCATTATAGTCCACAATGGCAACTTTCATCGTTTTCACTTCTTTCAGCGTTCAGCGCACAAATATAGATATTTATCAGAGCTTAGCCGATAATGCGAACAGAAAGTTTGCCGATACTGTCGTTTTGCTACAGATTCATACTTCCAGACACAAAGATCACACCGACCGGCGCTGCACGCTCATCAAGTCGCTGACAATGGCGTCGGAGATGAAGATTCCGGCTGGCGTAAGATGCAGGCGGTCGCCATCAATCAGCATCTTGCCGCTCGAGAGGTGCGGTTTTGACATACGCAGACAATAATCGTAGAGTTCCGTGCCGAAGCGTGCCGACAACCGGCTGAGGCAGATACCTTGTGAAGTGCGCAGTCCGGTCATCACGAATTCGTTGTATTGCGTCTGCTCGTCCAGCTCCTCAAAGCCATAGTCGCGCCTGCCACCTTCTATGCCCTCTACATATTTTGTCAGCGAAGCCACATTCCATTCGCGGCGCGTGCTGCCGTTGTAGGAATGCGCCGCAGCCCCAAGCCCAAGGTAAGGCACGCCGTGCCAGTAGGAGCTGTTGTGTAAAGCCCGGTGTCCGGGCTTGCAGAAGTTGGAGATTTCGTAATGTTCGTAGCCTGCGGCGATAAGTTCGTTGCGCAACATGCCGAAGAATTCCAGGCTCGTCTCTTCGTCGACAGGCTCTATGTCGCGACGCTCCACCATATTATATATAGGTGTTCCCTCTTCATAGGTCAAGCTGTATGCCGAGAGATGCTCCACTCCAAGAGCGATGGCCGTGCGAAGATCGTTCTGCCATTCAGTCGCCGTCTCGCCTGGAAGTCCGTAAATCAGGTCGATACTGATGTTGCCAAATCCTGCCTTGCGACATCTCTCCACGGCGGCAATGGCTTCTGCAGCATCGTGCCGACGGTTCAGGAAGTGCAGCTTGCGGTCGTTGAATGTCTGCACGCCCATGCTTATGCGATTAACAGGAAGCGTCCGGAGCATAGAGATGTAGTCGTCGGTAAGGTCGTCGGGGTTGGCCTCGATGGTAATCTCTTCGCATTGTCCGATGCCGAAGATGCTATCCAGCGCACTGAATATAAGCTCCAGATTGTGGCCCGACAGCTGTGACGGCGTTCCTCCTCCTATATAAATGGTCTTCAGGTCGCTGCTTCCATCCTCGCCCCGGCGCATCTGCATCTCGCTGCACAGTGCACGGACGTAGCGGTCCACGTATTCACCGTGTGTGGTGGAGTAGAAGTTGCAGTAGATGCAACGCGTCTTGCAGAAAGGAATATGGATGTAGACTCCTGCCATTGTTTTTCGGTCTGTGGGGAGCAAATGTAATTATAATTCCTATATTTGTGCATTATTAACCTACAAACAGAAACACACACTTATGATTACTGCGAGACAATTTGTCGCCGGATTGCTGATTACCCTTGCCGCGCAAGCTTTTGCACAGAGCAACGAATGGCAGGATCCAGGCAAGAACGAAGTCAACAGGCTGCCAATGCACGCCGATTTCTTTGCCTACGAGAGCCAGCAACTGGCAAACCGTGGCGACAAGGAACAGTCTGCCAACTACATGACTCTGAACGGGACATGGAAGTTTCACTGGGTGAAAGATTCGGATGCACGTCCGCTGGACTTCTGGAAGACTGACTATAACGACGGCGGATGGGGCACCATGCCCGTGCCTGGAGTATGGGAACTCAACGGATACGGTTCGCCGCAGTATCTGAATATCGGTTATCCTTGGCGCGAACAGTTCACGAACAATCCGCCGCAGGTGCCTGTAGAGGACAATCATGTCGGCTCTTACCGCAAGGAAATCACGGTTCCTGCCGGATGGAGCGGCAAGCAAATCATTGCACATTTCGGTTCAGTGACGTCGAACATATATCTTTGGGTCAACGGACGCTTCGTGGGCTACAGCGAAGACAGCAAGCTGGAGGCAGAGTTTGACCTGACGTCATACCTGAAGCCAGGGCAGAAAAACCTCATAGCCTTTCAGGTGTTCCGCTGGTGCGACGGCACCTATCTGGAAGACCAGGACTTCTTCCGCTATGCCGGCGTGGCACGCGACAGCTATCTGTATGCACGCGACAAGCAGCACATCACGGATGTGCGCGTGACTCCCGACCTTGACGCACAGTACACTGACGGTACACTCGACGTACATTTCTCGGCTGTAGGCGGCGGGACAGTCAATGCACAGCTGATTGATGCCAGCGGAGCCGTGGTTTCCGAGCAGGAAACCAAAGCGTCAGCCAATGGAAACCTGCGGTTTGAAGTGGCTAAACCCGCGAAATGGACAGCCGAAAACCCGTATTTGTACACACTGATGCTGAGCCTTAAGAAAGGTGCTGACGCGACAGAGTATATCCCCATAAAGGTCGGCTTCCGCAAGGTCGAGATTAAGGATTCGCAGGTGCTTGTCAACGGACAGCCCGTGTTGATTAAGGGAGTGAACCGTCATGAGATGGATCCGGACGGAGGCTACGTCATCTCACGCGAACGCATGATTCAGGATATAGAGATCATGAAGAAGTTCAACATCAACGCAGTGCGCACCTGCCACTATCCCGACGACAGCTACTGGTATGAGTTGTGCGACCGCTACGGTCTCTACATGGTTGCCGAAGCCAATATCGAGTCGCACGGAATGGGATACGGCGATGCCACACTGGCAAAGCGCGACGACTACAAGACCGCGCACATGCAGCGCAATCAGCGCAACGTGCAGCGCAACTTCAATCATCCGTCCATCATCTTCTGGTCATTGGGCAACGAAGCAGGCTACGGTCCGAACTTCGAGGCTGCATACGACTGGGTGAAGGCAGAAGACCCAAGCCGTCCCGTACAGTACGAGCGCGCGGAATATGCAGGCAAGAGCGACATCTACTGTCCGATGTACCTGGACTATGACGGCTGCATCAAGTACAGCGAAGATGCTTCGAAGACAAAGCCTCTGATACAGTGCGAGTATGCTCACGCCATGGGCAATTCCGAAGGAGGATTCAAGGAGTACTGGGACTTGGTACGCAAGTATCCGAAGTATCAGGGCGGCTTCATCTGGGACTTCGTCGACCAGTCCGTACGCTGGCAGAAGAACGGGAAGACTGTCTACGGCTACGGCGGCGACTTCAACAGCTACGACGCACACGACTTCAACTTCTGCGACAACGGACTGATAAGCCCCGACCGTGTGCCCAATCCGCACATGTATGAGGTAGGATATTACTATCAGAACATCTGGACAACACTGGAAGATGCTTCGACAGGCAAGATTCGCATCTTCAACGAGAACTTCTTCCGCAACCTTTCAGACTACTACCTGGATTGGGAGCTCCTGCACAACGGCAAGACCGTACGTACCGGACGAATCGACAATCTGAATGTCGACCCGCAACAGGCAGCAACCATCAATATCGATTATGGCACAATATGCAAGCACTGCGAGTGGTTGCTCAACGTATCGTACAAGCTGAAGAAAGCCGACGATCTGCTGCCGGTGAACTTCACCGTAGCACGCAACCAGCTTGTGCTGAATCCTTATCAGGGAACATCCATGCAATTGGCAAACGTCAGTGAGAGCAACGTCGAGACAAAGGTACCCGTCGTGAAGGACAGCGACCGCAACTTCATGACCGTCTCCGGCGATGGCTTCACCATCGACTTCAGCAAGAAGACCGGTATGATTGTGCGCTACGACGCCGACGGCAAGAACCTGCTGAAGGGAGGTTCAGCCTTGACTCCCAACTTCTGGCGTGCGCCAACCGACAACGACTTCGGTGCATACCTGCAAGTGAAGTATGCAGTGTGGAAGAACCCTGAGTTGAAACTCTCTTCCCTGAAACAGCACATGGAAGACGGCATTGCCGTTGTTGAGGCTGAGCTGTCTGTCCCCGCTACGGGCGGCACACTGAACCTGACA
>CAVHJI010000045.1:0-14473 GCA_963636255.1 Bacteroidaceae bacterium | reverse complement strand
TCGTCGCGGCACTCACCGCACTTGGCGTAAGCTCCTGCTACAACTGGTAGTGGGGGCGCCAGTGCGCCGCGCACTCCGACTTTAGAGGGTACGCGAAGAGAGCACGCAAACACAGACTGTTTAAGAGAGCGCACGGACGAGGGGGACGCCGTGGCTCTCTTTGTGCACTTCAAAACAGATGCCGTCTGACAAAAATCACTAACTTAGCACCATGAACGACGGCTTGACGGCAAACCGGCTGGCGCGGGAGTGCGACTCTGCTGATGAATGAACGCGTCATGGCGCTGCTGAATGTCTGCCGTTTACAGCAGTGGAAACAAGTCACACGGGGGTGCAAGCATGTTTTATTTTTAAGGATAGCAAGTTGAGATGATGAGAGTCAGAAGTTTGATTTTAGCAGGCTGCCTGCTGCCGGTAATGGGCATGGCGCAGCAGATTGTTCCGATTCCCGTGCAAAATACGGAACGGGGAGTGGAAGAGAAGGAGGTGCTCAGGGACGGACAACGGATTGTGTCGGGCGTGACGCAGCCGTCGCTCGAGGTGTATCTGCCAAGTGCGGAGAAGAACGTGGGTACGGCGGTGATACTGTGCCCGGGCGGTGCCATGCGCCTTCTGTCGTGGACGAACGATGTGGAACGCATGGCGCGCTACCTCAACGAGAGGGGCATAGCAGCCATAGGCCTGAAGTACCGACTGAACAACGCACCTGCACAGGGTGGCGGCACTATGCCAGAGATGGTGGACGTGACGGGCTTCCAGAAGTTCGACAAAGCCAATGCCAACCCTATGCCGAGCGCTGAGGGCGACGCTGTCAATATGCTTGCCGTGGACGACTGCCGTGAGGCTGTGAAGATTGTGCGCGAGCATGCGGCGGAGTGGAACATCAGTCCCACGAAGGTGGGAGTGCTGGGCTTCTCGGCAGGCGGCGGTGTAGCTGTAGGCGCAACCATTTGTGCCGGAGAGGGCGAGATGCCGGATTTCCTCGTGACGGTCTATGGTCCGTCGCTGATGGACGTGAACGTTCCGGAGAATGCTCCCGACTTGCTGATTATGACGCGGGCGGTGCATCCCAACGTGGCTGCAGGTTGTCTGGGGCTGTTCATGGAGTGGAAGAAGGCGGGCAAGAACGCTGAGCTGCACATGTATGGCGACGGCACCGGACCGTTTGCCCTCGCCGACCGCAAGGGCAACAACACCACCGACACATGGGCGGACGACCTGATGAACTGGCTGGCTGCACGCGGATTTGCCACGCAGACAGCCAACTACATTGAGGTGGATGACGGTGGGACAGGACCTTACCACGCTGTGATAGACCGAAGCGCTGAGGCTCCGGACTACACCTTGTATCATCCTGCCAACATGGCATATGCCGTGGAAAAGGAAGGACCGCTGCCACTGGTGGTGTTTGCCAATGGCGGCTGCTCGTTCACGTCGAAGTACTTCGAGAAGTTTCTGACGGAGATTGCGTCGCATGGCTACATGGTGGCTGCCGTCGGCTCGTTTGACGAGATGAGCGACGAGGAAATTACGAAGCTTGGCATGACAGACACGGAGTATATGGTGCATGCCATCGACGTCGTGGGGCAGCTGAATGCTGACCCGAAGAGCAGCTTTTATGGGACGGTGAACATGGAGCGGGTGGCAGTGACGGGACAGTCGTGCGGCGGCGGACAAGCGCTGTCGGGGTCGGTAGACCCGAGGGTGACGACGACGGTTGCTCTGAACAGCGGCTACGTGAACCACAAGCCCCCGTTCCCGGTCGAAGAGCCAGGCAGCAAACGTCCTGAAGGCGGTCCGGCAAGAGGCTTTGCAAAGTCGGTGACGGAGGGCGGACTCTACGGCAAGGAGTTCGGCGGTACGGCAACGCAGGCAGACCTCGTGAAGCTGCATGCTCCCGTGGCGTATCTGATTGGCGGCCCTGACGACGTGGCGTACGAGCCGTCGGAGCAGAACTACGACCTGATAGATCATGTCCCTGTGGTGCGTTGCAACCTGCCCGTGGGGCATATGGCAACGTATGCCGAGCCTCATGGCGGTGCTTTTGCCGTGGTTGCTCTGAAGTGGCTGGACTGGCAGCTGAAGGGCCAGACGGAGCAGAGTGCCTTCTTCCTCGACACGGAATATCAGAAGGCGAACTTCCCCGACTGGACAGTGCAGAGCAAGAACTGGAAATGAACAACATCCTAAAAAACGCATAACACAATATGAAGACATTAAAGGCACTGGCTATGGGAGCGCTGCTGATGCTTTCCGGCAACATGGCTGCACAGACAGAGAAGACACAGACAGTGGAGAACGGCGGAACGGGCGACTACAAGGCCATTGTGGTGGGCGATGCCTCGTGCCCGAGGTTCACAATCTACAGACCGCAGGACATGAAAGCCGCCATCGACAAGGAGGGCAGGCTTCCCGTGATTCTGTATGCCAACGGTGCATGTGCCAACAACAATCTGGAGATACGCTATTTCCTCAACGAGGTGGCATCGCACGGCTATTTCGCCGTGGCGATAGGTCCCTATGACGAAGAAGACTTCTTCCTGCACTGGGAAGAGGTGATGAGCTACATGTACCCCAGAGACAAGGACGTCGTGCTTGCCAACGGCAAGGCGCTGAAGCGCTTGACGGCTGAGGAGACGCAGGCGCTGATAGAGCAAAGACAGAAGGCTGCCGAAGAGGCGCAGAAGCAGAACAAGAAGAAATCGAAGAAGGAGCTTGCTGCCGAGGAAGAGGCTGCACGTGCCAACAGGACGTATGGGAGGATGCTGCTTGAGGTTCTGGACTGGCTGACCGACCAGAACGCCGACCCCAATTCGGAGTATTACCACTGCCTGAACCTCGACAAGGTGGCTGCGATGGGACAGTCGTGCGGCGGCGCGCAGACGCTGGCAGTGGCACACGACCCGCGAATAAAGACCTGCGTAATACTGAACTCGGGCATCGGAGACATGGAGATGCAGGGAGTCAGTGCAAAGGCTCTGGAGAGCCTGCACACACCGATGTTCTACCTGATTGGCGGAAGCGATGACGTGGCATACCAGAACGCGCAGAAGGATTACGACCGAATCCACGATGTGCCGGTCTGCATGATCAACACCATCGACGGTCATGAGGGAACCTACTACGAGGCACACGGAGGCGACTACGCCATTGCCGTGACGAAGTGGATGGACTGGCAGCTGAAGGGCAAAGTGGGACAGGCAGCGCTGTTCCTCGACAACGAGTACATCGGAAAGTTCTTCCCAAAATGGACGATGGTGAATAAGAACTTCTGAACCAATCTGTCACGCGACACATAACGCGCAACACGTTGAACGTGTGTTCCTTCAGACCTCGACATCCAGGGCGCGGGCGATGACGGGTGCCATGTCGTAGTAGCGGTATTCGGCGAGGCGGCCGCCGAAGATGACGTCGGTCTCCTGCGCTGCGAGCTGTCGGTAGCGTTCGGCGAGGGCGTTGTTCCGGAGGTCGTTGATGGGGTAGTATGGCTCCATGCCGGGCTTCCACTCGGTGGAGTATTCGCGGCTGACGACGGTGCATGGGTTCTGGTAGACGGCGTCGCCGAAGGTCTCGCAGTGCCCGTGCTCGATGATGCGTGTGTAGGGCGTCAGGCTGTCGGTGTAGTTGACGACGGCATTGCCCTGGAAGTTGGGCACTGACTTGACCTCGTGTTCGAAGCGCACGGTGCGATATTGCAGATGGCCGAAGCGGAAGTCGAAGAACTCGTCGATCTGTCCGGTGAAGACGACCTTGCGCGCCACGGCGTTCCAGTGGCTGCGGTCGGCGAAGTAGTCGGTAGAGGTGCGGACCTCGATGCCTTCAAGTAGCCGCGCAGTGAGCTCGTTGTAGCCGCCGCGGGGTATGCCCTGATAGAGGTCGTTGAAGTAGTTGTTGTCGAAGGTGAGGCGCACGGGGAGGCGCTTGATGATGAACGGCGGCAGCTGGGTGCAGGGACGGCCCCACTGCTTCTCGGTGTAGCCCTTGATGAGGCGTTCGTAGATGTCGCGTCCCACGAGCATGAGTGCCTGCTCCTCGAGGTTGGCGGGCTCGCGTCCTGCCAGCTGTGACATGACCTCGGCACGCTGCCCCTCGATGCGGCTGAGGGCTTCGTCGGGCGTGTTGACGCCTCACATCTGGTGGAAGGTGTTCATGTTGAACGGCAGGTTGTAGAGCTGTCCGTGCCAGACCGCCACGGGAGAGTTGGTGTAGCGGTTGAACTCGACGAGCGAGTTGACGAAGTCCCACACGCGGTGGTTGGAGGTGTGGAAGATGTGTGCGCCGTACTTGTGGACGTGTATGCCTGCGACGGTGTCGCAAAAGGTGTTGCCGCCAGTGTGCGGACGCTTGTCGATGACGAGGCACTTCTTGCCTGCCTGACGGGCTTTCCAGGCAACGGTAGCTCCGAAGAGTCCGGAGCCGACAATGAGATAATCGTATGCCGTATTCATATCGGAAGCCAAAGGTAGAGAAAAATCCCCTCATTTTTGCTTACCTTTGGCGGTGGAATGCCATTAACAAGAAATCAGACAAAAATAAAAAGTCGAAATAACACATGAAGGAATTCATGCTTTTGCTCAAGCGGTTTGTCAGTCCGTACAAGAGGTACGTATGCTGGGCCGTAGTGCTGAACGTGCTGTCGGCAGTGTTCAACGTCTTCTCGTTCACGCTGATTATTCCGATGCTGAACATACTGTTCAACACTGCGGGCGGACAGGAGTACTCGTACATGGAGTGGGGCAGTGACGGCTTGCGTGAGGTGGCAGTGAACAACTTCTACTACTACACGACGCAGCTGATGCAGCTGTTTGGCGCTTCGACGACGCTGCTGTTGTTGGGTCTGTTCCTGGCGGTGATGACGCTGCTGAAGACGGCGTGCTACTTCGGGTCGACGGCGGTGATGGTGCCGCTACGCACGGGCGTGGTGCGCGATCTGCGCGTGAAGGTGTACCGCAAGATTACGCAGCTGCCGCTGGCGTTCTTCTCGGAAGAGCGCAAGGGCGACATCATTGCCCGCATGAGCGGCGACGTGAACGAGATCGAGACGTCGGTGACCAGCTCGCTGGACATGCTGGTGAAGAACCCCATACTCATTGCCTTCTACTTCGCGACGCTGATTGTCACCAGTTGGCAGCTGACGCTCTTCACCGTGCTGGTGCTGCCCGGAATGGCGTGGGTGATGGGCAAAGTGGGCAAGACGCTGAAGCGGCAGTCGCTGTATGCACAGAACCTGTGGAGCGACTCGATGTCGCAGCTGGAGGAGACACTGGGAGGACTGCGCATCATCAAGGCTTTTATTGCCGAAGACAAGATGGTGGAACGCTACAACAGGATTTGCAACGATGTGCGTGCGGCGTCGGGCAAGGTGGCAATACGACAGGCACTGGCGCATCCGATGAGCGAATTCCTCGGCACCATACTGATTGTCATAGTGTTGTGGTTTGGCGGACTGCTGATTCTGGGTGAACGGTCGTCGATAGATGCTCCGACATTCATCTTCTACATGGTGATTCTGTACAGCATCATAAACCCACTGAAGGAGTTCTCGAAGGCAAGCTATAACATTCCCAAGGGATTGGCATCGATGGAGCGCATCGACAAGATTCTGCTGGCCGAGAACAATATCAAGGAGCCTGCACAGCCAAAGCCTCTGGGCAGCCTCAACGACAGGATTGAGTATCACGACGTCAGCTTCAGCTACGACGGTACACATGAGGTGCTGAAGCACATCGACCTGACGGTGCAGAAGGGCAAGACCATTGCACTGGTGGGACAGTCGGGCTCGGGCAAGTCGACGCTGGTGGACCTGCTGCCGCGCTATCACGACATCAGCAGCGGCAACATA
Organism: Bacteroidaceae bacterium; assembly: GCA_963636255.1. Taxonomy (GTDB): domain Bacteria; phylum Bacteroidota; class Bacteroidia; order Bacteroidales; family Bacteroidaceae; genus Bacteroides. The sequence goes on along the minus strand of CAVHJI010000045.1, from coordinate 8,631 downwards.
ACGATTGACGGCACGGACATCCGCGAAGCCGGCATACGCGAGCTGCGCGGGCTGATTGGCAACGTCAATCAGGAGGCTATACTGTTCAACGACACGTTCTTCAACAACATTGCCTTCGGCGTGGAGAACGCCACGCGCGAACAGGTGATGGAGGCTGCGAAGATTGCCAATGCACACGACTTCATAATGGCGACGGAGAAAGGTTACGACACCAACATCGGCGACCGTGGCGGCAAGCTGTCTGGCGGACAGCGCCAGCGCATCAGCATTGCGCGTGCCATACTGAAAAATCCGCCCATACTGATTCTGGACGAGGCGACGTCGGCACTCGACACGGAGTCGGAACGCCTGGTGCAGGAGGCTCTGGAGCGGCTGATGAAGACACGCACCACCATTGCAATTGCGCACCGACTGAGCACAATACGCAATGCCGACGAGATTTACGTGCTGCATGAAGGGCAGATTGTGGAGCGCGGAAAGCACGAGGAGTTGCTGAAATTGGGCGGATATTACAAGCGCCTCAACGACATGCAGTCGCTCTGACGCAGTGGGCGGCAGTCGTCGGAAGCTCCAATCACGACCACTCTACTTGCGGCCGAAGTCGGCAGGAATCTCGCCCCAACGGCGGGTGTCCCACTTGAGGATGTCGGTGTCGTAGGTATTCTCGTGCAGCCATTTCTCGGCACGGTCAATCATCTGGAAGAGTTGTTCGGTGCGGGCGTTGCGCTCGAGCTTGGTCTTGCATTTCTTCTGCCGGATCCACAACTGGGCGTTGCGGCTGTCGCTGTAGATGGGCATGGTGAGTCCTTTCTGCTTGAGCAGAGCGAGACCGTGGACAATGGCAAGGAACTCGCCGATGTTGTTGGTGCCGAATACCGGACCATAGTGGAACACCTCACGCCCTGTCGCAACGTAGACGCCACGGTACTCCATGGGACCGGGATTGCCGCTGCAGGCAGCGTCGACAGCCAGACTGTCGGGAAGGCAGGCAGATGTGGCTTTGGCAGGTGTCGCCGCACGGCGGTGGACGCGCTCGGCAGCATGAGGCTTGGCATGAGTAGACAGGTAGTCTTCGTCGCAGAAGGCTGCCTCGGCTTCGGCTTCAGAGTCGAACGCCTTGTACTTCGCACCCTTGTAGCCCTGGACGTTAGCCTTGCATTCGTCCCATGTGTGGAATATGCCGGTGTCTCTGCCGACCCATACGACGTAGTATTTCTGTTTCATGCGGTCCTCGGTGCTTTTGGCGCAAAAGTAAGAAATAATATGCTTACCTTTGGCACTGCATTGAGCAGAACTGAAGACGAAGACAATGACACCAGTATTTCTGATTGGATATATGGGGACAGGCAAGACCACCCTGGGACGCGCCGTAGCCCGCAAGACAGGCATGGAGTTCATCGACCTTGACTGGTACATAGAGAACCGCTTCCACAAGAGCATCAGCAAGATTTTCGAGGAACGCGGCGAGGACGGCTTCCGCCTGTTGGAGCGCAACATGCTTCAGGAGGTCGGGGAGTTTGAGGACACCATCATTTCGTGTGGCGGCGGCACTCCGTGCTTCTTCGACAACATGGACTACATGAACCGTCATGGGCGTACCGTCTACCTGAAGGCTTCCGACGACGTCCTGTTCCACCGTCTGCGCATCTCGCACACGCCGCGTCCCGTCATCGCCGGCAAGACCGACGACGAGCTGCGGGAATTTATCCACCAGTCGGTGGCGTCGCGTGAGACTTTCTACACGAAGGCGCAATACGTGTTCTGCAGCGACCGTCTTGAGAGCAGACAGCAGGTCAGCGATTCGGTGCAGGGCTTGACCGATTTGCTCGGCATTGCTCCGGAAGGCACGTCTACTGACGGCACGCCACACTCCTAACGCTCCAACGTCTGCAATTGCTGCAATGCCGCACGCACAGTGTCGGTACTGGTGATGCTGCGGCTGTACTCATCTATCTTCACCGCGCCTCCCATAGACACCTGCGGATTGCGGAACCTCATGCCGCTGGGCATGGTGGTGCGTGCCGACAGATGGAACTCCGTGGCTCCACTCTCCTGGGCAATGGTGGCGATGTTCTGCGGCGTTATGCCACAGCCCGGCATTATGCTTATGCGTCCTGCTGCTTTCGAGACAAGCTCGCGGAGCAGGGCTGTTCCTTCGGTGGCTGTGGACTGCTGTCCTGACGTCAAGATGCGGTCGCATCCGAGGGAGATGATTTGCTCCAAAGCCTCGAAGGGGTCGGCGCACATGTCGAACGCGCGATGGAAGGTGACGCTAATGCCGCGGGCTGCCGTCATGAGCCTCTGCATGGCACTCATGTCTATATGTCCGTCGGCATCGAGACAGCCGAATACCACACCGTCGGCTCCCGCCATCTTCGCCATCGAGATGTCGTGCTCGATGATGTCGAGCTCAAGCGGTGAATACAAGAAGTCGCCGCCGCGCGGACGAATGATGACGTTCAGCCGCGTGACATCGAGCTGTCGGCGGGCTGCCCAAATCTCTCCATACGACGGTGTGGTGCCGCCTTCGGGCATTCCGGCACACAACTCCACTCTGCAGGCACCGCCACGCTGGGCATTGGCGGCACTCTCTGCCGAATTGGCACAAATCTCTATATTGTACTGCATAAACAATTTGTTTTGTTCGCACAAAGATACATCTGAAGGCGCAAATAGATGCGAATAATGCCGCAAGACCGATATTTTAGTTAATTTTGCCCACCAAAGTTTTAAGTTTGACATTTTAATACCGTGATATTACCGCGAAATGAGAAAGTGGCGTATTGAAGATTCCGAGGAGCTCTACAACATCAAAGGATGGGGCGTGTCGTATTTCAGCATCAATGACAAGGGACATATGGTCGTCACTCCGAAGAAGAACGGCGTCGAAGTCGACCTGCGCGAAGTGATGGACGAACTGGCACTGCGTGACCTGACGGCACCGGTATTGCTGCGCTTCCCCGACATCCTCGACAACCGCATCGAACGTATGTCGACATGCTACGAGAACGCTTCGCGCGAGTACGGATATAAGGGCAAATGCTATTCGGTCTACCCCATCAAGGTCAACCAGATGCACCCTGTGGTGGAGGAGATTGTCAGCCACGGACAGAAGTTCAACCTCGGATTGGAGGCGGGCTCGAAACCGGAATTGCATGCCGTGCTGGCCGTGAAGCCCGACAACGACTGTCTGATAATATGCAACGGATACAAGGACGCCTCGTACATTGAGCTGGCACTGCTGGCACAGAAGATGGGCAAGCGCATATACCTCGTTGTGGAGAAAATGAACGAGTTGCAGCTCATAGCCGACATTGCCGAGCGTCTGCACATACGGCCGAACATTGGCGTGCGCATAAAGCTCGGCGCGTCCGGTTCGGGCAAGTGGGAAGACTCGGGCGGCGACGCCAGCAAGTTCGGACTGACGAGCAGCGAGTTGCTGGAATGCCTCGACATGCTCAACCAGAAGAACTTGGCAGACTGCCTCAAGCTGATTCACTTCCACATAGGCAGTCAGGTCACTAACATTCGCCACATAAAGACCGCCATACGCGAAGCTTCGCAGTTCTACGTGCAACTCTACAGCATGGGCTTCCACATTGAGTTTGTCGACTGCGGCGGCGGCATGGGCGTGGACTACGACGGCACACGATCGGCCAACAGCGAGTCGTCGGTGAATTACTCCATGCAAGAATATGTCAACGACGTGATGTATCAGATCATGGAGGCTGCCGACAAGAACAAGCTGCCTCATCCGTGCATCATCACCGAGAGCGGACGCTCCATTGCAGCCCATCACTCCGTACTGGTCATCGAGGTGCTCGAAAACGCTTCGTTGCCCGAGATGCCTGAAGAATGGGAAGTGGGCGACGACGACCACCAGCTTGTGAAAGACCTGTATGAAATATGGGACAACATAAACCAGCGCAGCGCTCTTGAGAACTGGCACGACGCACAGCAGATTCGCGACGAGACGCTGTCGCTCTTCAGCCACGGCATGATTGATCTGCGCACACGCGCACAGATAGAGAAGCTGTTCTGGAGCGTGACGCGCGAGATAAATCAGGTGGCGAAGCACATGAAGCGCGTGCCCGAAGAGCTGCAGAGCGTGAACAAGCTGCTTGCCGACAAGTACTTCTGCAACTTCTCCCTGTTCCAGTCGCTGCCCGACTCATGGGGTGTGGACCAAGTGTTCCCCATCGTGCCGCTGCAACGCCTCGACGAACGTCCTGAACGTCAGGCGACGTTGCAGGACATAACCTGCGATAGCGACGGCAAGATTACGAGTTACATCGTCAACAACGGCATCACCAACAGCCTGCCGGTGCACACCATGAAAGCCGGCGAGCCTTACTACATAGGCATATTCCTCGTCGGAGCATATCAAGAGATATTGGGCGACCTGCACAACCTGTTCGGCGACACCAGTGCCGTGCACATATCGGTCGACGGCGACAGCTACAGCATCGACCAGACCATCGAGGGCGAAACGGTGCAGGATGTGCTCGACTATGCCGACTGGGACGCGAAGAAGATGGTACGCAAGTTGGAGACTTGGGTCACGAAGTCGGTCAACGAAGGAAGAATTACGCTCGAAGAAGGCAAGGAATTTCTTGCCAACTACCGCTCTGGCCTCTACGGCTACACCTACCTGGAATGAGCGGCGGGCAAACACACATACAAGGCAATATGGAAAAGGAACGACTCACTTTGGTAAAGGTCGGCGGCAAGATTGTAGAAGAGGAAGACTCGCTGCTGCACCTGCTTGACGACTTCACCGGCATCGACGGCCACAAGGTGCTGGTGCACGGCGGCGGACGCTCCGCCACAAAGATGGCATCACAGCTCGGCATCGAGAGCCACATGGTCGACGGACGCCGCATCACCGACGCGCCGATGCTTCAGGTTGTCACGATGGTCTACGGCGGACTGGTGAACAAGAACATCGTGGCACGACTTCAGGAACGCGGCGTGAATGCTTTAGGACTGACGGGAGCCGACATGAACCTCATCCGCTCCGTCAAGCGCCCCGTGAAGAACGGCATCGACTATGGTTTTGTGGGCGATGTCGAGCAGGTCAACGCAGATTTGCTCTCACAGCTCATAGGACAAGGCGTAGTGCCGGTAGTGGCTCCGCTGACACACGACGGACAGGGACACATGTTGAACACCAATGCCGACACCATAGCCGGCGAAGTGGCGAAAGCCCTGGCGCGTCTGTTTGACGTGACGCTGATATTCTGCTTCGAAAAGGCAGGACTGCTGATGGATGAAGCCGACGAGACGACGCTGATACCGCAGATAGACCGTAGCCGCTTTGAGGAGCTTGTGGGACAAGGCATCATACAGGGCGGCATGATTCCCAAGCTGCAGAACGCCTTTCAGGCACTCGACGCGGGCGTTAGCCGCGTTGTCATCACATCGGCTAAGGCCGTCAGCCCCACGGCAGGAACAGCCGTGGTCCGATAACACGAAAAAAATCACACTTTCGGTGTAACATTTACGGTCTTCATCCGTCTTTACTTATGAAGAGATGAAAGAAACGGACTTCAGCAGAGACATTCTGCCTCTCAAGGACAAGCTCTTCCGTCTGGCACTCGGCATAACACTGAACGCGACCGAGGCGGAGGACATTGTTCAAGAGACGCTTCTACGCGCATGGAGCCAACGCTCGGAATGGCAGGAGATGGAGTCTGTGGAAGCATGGTGCACTGCTGTGGCACGCAATCTGTCGGTGGATTGGATCCGCAAGGCAGAAACGCGAAACGTGACGTTGACAGACGACTTGGTTTCGGCGGCAGACAGCAGCGCAGCGGTAGCTTCCGATCCCTTCAGTGCACTGGTCTGCACAGAACAGGCGGACATTGTACGACGCCTCATCGGTGCTCTCCCACAGAAACAGCGGGAGGTGCTTGTGCTCAGGGATGTTGAGGGCAAGAGCTATCAGGAGATTGCCTCAGCACTCGGCATCAGCGAAGATCAGGTGAAGGTGAACCTCTTCCGTGCAAGGCAGAAGTTGCGCCAAGAATTGACAGACATTGAGAACTATGGACTCTGAATATATAGAACAATTGTTGCAGCGCTACTGGCAATGCCAAACCAGCCGTGATGAAGAACGCCAACTGCGCGATTACTTCAGCCAGCCGGCAGAAGCTGTGCCCGAGCACTTGCGCCGCTACCGCAACCTCTTCGCTTGGCAGAAGCAGATGTCGGAAGCACGTCTCAGCGACGATTTCGACAGCAGCGTACTTGCCAAAATCGAAACGATGGAACGCAAGCCGGCGGCAGTGGTGGTGAAGGCTGGCAAGCGAAGCATCATGCGCAAGCTGAGTCCAATGTTCAAGGCAGCAGCAGCCATAGCAGTCGTACTGCTCGTGGGCAATCTGATGCAACGCTCGCTGGTGAACGGTGGCTCCGACGTGATGGAGGTTACCGATTCTGTGGGCAATCAGGTGTCTGCACCATCAGTAGCATTGGGTGGCAGTGCGGGAACAGACATTGCCGACGATGCCGTGAAGCAGAAGGCCGACAGCCTGACCAATATTGAAATAGTAGACAAAAGAGCGACAATAAAAGAGTAGAATAACATTTTCATTTGCTTTAAACATAATATAGTTAGTGTACTTTATATATGGAAGGGAGGCTGTGAAGTTGCCCAACCGCTGACAGACGGACTAACTTAATTATTGGGGAGGGACGCTGCGTGAGCAGCATCCCTTCTGCTTTCTCTGCTGATTCCCTTAGTCATCTGCCCGCATGAGCTTAGCCGATATCGGTCATCGCTAAACTTGTGCGTAGAAGCTGGCGGAGATAAGTGAAAGGAGGGGAACCGTACGATTGTCAGAACTATGCGTTTGACTTGATGATGCCCAGACGGTGGCTCAATCCGTCACGGTATGCCCGCCAGAACAGGGGAATGTCGGCAAACGAGTATGCCCGACTGAAAGGTGCGGTGACAAGAGCGGTGAGGATGTAGCCGGCGACGCAGATGAAGCCACGCAAATAGCGTACTGCCACATTTCTGCCGTATTTGTGGCTGAGGAACGTGGAGTTACGCACTTGGTAGAACCGCTTCCATTTCTTCTTGCGGTTGCGCTCTGTCCATGAGGCTTCGAGGAAGAATTGTTCCTTGTCCATCAGTGCGTCAGGAATGTAGCGTATGGTGAAGCCCGACTGCACAGCCCGCAGACAATAGTCGGTGTCGTCGCAGAAGATGAACAGCCCCTTCTCCGGCAATCCGATGCCGGCAACGACAGCTCTCTTTACGAACATGCCCTCGAACGCGGTTCCTGCTATGTTGACGGGTTCACAGACAGCGCCGCGACGTTTCAGCTTTTCCTGATACATCGAGGCGAAAGGATTGCAGAGATTGTAGCGGCAGAAGTCATTGGTGTAAACCTGTCCGCCGAGCAGTCGCCGTGGTGCCATGATGCCGCTTCAGGCAGTCTACGGTCCGCTGCAAGAGGTTGAAGCGGTTGTAGGTCACGACCACAGCGATTATTTTCATTGTCTCTATGTTCATGGGGGCGTGCAATGTCTCAGTAGATTCCGTCAATCTTGCCGGGCTGGGAACTGCGGTAGCGTTGCATCAGTCCGAAGCATTTCTCAACGTCGAAGCCGCGCGCCTTGGCATACTCTTCGGCCATCCAACGGTGCATCTGCGGCGTGGCGGGCAGCCGTTCGAAGTTGCGGCACCCTGCGTCGATGCCCAACGGTGCGCCTATATACATGCGGTTCAGGTCCACCAGCTCCATGCGCAACTGTCCGTCGACGTATCCGAAGAGGATGTTGCCGCGACTATAGTCCAAATGGGCATAGCCGTGACTGTGCATCACGGCCGTGATGCGTCCAACCTCGCGGCACACGTCCTCGCTGCAGGACTTCTCGTCACGAAACAGGTCGTAGTATGTGTACTGACATTCGGAAGCGGCGGAGATATAGTAGCTGTTGCCAAACAGCATTCCGTGGCGGCTCTCGGCAAAGGCTACGGGAGTCGGAGTGGCGATGCCGATTTTACTGATGAGCAGTGCGTAGCGGTAAGAGCGTTCGGCCTTGGACGAGCGCAGGAAGCCGTAGACCAGACGGTTCACGGCGTTGGGCTTGCGGAACGACTTGAACACATATTCGTGTCCGTCGCAGCAGAAGCGTCTCAGCTCGTTGCGTCCGACATACACAGGTTCGCCCATGGCAAAGCTGTTGATGCTCTGGAGGATGAAGTCGCGCAAATCGGCATACTGTGGATTGACGGTCAGTGTGCTGAACTGAATATCTGTAGGTTGTCTGTCGGTCATTGTCTGTCTCCCTCTGTCCGCGTGTCAGATTTTGTCAAGTCCCCGTGTCAGCTTTAGCCAGTAGTATTTCAGAGGATTTCTGTACTTCAGCTGCTTCCACGGACGGCTGCCGTGCGGACGGTGCACCACGGGCAGGCAGGTGAAGAGGTAGTTGTGCAGTCCCGCTTTCAGCGACAAGTGCGAGATGGTCACGTCAAACCAGTTCTTCGTGCTGTCCAGGTTGTCGAAATCCACTGCCTGCATCAGTCCTGGCGTCAGCAGTGAGCAGCAGAAGCTGCAGTGCTTCTTCACGTCGAGCACGGTGTTCTCGTGTCCGCGTGCGTATCCGTAGGGATAATTG
>CAVHJI010000044.1:0-14525 GCA_963636255.1 Bacteroidaceae bacterium | reverse complement strand
GTCGGACAATCCGGTATTGTGTGGTGTCGGTCATTGTTTGCACGTCAGTTGGTATTCCTTCCTATATATGTGCAGCGTCAGGGCTGTCATGAGCAACATCAGCACCGTGCACGGCAGTGATGCCTCGAAGCCGAAGCTACCGCCGTTCAGCAACACGTCGGGTGACATGCTGATGCTCAGCACGCCTCCAGTGGGCAGTCCGCTGACATCGTAGCCCAAGACGGGACCTTCTATCCAGTTCCAGAACAGGTGCAACGCGACAGAGAAGCTCAGGTTGTGCGTGTAGATGTAAGCCGAGCCCAGCAGAAGTCCTGCAAGGAAGATGTTGGCGAACGCCATGATGCCGAAGTCGGGATTGCCGAGATGCAGCAGGCTGAACAGCAGTGACGACAGGAAGAGCGCCAGATACCGGTTCACGCCCGAGTCGAGAAGATGGCCCAGCACGAAACCGCGCACCATGGTCTCCTCAGCCAGTGCCACCGCCAACATCAGGACGAGCTGCATCAGGAGCATGCTCCAGTCCAAGGTCACGCCTGTCACGGCGACCCATCCCGCCATGACCGATACGCCGAAGCCCACGGCGAAGAGCACCACTGCCGTAAGCGTTCCCCGAAGGAGGTCCCTACCCCTGCCGCGCAACGTCAGTCCGAGAGATGACAGCACTCGTGTCTGCCCGTCCCAGAATCTGATGATGAGCCCTGCCGACAGGAGTACCGCGACGAACATGACGGTCTCGACTGCCAAACCCACCCAATAGGCATCCACACCTCTGGTGTCCATCCACGCCGTGAGCGGTATGGACATCACGGAGACGAACACCACGACCATGAATGCGAACACCAGTAGCTTGGCTGCCAGCACAAGACGTTTCAGCACTGACCTATACATACGTTCTTCCAATTACGCATTGGGGAACCGGAAGCCGTCCTTGCCTCCAGTTCCCCAATGCTTGTTCTCTGTTGTGTTGAATATACCTCAATCAATAAGCACGTGCGAAGATGACGCGGCACTTCGACGGACGGCCTGTGACCATGCAACGTCCTTCCTCCTTGTCGCCAGGGATGTAGGAGTCGAACGGGATGCAGCGTATCGTTGCCTTAGTCTCTTCCTTAATCTTTGCCTCGGTTTCGGGCGTGCCGTCCCAGTGTGCCAGGATGAAGCCGCCCTCTTCAATCTTCTCTTTGAACTCGTCGTAGGTGTCGACGGTCAGGATGTGGCTGTTGCGATAGTCCAGAGCCTTGCGGTAGATGTTCTGCTGCATGTCCTTGAGCAGCTCCTCTACGTAGTTGTCAATGCCGTCGCAGGTAACGGTGGTCTTCTCGAGAGTGTCGCGGCGCATCACCTCGGCGGTGTTGTTCTCAAGGTCGCGTCCACCGATGACCAGACGCACTGGCACGCCCTTCATCTCGTAGTCGGCAAACTTGAAGCCAGGGCGCTTGTTGTCGGCGTTGTCGTACTTCACGCTGATGCCCTTGGCACGCAGTGCCGACACGATGCCGGCAACCTTATTGTCGATGAGGGCAAGCTGCTCGGCATTCTTGTAGATGGGGACGATGACCACCTGTATAGGTGCGAGCTTCGGCGGCAGCACGAGTCCGTTGTCGTCGCTGTGGGTCATGATCAAGGCTCCCATCAGTCGTGTCGACACGCCCCATGACGTAGCCCAGACATACTGCAGATTGTTGTCGCGGTCGACGAACTGCACGTTGAACGACTTTGCGAAGTTCTGTCCCAGGAAGTGCGACGTTCCGCTCTGCAGAGCCTTGCCGTCCTGCATCATCGCCTCGATGGTGTAGGTGTTGAGTGCACCGGCAAAACGCTCAGTCTCGGACTTCACGCCCTTGATTACGGGCACTGCCATGAAGTTCTCGGCGAAGTCGGCATAGACACCGAGCATCTTCTGTGCCTCGGCTTCTGCCTCCTCGGCTGTGGCGTGGGCGGTATGACCTTCCTGCCACAGGAACTCGGACGTACGGAGGAACGGACGTGTGCGCATCTCCCAACGGAAGACGTTGGCCCACTGGTTGATGAGTATCGGCAGGTCGCGGTAGCTCTTGATCCAGTTCTTGTAGGTGTTCCAGATGATGGTCTCCGACGTAGGACGGATAATCATCTCCTCCTCGAGCTTGGCTGACGGATCTACCTCAATGCCACCGTCGCTGGATTCGCGCAGACGGTAGTGTGTCACCACGGCACACTCTTTGGCGAAGCCCTTGACGTGCTCAGCCTCGCGGGCGAAGAACGACTTGGGAATCAGCAGTGGGAAGTAGGCGTTGACGTGGCCAGTCTCCTTGAACATGCGGTCCATCTCATGCTGCATCTTCTCCCAGATTGCGTATCCGTAAGGCTTGATGACCATGCAGCCGCGCACTGCCGACTGCTCTGCCAGATCTGCCTTGTAAACCAAATCATTATACCATTGCGAGTAGTTCTCGCTGCGCTTTGTCAGTCCTTTTATCTCTACTGCCATAACTTTTTACAATATAGTGTTTTTTATATCAATATTTCCGTTTGACGGACAAAGATAGTGCAAGTTGAAGACAGAGCAAAACTAACTTATCCGATTTTGCCCGGTCGTGACGAGGAGTCCGAATGATTCCCCCAACAGCCTTTGGGAAAGCGGAGAGCTGGACCAGAAGCGATTGGACGAAATCAACAAGATGGATTTGCACAAACTCGACTGATGGCAAAAACCGTCCTTGGCACAAACAGCCTGATAGAGTGCGTAGAGTTTTACAACGAAATCACTGCTTCTTCCGGTATTTCTTGAAGGCAGCGAAGTTGTAGCCAACGTAGACACTGAGCTGACCGAAGGCGTTGAGCGAGGTGAATTTGTTGTTGTAGAAGTTGCTCGAATAGAGCGTGAAGATGCTGCCCCAATACCACCGCATGTTGTTGTAGACCAGTCCGAGGCGCAGAGTGCCGTCGGGGGTGAAGTTGCGTAAGTTGTGACGACGCACGGTTTCATCATCGCCACTGTTCCTGAGATGCTTGAACGACACGCCCGCTGTAGCACACACACTGAACAGCCAGTTGTCGGCAAACACCCAATTATAGCCGTAGCCGCCGGACAACGTCAGCGTGTTGCCCCGGATGTAGTCGTCACCACTCAGTGTGTCCGAATCCAGCACTCCAGGATAATGACGTTCCAAGAAGTCATTGAACTTGTCGTAGTCGATGCCCGACTTGTCGTAGAAATAGCCCAGTCCGACAATAGCGGAACCGCTGCTGACCTTCTGGCACGTGCTCTGACTGTAGGCGGCAGGCATGGAGAAGCGGCGGTGGTTGAACACGTAGAAGGCATTCACTCCTTTAGATGTCTGCTTCAAGGCGTCGAAAGGCTCGTTGGAGACGGCGGGCAGGCGCGTACCGTCGTCGAGGTAGCCACGCCTGATCTTGTAGGAATTGCCCGTATTGCGCCATATCAGGTCGAAGAACAGTGCGGAGCTGTAGACGCTCAGCTCCCAGCGCTTGTCCGCCTTATTGCTGGCAGTCAGGCCGCTATAGAAAAGATCGAAGTTATAGCCAAGAAACGCCCAGCGGTAGCCGAAGTAAGGACCGAGCTTGAGGTTGACGCCAGAGCTGAGAGTGACGCTGCGCAGACGTCTTTCGTTGAAGCGCAGGTACATCATGTCGTACAGCGCGGAGGTCTGTGCCATCACCGTGAACTTGTAGTGCTGTGGCTCGATGAAGGTGGTGTCGATGTCGGACAGGCTGCTGAAGAAACGTGCCAGTCCACGACGTCCTTCGTGCTCCACGGCAGTGCTGTCCTGTGGCATCATGGCTGCTGCTGCCGACGGACGACAGAGAAGCAATGCAAGCAATATGACTGATAACATTCTGCTCATAAGAAGTACTGCCCGTGTTCGTTAGAATGGATAGCCGACTGCAAAATGGAAGGCGAAGTCGCGGCTGAACTTTGGGTGTATTATCGGGTACCGTTGCCGTCCGCTGCTGTAGACAGGGTTTATCGCCTTCATGCCTCCGTCGATACGCAGAATGAAGAAGTCCAGGTCGAGGCGGAAGCCGATGCCGTAAGCCACGGCAATCTGCTTGTAGAACTTGTTGAAGCGGAACTGTCCTCCAGGCTGGCTCTCGTAGTTGCGCAGCGTCCAGATGTTGCCCGCATCGACAAACGCCGCACCGCGCAGCTTCCAGAACAGGTCGGTGCGATATTCGATGCTTGCATCGAGCTTCAGGTCGCCAGTCTGGTTCATGAAGTTGCCGTCGCCGGCAAAAGAGCCTGGGCCCAAATCGCGGACCGACCATCCGCGGACGCTGTTGGCACCGCCGGAGAAGTAGCGCTTCTCGAACGGAATCAGCGTGGCGTTGCCGTAAGGATAGGCAATTCCCAGTCCCACGTGCCACGCTATGGAGTTCTTCGGGTCGATGACCACGTTGCGTGCATAGTCGATGTCGCCCTTGACATACTGCGCAAACGGAATGTTGAGCAGCGAATATTCACCGTCGGAATTGCGGTGCATGCCTGAGGCCTTGGCAAGCGCGTACATCACATTGCCCGCTGCCTCGACATTGAATCTCAGCGTGTATGAGTTCTGCGACTGAACGGTGCCGGTGGTATTGCCCGCACTGTTGTAGACGTAGGTGTAGCCGGTGCGAATTATGAAGCGGTTCTCATAGTTATAGCGCAGGATGTAGTTGTTCTCCTGATTGAGATAACGCTCGCGGAATGACGGGTCTATCCACGGCATGTAGAGGTAGCTGACGTCCAGAAGGTCAATCTGATGGCGTGTGTTGCTGCTACGGTAGCCCCACTTGTAGCCCCACCCCGTCGACGCGATGATGCGCGTGAACTCGGGACGCATCTGGTAGCTGTATTGCAGATTGAAGGTGGTGTTGGCACGTATGCGTTGGCGGAAGTCATGTGTAGTGAAGGGGAACACGAAGCGTGGGAAGTCCAATGTGGCTTCGGCTCCCAACTCGGTGTAGCTCTCGTTGCGATACTGTCCCTGAAGTCCCGACACTGCCTCGTAGCTTCCACGCAGACGGAACGTGAAGGTCTCCGAACCGCGGAACAGATTGCGGTGACTGTACGACACCGATGCTCCTGCGCCCAAATCGCCGGCGGAATTGGTGCCTTCGACCTCGAACGACACCGACTGCAGGCGGTTCTTGTTCAGCAGCACGTAAGCATTCAGCAATGCACTGTCTCCGCGCTGCACCTCCTGGAAGCGCACGTTGGTATAGCGCATCACGGCGAGGCGGTTGAAGTTCTCATAGGTTGTCTGCACGTCCTGCGAATTGTACAGATTTCCGGGAATGAGGCGCTGGTTGCTCATGATGACGCGCGGACGGATGAACAGCTTGTTGCGGAAGTATATGGGGAAACCGCGATACAACATCGAGTCGGAGACGGCAGCGTTCGTCGTGTCCGAGGAAAACATGTCGTAGTCTGTCAGGAAGCTGACCTTGTTCAGGTGATATTGTTTCGCTGCCAGTGCCGACGTGCTGTCCGATGTCTGCGTGTTCAGGTGCAGCGTCAGGTCCACGCCGTATGTGCCGCGCACGGTGTCGGCAGTGAAGCTGATGTATTCCTTGTTGAAGCGGTAGAACCCGTTGCGTTGCAGGTTGGCGGTTATGCGGTTGCGCTCGGCATCGAGCCGGTTGATGTCCATATACATTCCTTCGTGCAACAGCGTCGACGCACTGTCAGCGTTCATGAAGCACCCTATCAGCGTGTCCGGCACATCATAGCCGATGGAACGCACTATGTACGGACGTCCGCTGCTGATGTCGTACGTCAACCGAAGGCGCTTATCTACTGTCTCGGTGCGGGTGCTGACGTGTGCTCCTATATAGCCCATGTTGCGAACGGCCTTCTCCAACTCTTGCCGCGAACGTTCGGTCTCGAGTGCGCTGTATATCACCGGAGCTGTGCCGACACGACGCAGGGCGCGGTTCACCCATTTTGTAGAGTCGCGGCCAGACAGGCTGTAGATGTGCAGCTGCGTCTTGAACAGGTTGAACCATTTGGTGTTGGGCTGTTGGCGGATGTACATTGTCAGGTTGCCGGCGCTGATGTCCTTGTTGTCGCTGCGCACGCTGACGTCGTCGAGCAGATACTGTCCGTCGGGCACGTACTTCGTCGACGAGCACGAGCTTGCGACCAAGGCGCAACACACGAGGAAAACAAATGAGGTTATATGGCGTGTCAGACGTTTCTTCATCAGCATCAGAAAGCAATATCAGCTGACAAAGGTAACCAAAAACTTTGCACCTGAAGGCGCAAAGCCTTACTTTTGCGGGAAACAAGCACTGCACAATATGATATCGAAGAATCGAATCAAATATATCCGCTCACTGGAACAGCGCAAGGTGCGACGAGCCGACGACGTGTTTCTTGCCGAAGGTCCCAAACTCGTTGGCGAACTGCTGCCCTACTTCAGCTGCAGCTTCCTTGCCGCCACAGCCGATTGGCTGCACGCCCACGCTGCGGTGAAAGCCGACGAAGTGGTCGACGCCTCGCCCGACGAACTCTCGCGCGCCAGCCTGCTGCGCACGCCACAGGATGTGATTGCCATCTTCAGCCAGCGGCATGATGCCGCACCAGCCAGCGTCCTCAGCGGCGAGCTGTGCCTTGCGCTCGACGGCGTGCAAGACCCCGGTAATGTAGGCACCATTCTGCGTGTTGCCGATTGGTTCGGCATCGAGCACGTGTTCTGCTCGGCCGACACCGCCGACGTCTACAGTCCCAAGACGGTGCAGGCAACCATGGGAGCCTTGGCACGCGTGCACGTCCACAGCACCGACCTCACGGCACTCATTGCGTCTGCCCCGACAGATGCCGCCGTCTACGGCACGTTCCTCGACGGAGCCGACATCTACACACAGCCCTTGAGCCGCACCGGACTGATTGTCATGGGCAACGAGGGCAACGGCATAAGCCGCGATGTGGAGCGTCTTGTCAAGCGACGGCTGCTGATTCCGAACTTCCCCGCAGGGCGACATACCACGGAGTCACTCAACGTGGGAGTAGCCACAGCCGTGGTCTGTGCCGAGTTCAGGCGCAGATGCCACTAATACTCCTAATTAAAGTTTGATGTGTAGGCGCTTCAACGTGCCTGGGACTTGGCATGCAGGCGCATCAGGCTGACGCGGTCGACCAGCACGATGCCCGCCGACTTGCCTGGATAGTAGATGAAGCCGTTGACCTCGCGGATGTCGCCAAGCGTGTCGTTCGACAACTGCAACGTCTGCGTGCCATCGGCGTTGACGGTGATGGTGCGGCCAATCACGCTGTCGTTCTTGTAGTGTATCGACATCGCCATGACAGCCGCTCTTTCTGCCGAGTCGTCGAAGAAGCGGAAGCGCGCACTCAGACGCAGCGTGTCGCGTCCCTCGAAGTTGCGGTCGTTGGTGAAGTTGAATGTCACGCGGTCGTTATATTCCGAGCCGTTCAGACTGAACATGGGCAGTCCCTGCCAGATGTCGACACGGTCGCCACGGACGGTGCCGCCCGAACTGTTGTCGCGCGCCATGAGCAGACGGTGCACGCCGTCGCGTTCGCGCTGCAGGCGTTCGCACACACGGCTGTAGATCTCGTCCATCTGCTGCGGACGTGCCGAATACCATGCCAGTGTGGAGTCGAACTGTGCCTCGGTGACGTGGTTTTTCTGGAATGCCGAGAGCACATAGTATGGCGTTTCCTCGCTGTCGATGCCGCCCGATTCGCCTATTGCCTTTGCCAAATGATAATCGACCAGCACATCCGCCATCCGGCTCTCCGACAGCACGTAGTCGGGCCTCTCCTCACCGCCGCACGCAGCAATGGTCACGGCAAGCACTGTTGCCGCAAGCAGCGTCGACGATATGTGCATGCAGGCGTTCATGGTGCCGTCAAGCAGGCTGCTGCTCTTCATTCTTGTCGTCCTTCTTCCTCCTCAGGAATCCGAAGGCGATGTTGACATATTTGTAGTAGAACAGCAACAGGGCAATGATGCCGCAGCTGATGCAAGCATCGGCGAAGTTGAAAATCGGGCTGAAGAACACGAACGACTCGCCGCCCACCACCGGCATCCAGTCGGGCCACTGTGTGTCGATTATCGGGAAGTAGAACATGTCCACCACTTTGCCGTAGAACAGTGAACCGTAGCCGCCGCCCGCGGGCAAGAAGGCGGCAATCTGATGATAGGAGCTCTCGCTGAACACGATGCCGTAGAGCACGCTGTCGATGATGTTCCCCAATGCTCCGGTGAAGATGAGGCACACGCACAGCAGGAAGCCCGGCTTCACGCCGCCCTTGATGAAGCGTGCCAGTGCCCACCCTATGAAGATTACGGCGACAATGCGGAATGTGGTGAGAAACAGCTTGTCGAACAGCTCCATGCCGAACGCCATGCCGTTGTTCTCGGTGAAGAGAATGTAGAACCAGTCGGTGATGCGGATGCTCTCGTGCAGAAACATGCCGGTCTTGACGCAGAACTTAATGATCTGGTCCGTAGCCAGCAGTGCCACAATCAGCAGCACCCACCACCATCCGCTCGTGAGGCGCCCCTTGCAGCCACTCACGCCGTCCATCTTCGCATTGTCCACTCTTGTGTGTCTCCTCTTATCTTTTATCCTTCCTCTTGGCCTCGATGCTCAGTGTGGCGTGAGGCACAGCACGCAGACGCTCGGCAGGAATCAGTTTTCCCGTCTCACGGCAGATGCCATAGGTCTTGTTCTCGATGCGCATCAGCGCAGCCTGCAGGCTCTTGACGAACTTCAGCTGACGTTGTGCCAGGCGCAGTGTCTCCTCGCGTGCCAGGGCGGCAGAGTCATCCTCAATCACCTTGTAGCTCGACGAGGTATCTTCTATGTCGTTGCTGTCCTTGCCACGCAGACTCGCCATCATCTGCTCGTAGTCCTTCTGCGCCACGGCGAGCTTCTCGTTTATAATCTTCTTGAACTCATCGAGTTCAGCATCCGAATATCTTGTCTTTTCCGCCATATTTTTTTTAGTTAGATTTAAAGTTTGATATTCTATTATCGTTATTCTCTCTCTCTGTAGCCTCGCGTGTTCCGTCACGCCTTCGCAATCTTCACCGTCAGCTTGAAGTCGTCCATGTCGAGCTCCGTACCGCCTTCGATGTTGTCTGCCAGCTGCAACGAGCGTCCCAGCACCTGACGGCAGATGTAGTCGCTGTAGTCGCCTATTGCCTCGTCGCTGTTAGCGTTGTGCGATACGAGGATGTCTATCTTGTCCGTAATCTCCAGTCCGCTCTGCTTGCGCAGGTTCTGGATGCGGTTCACCAGTTCGCGTGCCACACCTTCGCGTCGCAGGTCTTCGGTGACGGTCACCTCCAGTGCCACTGTCAGGTTGCCCTCGTTAGCCACGAGCCAGCCCGGGATGTCCTCGCTGATAATCTCCACGTCAGCCACGTCGACCGTTGCCGGCTGTCCGTTCACGTCGGCGAAGGTGAAGTGTCCGTCGCGCTCCAGCAGTGCAATGTCCTCTTGTCCCATTGCCGACACTGCTGCTGCCACGCCCTTCATCTGCTTGCCGAACTTCGGGCCCAGCTTCTTGAAGTCGCACTTCACGCGCTTCACCAGTATGCCTGTGGCGTTGACCTCGTTCCGTATCAGCTCCTTCACAGCCTCGATGTGGCTGCGCTGTGCTTCGCTGGTCACAGGAATCATGATGCGCTGCAGCGGCTGGCGCACTTTGATGTTCACCTTGCGGCGCAGAGCCAGCACCATCGACGTAATCTTCTGTGCCATCTCCATGCGTGCCTCCAGCTCGTGGTCAATCAGCGCCTCGTCGCACTGCGGGAACGATGCCAGATGCACGGACTCCACCGTGTCGCGTCCGGTGACGCCCACGAGGTCCATATACAGTCTGTCGGCGAAGAACGGCGACAGCGGTGCCAGCAGTTTTGCCACAGTCTCCAGGCAGGTGTAGAGCGTCTGATATGCCGACAGCTTGTCGGTCGTCATGCCGCCGCCCCAGAAGCGCTTGCGGTTCAGGCGCACATACCAGTTGCTCAGGTTGTCGTTGACGAAGTCCTCAATCAGTCTGCCGGCACGTGTGGGTTCGTAGGTTGCCAGATTGGCATCCACGCCCTGCACCAGTGTGTTCAGCTCCGACAGAATCCAGCGGTCAATCTCCGGACGCTCACCGAGGGCAATGTCCTTCTGCGAGTAGTCGAAACCATCGACGTTGGCGTAGAGTGCGAAGAACGAATATGTGTTGTAGAGCGTGCCAAAGAACTTGCGTCGCACCTCGTCCACGCCGTTGGGGTCAAACTTCAGGTTGTCCCACGGCTCGCTGTTGGTCATCATGTAGAAGCGCACGGCGTCGGTGCCGTACTTGCCAATCATGTCGAACGGATTGGTCACGTTGCCCAGGTGCTTGCTCATCTTGTTGCCCTTGGCGTCGAGCACGAGACCCGAGGAGATGACGTTCTTGAACGCCACGCTGTCGAACACCATCGTTGCAATGGCGTGCAGCGTGAAGAACCATCCGCGTGTCTGGTCCACACCCTCGTTGATGAAGTCGGCAGGGAACGCCTTTGGCGGAATGGCATAGCCCTCGTAGCGGCTCTCCACCAGCGCCTGGCGGTCTGCCTCCGTGCCGCGTGCCATCTCGCCCTCAAACGGGTAGTGCAGCTGTGCATAAGGCATCGAGCCTGAGTCGAACCACACGTCGATGAGGTCCGATTCCCTGTACATGGGCTGTCCCTCGTCGTTCACGAGGACAATCTGGTCCACATACGGACGGTGCAGGTCTATCTTGTCGTAGTTCTCCTGCGAGTAGTCGCCCGGCACGAAGCCGCGCTCCTTCAGCGGATTGCTCTTCATCACGCCGGCGGCAACACTCTTCTCGATCTCAGCATACAGCTCCATGAGCGTGCCTATGCACTTCTCGCCACGGTTCTCGTCGCGCCATATTGGCAGCGGCGTGCCCCAGAAGCGCGAGCGCGACAGGTTCCAGTCGTTCAGGTTCTCCAGCCAGTTGCCGAAGCGGCCTGTACCGGTGCTCTCGGGCTGCCAGTTGATGGTCTTGTTCAGCTCCACCATGCGTTCCTTGCGTGCCGTGTCGCGGATGAACCAGCTGTCGAGCGGATAGTACAGCACGGGCTTGTCCGTGCGCCAGCAGTGCGGATAGTTGTGCACGAACTTCTCGATCTTATATGCCTTGCCATCCTGCTTCATCTCCAGGCTGATGATGATGTTCAGGTCCTCTGCCTTCTCCGAAGCCTTCGTGTCCCACACGCCGCCCGGGTTGAAGCGCGGGTCGTATGCGTTCTTCACGTAGTCGCCCGCATGGTGGCTGTATGCCTCCACGTCCATGCAGCGGCTTGCGAAGTTGCTGTCCAGTTCATCTATGTTGTAGTATTTTCCCTGCAGGTCCACCATAGGACGGGTGTCGCCCTTGTGGTCGATGAGGTAGAGTGCCGGAATGCCGGCATCGCGTCCCACCTTGGCATCGTCGGCACCGAACGTAGGAGCAATGTGCACAATGCCCGTACCGTCTTCGGTCGTCACGTAGTCGCCAGGGATCACGCGGAATGCGGCTTCGCTCATCTCCACGAAGCGGTCCTTGCCGTTCTCGCCGGTGAACACCTTGTCGGGATGTGCTGTAGCATACTCCGTCACATAAGCCGCACTCAGGTCGCTGACCTTCTCGCACGGCTTCACCCACGGCATCAACTGCTGGTAGTGCAGACCCACAAGCTCACTGCCCTTCATGCTGCCCACGACCTTATAGGGCACGTACTTGTCGCCACGCTGGTAGTCGGGCATTGCGTCGCCCTCCTTCACCTCGCCTGCCGGCTGGAAGTATGCCGACACGCGGGCAGCCGCCATAATCAGCGTCATCTTCTCTGCCGTGTAGGGGTTGTAGGTCTCCACCACACTGTAGTCAATCTTAGGTCCCACACACAGCGCCACGTTCGACGGCAGTGTCCACGGTGTGGTTGTCCAAGCCAGGAAGTACGGCCTGCCCCACCCTGTCCATTCCCGACGCGGCTCGGTGATGAGGAACTGCGCCGTCACCGACGTATCCTTCACGTCGCGGTAGCATCCGGGCTGGTTCAGCTCGTGCGAGCTCAGTCCCGTGCCTGCTGCGGGCGAATAAGGCTGAATGGTATAGCCCTTATAGAGCAGTCCCTTGTTATACAGCTGCTTGAGCAGCCACCACAGGGTCTCAATGTACTTGTTGTCGTAGGTGATGTACGGATGGTCAAGGTCCACGAAGTAGCCCATCTTCTCCGTCAGGTCGCGCCATTCGGCAGTGAACTTCATCACGTTCTCGCGGCACTTGTGGTTATAGTCCTCGGTCGAGATGTACTTGTCCGAAGCCTTGTTGTCGATATCCTTCTTCGTGATGCCGAGCTCCTTCTCCACGCCCAGCTCCACCGGCAGTCCGTGGGTGTCCCATCCAGCCTTGCGTGCGACGTGGAATCCCTTCATCGTCTTGTATCGGTTGAACGTATCCTTAATGCTGCGTGCCAGCACGTGGTGAATTCCCGGGTGACCGTTGGCAGATGGAGGACCCTCGTAGAAGATGAACTCGGGGAAGCCCTCGCGTTCCTTGACGCTCTTCTCGAATATATTCTTCTTCTTCCACTCCTCGAGAACCTGCTCGTTGACGTCCGTCAGGTTCAGTCCGCTGTATTCGGCAAACTTCTTACTCATGATATGTTGTTATCTTTACTTTTTTCTCGTTGAAGCCGCAAATTTACAAAAATCCCACATATTTCACACCCCGTGCAGATTTTAGACGCAGAATGCTGCAAAGAGAAGTCAATGACGGCCCTCTTTGTCGAATGGCAGATTCCCCGTATGAGGGGACTTCTCCCCATTGCCCCCCGTAAGAACGTTCGTGTCTTTACTCCACGGCCACAGGTGCAAGGACCTGCATGCGAAAATTATGTCTGCTAAATTTCCCGGATGTACGAAAACCTTATCACTCTTGATTGCTGTCCTGGGCTTTCATCGTCTTTCGCGGAGCAAAAACTTGCTTGTCTATCTGTTGGTCTTTCACCACATCATAGGCGGTTACGACGAGCTGTTCGCCCTCCACTTGAGCATCGATCACCGTAGCGCAATCGGTGTTTTCACGCTTTGTACCTTCGGGTCCGCCGCCTACCATCTGCGCCCAGGGACGGTCTGGTGTAGCAGCGTCGAAACTGTAGCGGTGGGTATGGGCACACACCACCAGTTGGCAGTGGGCCTCGGCCAGCAGCGGAGTCCACAGATTGGCGCACGTGCGCTGCCACATGGCGAAGTCGGTGGAGTACTGAGGGTCGGCGTCGGCAGGAGCCACATCGCCGGGATTGCTCTTGGGGTTGGAGTCGAAGAGCGGAATGTGGCAAAAGGCCACGAGGTAAGGCGCCGACGAGATGTCGGGGCGCTGCAGGGCATCACGCAGCCATGCCACCTGCGCCTCGCGGTAGGCAGCCGACGAGAACAGGTTGGCAAAGAGAGGATTGGTGTCGAGTTTGTCCTCGGCGGTGTCGAGTCCAATCATCGCTATCTGCCCCATGCGCACGGCAAAGTTGCGTCCGAGGTCCCAGTCGCGGCTTGAGCGTTCCTCGGGTTGGCGAAACATCCACACGCGGTCGATGTGCCTGTTGGCCATTCCGCGCGAGTCGTGGTTGCCGGGAGCAAACAGATAGGGCGTGCACGAAGCATAGTCGGGACGCGATATGGCGGGACGCAGAAATATATCCTTCAGGTTTTCCACCTTCTCCTCGCAGTTGGTGGCATCGCCATTCCACACCACACAGGCGGGCTTCAGTGCAGCCAATCGGGAGGTGAGCTTCTCGAAGGCGTCCATATGGGCATGAGTGTCGTTTATCACGCAGAAGTGCGAGAGGGCGTCAACACCTGCCGTACTGAAAGAATAGATGCGTTCGGATTCTTCATTGCCCAGTATTTTCATGTCATATCCACCTCCGTAGTGTATGCGGTCTGCCCCTATGCGGTAGTAGTAGGTGGTGGCGGGCTGCAGATTGGTGAGTCGCACGAGCATCACATCGGCATTCAGATCGGTCACGCGGTAACCTCCGCAGTACACTTTGCGTGCGTCGGCGAGATCGGGGCGCCGGCCGTAAATCACATATCCGTTGGCCAAGGCCGATACGCTGAAGGCTACGCCCATACTGTCGGGGGCATAGTTTTGCAGCATGGGGTGACTGTCGATGAGCTTTTTGTTGTCGTCCTCATCGTCGATGTGCTGCATTTCGGATGCTTTTGGTGCAGCTATGGAGGGCAATGGCACTGCGGGAGCCACGGCCAGCACTGCAGTATTTTTCAGAAAATCGCGTCGTTTCATGATATTCAAAATGAGGGTTACATTTTTCTCGGGCTAAGTTAGTGATTTTTGTCGGACGGCATCGGATTTTGAAGTGCAAAAGAGAGCCACGGCGTCCCCCTCGCCCGTGCGCTCTCTTAAATAGTCTGTGTTTGCGCGCTCTCTGCGCGTACCCTCTAATTTCGGAGTGTGCGGCGCACTGGCGCGTCGCTACCAGTTGTAGCAGGAGCTTACGCCAAGTGCGGTGAGTGCCGCGACGAGTGCC
>CAVHJI010000043.1:2368-14719 GCA_963636255.1 Bacteroidaceae bacterium | reverse complement strand
TCCGTCGCTCGGCGAAATACGCAACTGCCACATCAATGTCGGCACAGGCAAGGAGCTTACCATAAAGGCACTGTCGCAGCTCGTGGCAGACACCGTGGGCTTCGCCGGACAGATTGCATGGGATGCCACAAAACCCAACGGCACACCACGCAAGCTGATTGACGTCGACAAGCTGCACCGACTGGGATGGCAACACAGCATCGAAATCGAAGACGGCGTCAGGAAGCTCTACGAATGGTACAGACAGAGCCTCAACACGACAATCTAAAGATTCGCGACAACAACACTTTATCGCTTCGGATAAAAGCACGTCGCTTCTGATAAGCAAGTTACTTCAAGTAAGAATGAGACATTTCGAGTAAGAACGAGTTACTTCGAGGATAATAGACACAGAGCCCTGGCTTTACAAAGAAGTCGGGGCTTTTTCATATAGGGGGAGATGCCGTTCCCAGAAAGGAGACAATAATGGCAGTCCCTACCTGTTGTTAGCCAGTGCAGGATGATTCATCATATGTAGGTATTTGGAGGTCTTTCCACAACAACTTATTTTGCAACCAAGATCATAACACAAAAACTGAATATGAAAAATGTAGGAATTTTCTATGGTTCCAGCACAGGAACCTGCGAGGACTTGGCTAGCAGAATAGCCGAAGCCTTGGGTGTATCAAATTCAAACGTGTACAGTGCCGACACATTGGATGCCAGCACCGTGGCAAAGTATGACCTCCTGATTCTCGGCACGTCGACATGGGGTGACGGCGAAATGCAGGACGACTGGTACGACGCCGTGAAAACACTGAAGTCGTGCGACCTCTCGCAGAAAGACGTGGCACTCTTCGGCTGCGGCGACTCAGACTCCTACTGCGACACCTTCTGCGATGGCATGGGCTGCCTGTACAATGAACTCAAGGGTTGCGGCTGCAACTTCATAGGCAATAAGGTATCTGCCAGCGACTACTCTTTCTCGTCGAGCATTTCCGTTATCGACGGCAACTTCATCGGCCTGGCACTCGACGAGGTCAACGAAAGCGACAAAACCGACGAACGCATAGCAGCCTGGACCGAGGAGATAAAGAGCCGCATCTGAATCAGCACACAGAAACACCGATTGAGGAAATGCCCAGCACAACAGCGACACCTGCCGACATGAAGATCTTCCTGAACCACATCTACGAGTTCAAGAAGGGTGTCAGGCAGATGGTGCTCTACACTGTGAACAAGCGTTTCGAAGACTTTGCCACGGCACGTCTGGCGCGGCAGAACATTGACTACTTCATACAGCAGGTGGACAGCACTAAGATTAACATCTTCTTCGGACGCAGCCAGTGTATCAACGCCATACGCTGCTTCATCAACAAGCCGCTGAACCAGCTCTCGCCCGAAGAAGATTTCATCCTCGGTGTGATGCTGGGTTACGACATCTGCGCCGAATGCGAACGCTACTGCGGGCTCAAGGCCCGAGATTCGTGACGCAAACAACAGACCGACTGGGCACACATTTCCCCGAAACTATTTGGAATGGACGGCCGCCCCATGCACAAGACAGCATGGAGGCGGCTGTCTTGCTCTATTCAACACCACACAATCCCTGATAGCCGTCTGGCGGTTTGCTGCAGACGGATGCCATTCCCTACCCTACATTATGGCGCTTCCACAAAAAAAATATCTTTACATTTTGCCTCAATGTAACAATCACGTCAAGTATTGCCCTATTTCTATTTCATAATGAAAGTATACAAGTGTATTTGACTACAATTAGTCACATCAGAATGCAATACAGTCCTAAATCCGATAGCATTTGCGCAAGGCCTGTTTGCCAATGTGACAGCAAATCCATACTTTTGCAGACCAAAATGATTAACTAAATCTGCTTTAAGGCAAACAAATGTAAACTTAAAACAATGAAAGAGCAGCTTTTCAACATGACATCAAGTAACAGTGACAACGCTTCGCACAAGCCGCATGCAGTGGGATTGTACGACCCGTCATACGAGCACGATGCCTGCGGTGTGGGCATGATTGTGAACATAAAAGGCGGCAAATCGCACGCCTTGGTTGAGTCGGCACTGAAGGTGCTTGAGAACCTGCGTCATCGCGGAGCTGAAGGTGCAGACAACAAGACCGGCGACGGTGCAGGCATCATGCTGCAGATTCCGCATGAGTTCATTCTGCTGCAAGGCATACCTGTTCCGGAAAAAGGACACTACGGCACAGGATTGCTCTTCCTGCCAAAGGACAAGACTGCACAGAGCGCGATACTGCAAATCATGATCGAGGAGATTGAGCGCGACGGACTGACGCTGATGCACCTGCGCAATGTGCCCACGCGTCCCGAAATTCTCGGACAAGAGGCTGCAGCTGTGGAGCCGGACATCAAGCAGATATTCATCACCGGCTTCGACGACAGCCAGACAGCCGACCGCCGCCTGTACATCATCCGCAAGAAGATTGAAAAGCGCGTGAACCTCTCCGCAATAAAAGGTAAGGAGGACTTCTACGTCGTGTCGCTCTCGACGAAGAACATCATCTATAAAGGTATGTTGTCGTCGGTACAGCTCCGGAACTACTTCCCCGACCTGACGAACGACTACTTCACCAGCGGTCTGGCATTGGTGCACTCGCGCTTCAGCACCAACACCTTCCCCACTTGGGGCTTGGCACAACCATTCCGCCTGTTGGCGCACAACGGCGAAATCAATACCATACGCGGCAACCGCAGTTGGATGGAAGCACGCGAGAGTGTGCTGTCAACACCCGCACTGGGCGACATCAAGGAGCTGCACCCCATCGTTCAACCTGGCATGAGCGACAGTGCTTCGCTCGACAACGTGCTGGAGTTTCTGGTGATGAGCGGCCTGAGTCTTCCGCATGCCATGGCGATGCTCATACCCGAATCATTCAACGAGAAGAACCCAATCAGCGAAGACCTGAAGGCATTCTACGAATATCACTCAATACTTATGGAGCCGTGGGACGGTCCTGCAGCCCTGCTGTTCAGCGACGGACGCTATGCAGGCGGAATGCTCGACCGCAACGGACTGCGTCCGGCACGTTACCTGATAACGAAGAACGACACGATGGTTGTGTCGAGCGAAGTCGGCGTGATGGACTTCGAACCTGGAGAGATTAAGAGCAAAGGCCGTCTGGAACCCGGCAAGATATTGCTGATTGACACGCAGGAAGGCAAGATCTATACCGATGCCGAACTGAAGAAGCAACTGGCTGACGCCAAGCCTTACCGGACATGGCTCAGCGAAAACCGCATAGAGCTGGACAAACTGCGCAGCGGACGCAAGGTGGCGCACAGCGTCGACAACTACGACAGCAAGCTGAAGGCTTTTGGCTACTCGAAAGAAGACATAGCGAACATAATCTCCCCGATGGCGACCACAGCCGGCGAGCCAATAGGTGCAATGGGCAACGACACACCGCTTGCCATCATATCAGACCGTCCGCAGTTGTTCTTCAACTACTTCCGCCAGCAGTTTGCACAAGTCACCAATCCTCCAATCGACCCAATACGCGAAGAGCTGGTAATGTCGCTTGTCGAGTACATCGGTGCCGTCGGCATGAACATCCTGACTCCCAACGCTTCGCACTGCAAGATGGTGCGTTTGAGTCACCCCATACTGAGCAATACGCAGCTTGACCTGCTGTGCAACATCCGCTACAAAGGATTCAAGTCGGTGCATCTGCCCATGCTGTTCGAGGCATCCAAGGGGCGTGCCGGACTGCAAGAGATGCTGACCACACTGTGCCACAAGGCGGAGGAGAGCGTCGACGACGGCGTGAACTACATCGTATTGAGCGACCGCGACATCGATGCCACGCACGCTGCCATTCCATCGCTGCTTGCCGTGAGTGCCGTGCATCACCATCTGATATCTGTGGGCAAACGCGTACAGACGGCACTGATCGTGGAGAGCGGCGAGATTCGTGAGGTCATGCACGCCGCACTGCTGCTCGGATTCGGAGCCAGCGCACTCAACCCATACATGGCTTTTGCCGTGCTCGACAATCTTGTCAACAATCAAGACATACAGCTGGATTATGCCACGGCGGAGAAGAACTACATCAAGGCGGTCTGCAAAGGTCTGTACAAGATATTGAGCAAGATGGGCATATCCACCATCCGCTCCTATCGCGGTGCCAAGATCTTCGAGGCTGTCGGACTCAGCGAAGAGCTGTGCCGCGCCTACTTTGGCGGCATGAAGTCGACAATCGGCGGCATCAGGCTCGACGAGATTGCTCGCGATGCCGTGAAGATGCACGACGCCGCACTGAACGTGAAGGAGGGAGAACTGCTGACAAACATCGGACAGTATCAGTATCGCAAGGACGGCGAGAAGCACGCATGGAATCCCGAAACCATAAGCACGCTGCAACTGGCGACACGTCTGAACAGCTACAAGAAGTTCAAGGAGTTCACACGACTGGTCGACGAGAAGGAAAAGCCCATATTCCTGCGCGACTTCCTTGACTTCCGCCGCAATCCGATTAGCATCGATGAGGTTGAGCCCGCAGAGAACATTGTGCACCGCTTTGTGTCGAGTGCCATGAGCTTCGGAGCGCTGAGCCAAGAGGCGCACGAGGCGATAGCCGTAGCCATGAACACGCTGCACTGCCGCAGCAATACCGGTGAAGGCGGTGAGGATTCGGCACGCTTCGGCACCATAAAGCGTTCTGCCACAAAGCAGGTGGCATCGGGCCGTTTCGGAGTGACCACGGAATACCTTATGGACGCTGACGAGATACAGATAAAGATTGCACAAGGAGCCAAGCCGGGTGAAGGCGGACAGCTGCCCGGCTTCAAGGTCGACGAGGTGATTGCCCACACGCGTCACTCCATCCCCGGCATCTCGCTCATTTCGCCGCCACCGCATCATGACATCTACTCCATCGAAGACCTGGCACAACTGATCTTCGACCTGAAGAACGTCAATCCAGCAGCCAAGATAAGCGTGAAGCTGGTGTCGGAAAGCGGCGTAGGCACAATTGCCGCCGGTGTTGCCAAAGCCAAGGCAGACCTGATAATTATTTCCGGAGCCGAGGGCGGAACGGGCGCATCGCCGCAGAGCTCTATACGCTATGCCGGTGTGGCTCCGGAGATGGGACTCAGCGAAACGCAACAAACACTGGTGCTGAACGGACTGCGCGGACAGGTGGTGCTGCAGGCAGACGGACAGCTGAAGACTGGACGCGACGTTGTGCTCATGGCAATGCTCGGAGCAGAGGAGTTCGGCTTCGGCACGGCATGTCTCATCGTGCTGGGCTGCGTGATGTTGCGCAAGTGCAACAAGAACACTTGTGCCATGGGTGTTGCGACACAGAATCCAGAGCTGAGGAAGCATTTCCGTGGTGCCAGCGACTACCTGGTCAGCTACTTCACCTTCCTGGCGCAGGAAGTGCGCGAATACTTGGCAGAGATCGGTGCACACTCCGTGGACGAGATCATTGGCCGCTCTGACCTGATTGTACGCAAGCCGAGCGACGGCGTGAAGAAGCACGATCTGATTGACTTCAGCCGCCTGACAGCACGCGTCAACAACGATGCCGCCATACATCACGTCACCGACCAGCAGCACGCCATCGACAGTGTCAAGGACGTAGACATACTGCGCGCCACACAGGCAGCCATCGACACGCAGAGGGAGATCTCGCTGGAATACACCATTGCAAATACAGACCGTGCGGTCGGCGCCATGCTCAGCGGCGTGATTGCCAAGAAGCATGGCGAGAAGGGCTTGCCCGAGAACACGCTGAACCTGAAGTTCAAGGGCTCGGCAGGACAATCGTTCGGAGCATTCCTTGTGCCCGGTGTCAACTTCAAGCTCGAGGGCGAGGCAAACGACTATCTCGGCAAGGGTCTGTCGGGCGGACGAATCGCAGTGATGCCGCCCGTCAGGAGCAACTTCGAGGCTGAAGACAACACCATTGCAGGCAACACATTACTATATGGTGCCACGAGTGGCGAGGTCTACATCAACGGTCGTGTCGGCGAACGTTTTGCCGTACGCAACTCAGGAGCCATTGCCGTGGTCGAGGGCGTGGGAGACCACTGCTGCGAATACATGACCGGCGGACGCGTAGTGGTGCTGGGCACCACGGGCAGGAACTTTGCAGCCGGAATGTCGGGCGGCGTGGCTTACGTCTGGAACAAGAACGGCGACTTCGACTACTTCTGCAACATGGAGATGGTGGAACTGTCGCTCATCGAAGAGGCGTCGTACCGCAAGGAGCTGCACGAGCTCATTCGCCAGCACTATCTCTACACCGGCTCGAAGCTGGCACGCACAATGCTCGACGACTGGAACCACTATGCCGAGGAGTTCATCCAGGTAGTGCCGATAGAGTATCAGAAGGTGCTGCACGAAGAGCAGATGCGCCTGCTGCAGCAGAAGATCGAAGAGATGCAGAGAGACTATTAAGCGAGAACATACCAACCGAAGGAAAGAAACATTTTTACACACACAAGGAGATACACTACGATGGGAGACCCTAAAGCATTCCTCACCATACCGCGCAAAGAGGCTGGATACAGGCCAGTTCACGAACGCGTAACCGACTTCAGCCAGGTGGAGCAGACACTCAACAGCCACGACCGCAGGCTACAGGCCTCGCGCTGCATGGACTGCGGCGTGCCCTTCTGCCACTGGGCTTGTCCGCTGGGCAACAAAGACCCCGAGTTTCAGGACGCGCTCTATCGCGGCAAATGGCGCGAGGCATTCGACATATTGAGGCAGACCAACGACTTCCCCGAATTCACCGGACGCATCTGCCCTGCCCTCTGCGAGAAGTCGTGCGTGCTGAACCTGGCACTCGACGCGCCTGTCACCATACGCGAGAACGAGGCGGCAATCGTCGAAGCGGCATACCGCGAAGGCTACATAACACCCGTCATTCCGACGCGCAACGGCAAGAGCGTGGCAGTGATAGGCTGCGGTCCGTCAGGACTGAGCACAGCCGTGCGGCTGAACGCCTTGGGCTACGAGGTGACAATCTTCGACAGGCACAGCCACGCCGGCGGACTGTTGCGCTACGGCATCCCCAACTTCAAGCTGGACAAGGCGGTGATCGACCGCAAGATAAACGTGCTGGAGCAGGAAGGCATACACTTCCAGATGAACACCGTGGTGGACGTGAACAAGTTGCCCGAAGGCTTCGACGCCTACTGCCTCTGCACAGGCACGCCGACAGCACGCGACCTGAACATTCCGGGACGTGAGCTGAAAGGCATCTACTTTGCACTGGACATGCTGTCGCAACAGAACGAGGTCCTCGACGGCGAACAGTTCGACAAGAGCCAGCTGGTGAACGCCAAGGGCAAGAAGGTGCTGGTGATTGGCGGCGGCGACACCGGCTCCGACTGCATAGGCACCAGCATCAGGCAGGGCGCAATCAGCGTGACGCAGATTGAGATCATGCCCAAGCCTCCCGTCGGACACAATCCGGCAACGCCATGGCCCATGTGGCCCGTGGTACTGAAGACCACCAGCAGCCACGAAGAGGGATGCACGCGCCGTTGGTGCCTGACATCAAACAAGTTCATCGGCAAGGACGGCAAGGTGGCCGGTGTCGAGGTGGAGGAAGTGGAATGGCTGCCTGCAAAGGACGGCGGTCGTCCCACGATGAGCCCCACGGGCAAGAAGGAGACCATCGAGGCAGACATGGTGCTGCTGGCGATGGGATTCGTCAAGCCGGAGCAGCCGCAGCTTGCCGACAACGTGTTCATTGCCGGCGACGCCAAGAGCGGAGCAAGCCTTGTGGTCAGAGCTTTGGCAAGCGGACGCCAGGCTGCAAAAGACATCGACAGCTATCTGAAGAGCAAGTAGTGACAACGCTGTCGTGACCTGCAAAAAGCTGCCCCAACGGGCGGCTTTTGTTGTCTATGGCCATGGCTGTCGGTTCGAAATTCGTACATTTGCACACCGAAGACCGACAGTTTAAAACTTAATACATACAATACCATGTCAAACGTAAAATTCTACAAGGCGGAAAACCAAGTGCCACTCGAGATGCACAAGGTCCGCGTGGTGCAGAAGCTGAATCTTCTGCCCGTAAAGGAGCGTCTGCGTGCCATCAAAGACGCAGGCAACAACACCTTCCTTCTCCAGAACCGTGACATCTATCTCGACATGCTGACCGACAGCGGCGTCAATGCCATGTCCGACCTGCAGACGGCAGCCATGATGCGTGCCGACGACTCGTATGCCGGCTCGGAGACCTTCAACCGCGTCAAGGCGGCAGTCAAGGAGGTGTTCGGCACCGACAACGTGCTACCCGCCCATCAGGGCCGTGCCTGCGAGAACATACTGGCAGAGGCTTACGTCAAGCCCGGAATGGTGGCACTGATGAACTTCCACTTCACCACGACCAAGGCGCACATCACGCGTCTGGGAGGCGACGTCATCGAGGTCCTCGACAAGAAAGGACTGCTGCCGCAGAGCGACGACCCCTTCAAGGGCAACTTCGACCTGGATCTACTGCGCCAGACCATCGAGAAATACGGCCCCGAGAAGGTGGCATTCGTGCGCATCGAGTCGGGCACGAACCTCATCGGCGGACAGCCGGTATCGCTCGAGAACATGCTTGCCGTCACCGACATCTGCCACCAGTACGGCATCAAGTCGGTGCTCGACGCCTCGCTGCTGCAGGACAACGTCTACTTCATGAAGACGCGCGAGCCCAGATGCAAGTACATGTCGACAAAGGAAATCTACCACCTTCTGGCCTCGCGCTGCGACATCGTCTACTTCTCCGGCCGCAAGCTGGGCTTCGCACGCGGCGGCATCATCACGAGCGTCGACAAGAAGTACACCGACGAGATGATGGAGTTCGTGCCGCTCTTCGAGGGCTTCCTGACCTACGGAGGCATGGAAGTACGCTCGATGGAGGCAATGGCACAGGGACTGTATGAGTCGCTCGACATGGAGTACATCAGCCAGGGACCGGAGTTCATACGCTACCTCATCGACGAGCTCGACGCCTACGGCGTGCCCGTCATCAAGCCTGCCGGCGGACTGGGCGCCCACCTCAACTGCTCCGAGTTCGTCCCCGACATGCCCCACAACCAATATCCCGCAGCTGCCGTAGGCGCAGCCCTCTTCATCGCCGGAGGCATACGCGGCATGGAGCGTGGCACCATGAGCGAGCAGCGCGAGCCCGACGGCACCGAGCGCTATGCCGAGCTGGAACTGCTCCGTCTGGCAGTGCCGCGCCGCGTCTACACGCTGTCGCAGATCAAGTATGTGGCAGACCGCGTGAAGTGGCTGTGGGACAACCGCAGCCTCATCGGCGGACTGGAGTGGACCATGGAGCCCAAGGTCCTGCGCTTCTTCTTCGGACGCATGAAGGAGATTGGCCACTGGCAGGAAGACCTGACACAGAAGTTCCTGGACGACTTCGGCGAATCGCTGTAAAGCAAACAATCCCGCCCCGTTCACAGTCAGCAGTGCTTACTCCACGCAGAGTAAGTGCTGCTGATTTTTTTTTTGCAGGTGCTGCTGATTTTTCGGGAGGACCTCTTCCCTCCTTCCGCAACAACCGTTCCGACACCGCAGGCTACAAAAAAAATGATGGGGTCAATAGTAAATCAGTGGGGACAAACATCGGCAACAGTGCCTATATTCGTGTTAGCCAAAACCTGTATACCTTTAGGGCAAAACGTATATATCTCTTGCGCGGGGACAATATCCCCTTCCCCCCCAAAAAAGACACGTACGTGTGATGGGCAACGGACGTACGCGCGCATCATCGCAGAATGGTGTCAGGGCTTCTTCCAAAAGCGGGAGGTGATGTCGGCCATTGTGCCGTCGGAGGCGCAGCGGTAGAGTCGTTGGTTGGTGGTGGGCTTGTTCAGCGGTCCCAGGTGGCGGATGTAGGGCCCCACCTTTATGTAGTCGAAGTCGCTGCGGTCGAGACCGCGCGGCAGCAGCTGTCGTCCGCTGTACCATGCCACCCGGAGCTGCGGATGGCGGCTATGGACATGGCGTGCCAGACGGCTCACGGCTTCGGGCTCGGCATCGCCGCCCATGAAGCAGACGCACGTCATGTCACTGCTGTTGCGGGCTATCATGTCGTCCAGCACGTCGGGGGTCAGCGGCGTGCCTATGTCCTGCCACAGATACTGGCTGTGGCACCCCGGACAGCGGCACGGACAGTTGGAGATGTTGACAGACAGCGTCACCTCGTCAGGGATTTCCTGGAACACAATCCCTGTGTTGACATACTTCAGCACTTCTCGGTAGCCTCCTTCAGCTTGTCATCACCGGCATAGTAGCGGCGGTGTGCTTCCTCCTGACGGGCGGCGGAGAAGTTGCTGACGCGCTTCAGGTAGCCGATGATGCGCGTCATGTAGTCCACATTCTTGCTGTGGCAGGCGGGGCATTCGTGCAGGTAGCGCTTGTCGATGTGTCCGCAGTCGTTGCAGATGGTGTTAGGAATGTTGAACGTGAAGTAGTTGCATCCCTCCTTGGCTGCCACGCATAGCAGCTGGCGGTACTGCGCCTTGCTGAGGTGTTCCTCCAGGTTCATGTGGAGTGCCGAGCCGCCCGTGAGGTGCTCGATGTAGGGCGCACCATGAAGCTTGAACTTGTCGATGATGCTCAGGCTGTCGTCCTCAACAATGTAGAAATAGCTGTTGTAGCAGTCGCGCGGCACGAAGTAGCCGTCTTCCCTATCCCACTTGGAGTGCTTCACGCCGACGTTCTCGGCAGGAATCATCTCGCAGTTGAAGAGCGTGTCCTTGGTGCGATACTGCTTGTTGTACTTCTCGACGAGTCCCAGTACTTCCTGCACGAAGTGCTTGTAGTCGGGGTTGTCGTTGATGGTCAGTCCCATGAACTCGGCAGCTTCTACCAGTCCGTTGACACCGATCGTCAGGTACTGTCTGTTCATATTTATATAGCCGGCGTCGAACAGCGGCAGCATTCCGCACTTCTGGAACTTCTTGAGGTTCTCGTTGTAGGCGAGTTGCACCTTGTGGCACAGGTCGATGATGTCGCTCAGGTATTCACGGTAGTCCATCTTGTGGTTCACGGCATACTGTATGCAGCGGTTCAGGTTGATGGTGAGCACGCTCTTCGATCCTGTCGACACGCCTCCGGCACCCAGCGTGTAGCTGAAGCCGTTGTCCTGAATCTCGTTGCGCAGTCGGCAGCACGAGCTCAGCGAATCGGCATTGTCGCTCATGTAGGTGAAGAACGAGTGTCCCTCGCTGTACATCTCTGAGGCAAAGTCGCCCCACTCCTTGTCCTTGCAGTCACCGTTCTCGGTCAGCAGTGCCATCGTCTCCACGGGGAAGGTCAGCACAGCCTTGGTACGCTCGTGGTTGAACCACTTCATGAAGCGCTTCTGCAACCACGACAGTCCGTCCCAGTCGGGCTTGCTGCCGTCGGGGAAGTAGAAATTGCCGAACAGGCTGTCGAAATAATAATGGTCGTAGTAGCTGATGTTCCAGAACACGGCCTGGAAGTTGCGTGCTCCGGTGGGCTGATTCAGCGAGTAGACAATCTGCTCGAAGTAGTCGGTGATGACCTTGTCGAGCGTGCGCTGTCTGAGGCTCATATCCACCACTCGGTCGGGGTCCTTCCAGTAATCGATGCCGTATTCCTTCTGTATGAAGTAGTTCATGTACATCAGAAACTCGGGTGTGGCGCATGCACCGGCAAGCATAGAGCTGACGATGAAGACCATATTGATGAATCCGCCGCAGAACGACTTGAGGTTTGTCGGTGCGGTGGAGTTGCCGCCAATGCCGGTGGTGCCGCCGATGAGCCACGGGTACATGGTTATCGAGGCACAATAGTTGGCGAGGCTGGTCTCGTCGTTCTTATATATGAAATGGTGTGTCAGCAGGTCAATATAGCGGTCTGCCAGTTCTTTGCCGTAGAGCTTCTTGATACTGTCCGTCAGCAGACGGCGGTTCAGGCGAATGAAGTTCGACTTCGGCAGCTCGCCGATGAGCGTGGCAATATTCTTGTGTTCGACATTGGCGTTGGCGTCATACTTCGAGCCGGTTGCTGCATTCGACGCTGCGCAGTAGTCGGACAGGAACTGCATCTTCTCCAGGGTCTCGCGGTCCTCGGTGTGACGCTGGCGGTAGAGCATGAACGACTTCGCCACCTTGAAGTATTGTTCGCGCATCAGCGCTTCTTCGACTTGGTTCTGTATGTCCTCCACCTTTATGCCCTCGCGAATGTCCAGGTGACTGATGATCTTCGACAGGCTGCCGAGATCAAGAGGTTCATTTACTGAAGCGAACGCCTTGATTATGGCATTCATTATCTTGTCGAGTGAGAATCTGTCGGCCGTGCCGTCTCGCTTGGTGATGGTGAAGTTCTGCATTTCCAT
>CAVHJI010000043.1:0-2358 GCA_963636255.1 Bacteroidaceae bacterium | reverse complement strand
AGGTATGTTTTGTTTGTTCTGTTGTCAAAGGTATGGATAAAAAACAACACGCTTGTACGTCCACAACGACATTTTTCTGTGTGCAAAAACCACCCGTTAGGAGAAGCATGTGTTTATTAATCATTTACGGCAATATAAAAATTCCGCAAGGCTTCAGTATGCATTATTGGTGAACCGTATCACCGGTTTACATCTGCAAAGTTTTCCCAAACAGGACAGATTGTCATAGACAATCAAGACACAACATCACGGCATCAATAAGCAAAACTTCTACACTTCAGCGTATTACGCGCCAAGCATGCCATTATGTCACAACGCACAACAATTGGTCAAGTTTCCAATAAAGTTCACACGGTCACATCCGCAGATGTTGTTAACGTCATAATCAAGCAAACACACCTTGCGCCGTCAACAGGAGAAATCGTACATTTGCAGACGCGGTGCGCAGCACGCACTCTCTATTATATATGAAGGACCAACAAGATGGAAGCAGACAAGAAAGATCTTATTACAGTAGAGCCGGCAACGGCTGAGGACTCAGAGTTTGTGGCGACGGTGATGATTGAAGCTATCGGAATGCCCATTATGGAAAACGGAGAAGCACCCGATGAGATGCTGACGGGCATCTGCCGACGTACCGACACTCTCTATTCATGGCAGAATGCAGTCATTGCCAAAGTCGACGGCGAGCCGGCAGGAGCACTAATCTCCTACGAGGGACGCGGCTATCACGAGGTTAAGCTCCGCACCTTTGGACTTGTGCCCAAGGACCTGCTGACGTTCGACATCGACAAGATGGACGATGAGACCGGTGACGGCGAATACTACCTTGACTCACTGGCGGTGCATCCGCAACACCGCGGTCACGGCATAGCCTCACTGCTGCTGAGATACGGAGTTGAGAAAGCACGCGAGAAGCACCTGTTGCCAATACTGGCGTGCGACCCCGACAACGCCAACGCCCTGCAGCTCTACAAGAACATAGGATTCCGCCAGGAGGGCACTCTGTTCATCTTCGGGCATGAATACTTACGCATGGTGTGGTAAGATAGCCGTGATGCCAAGGAGTAAAGAAGCCCGTCAGGCTTCGTCTTTCTTCGCATCGGTGAAGAGCGGCAACTGCTCCAGCATGGTGCGCAGCGACAGTGCCACACGCGGAATGGTCTCCACGACGGTAAGCCCCACAAGGTCGTAGACCGTAGACACATCGTTGATGAGCTGCACGACCTCCTGCATGCGAATGCCGCGCCGATGGCCATCGTCACCCACAGGTCGGCTCGATGCTGACATCAGCTCCCCGGGGTCGAGCACATCGAGGTCGAGGTGTATGAACACCTTGCCTACTCCCGTTTCCCGCAACCACTCCTTGACCTGCGCACTTCCATCGGCGGTGATGTTGCGCGGTGACACGCCTTTCAGTCCCAGGTTTTCCTGCCACTCATTCAGTCCCTGGTTCCACGCACGGTAGCCCACTGCCAGCAACTTCGACGCCGGAATCATTGTCGGCCACATGGTGTTGAACTCTTTGAGACGCTTGCCGAGCCATGCCATGAGAGCCATAGTATATGGTATAGATACGTCGGGACTTGAGTCAATCCAGATGACTGCCATGTCCTTGAAGTAGCGACGTGCCAGATAGCCGATGGGCACGACACTGGCAGTGAAGTCGCCTGCCAGCGACACGATGCGTGCGGGGTCATGGCTACGCACTATGTCACTCGTGAGCTTTGTCTGCCGCAGCACGTTGTCATAGTTCTCCATGCCAAGCTTCGACTTAGGGTCGCTCGCTTCTTCCGACAGCGGAATCTGCACCGTCGATGCCGTGCTACCGCCAGGCATGAGCATGCCGAGCAACGACGCCC
Organism: Bacteroidaceae bacterium; assembly: GCA_963636255.1. GTDB lineage: Bacteria > Bacteroidota > Bacteroidia > Bacteroidales > Bacteroidaceae > Bacteroides. The sequence continues at coordinate 496 of CAVHJI010000043.1, read as the reverse complement.
CTATGTCATAGCCACGGCGCAAGGTATCGGCACCACGGTCCTGCGGTATCCAGCTTTCGTTCATTATGCCCGTGCCCTGCGGAAATATGAGTCGCAGCGTCTCTGTCTGCTGTTGTCCCTGCCGGGTGTTGTCTGTCGTCTGGTCCATTTTCTTTCGGTTGCTTCAATAGTTTCCCGCACATCCATATGGTGCATACAATGACCATAGGAATGCGTGTCTGCAAATGTAGGCATTTTTGCATTGCGGCAAGCGGCACCGCGGCGGCATGGGCAAATCCTAAGAAAAAGACCTGCAGACCGCCGTTTGTTGGTGCATTTGGAGTATATTTGCGCTCAACAACCGTCTTAAAGAAGGGACATGACAGCTATGACACATAACATTCAAGCCAACGCCAAAGGCACACGCACATTGCCTATCGACGACAGCCATCTCGCCACCATACGTAAATACAGCCTATTCGACCACCTGACCGACAGCAACGGCATTGTCGATGAG
>CAVHJI010000042.1:11300-14718 GCA_963636255.1 Bacteroidaceae bacterium | reverse complement strand
ATATTATATTATATATGGATATAACTTTTTTATTCATTTTAGAGATCAGCACAAAATCTTGTGAAATCCACAAACAATAACTGAAACTGAAATAAACTGAAATAAATTCTCAACGAGTGTTAAACGTCCTAGAAGAATGGTGTGGATAAGCGAATATGGTGAATACATATACGCAGCCACCGCCTGCGTGTTCAAAGATTGCCCACCTTCGCGTATGTAGCTCTCAGAGGCATGGCAGGAATATAAATGAGGGTACAACGTTCTGAACATCAGAAGTTAAATACGAATGCACAAAAGTAAGTGTGCAAAAGGCTTGCAAAGTCGCAAAAAATTTACTATCTTTGAACGTTGGTTGTTGAGGGGTGTCGGGGGAAATGCCCCTTTCTCTTGTAGCGAAGATTCATTTTTTCAGGAAGGTTGAGAAGACAGGATTTGAAACAAGGTTTGTGGGGGCAAGCCTCGCGCTCTTTGACATGTTGGACAATTTCCCATACCGCATCTGTCGGTGTGTCGGATTACATCCGGTGTTGGATGTCGGGGTCTCCCTTCAGGGGAGGGAGCTGGGGTGAGGCTCTTGAGTGTTCAAGGGTCCAGACACCGTTCGGCATCGTCGATGTTGTAGCCTCGCTGGAGGGCGAAGCGCAGGAGCTTCTGCCGCAGGACGTAGTCGTCGGGAGCCTTGAGGGTGCGGCGCTTGGCGGCAAGGAGGCGGCGCAGGACCGACAGGTATTCGTCGCGGTCGATGACTTCGTCCATCAGCGGAGCATAGACAGCAGATGAGATGTGCTTCAAGCGAAGCGCCTGGGCAATCTTATGGCAACCCCACTTGTCGTAGAGGTATTTGTCGTGGATGAAGAAGCGGCTGTAGCGAGCGTCGTCGACAAAGCGGTCGCGCTCCAACGACGTGAGGATGTCGGCGGCAACGGCAGCGTCGGCTCCCCAGGCAGACAGCTTGGCAGCAACATCGGAACGGCAGTGCTCCTGGCGCGAGCAGTATGCCTCGGCACGGTCCTGCAGCTGGGCTTTGGTGAGTGGTTCGGGGGTCTTCATAGCGTGGCTGATACAAAACGGTCGTTGCCGGAGAGGTCCTTGCGGACCAAGACATCGCGATATGCCATGTCGGCCAGGAGGCTGGCGACTTCGGAGCCGTAGGCGCGGTTGATCTCGAAGTAGAGTCTGCCACCGGACTTGAGCATAACGGAGCCGACCTGGGCTATGCGGCGGTAGAAGAGCAGTGGGTCGTCGTCGGGAACGAACAGGGCTGTGGTGGGTTCCCAGTCGAGGACGCAGGGCTGCATGTCGGACTTCTCCCGACAGGTGACATACGGCGGATTGCTGACGAGGAGGTCGAGCGTACGGGTGTCGGCGGTGGGATCGAAGGAGAAGATGTCGTGCTCCTCGAAGTCAACAACGGCATGAAGGCGAGCGGCATTGGTCGCGGCGACGCGCAGGGCGGCTGCGGAGATGTCGAAGGCACGGACAGACGCCTTTGGGAGTGCGAGCTTGAGGCTTATGGCGATGCATCCGCTGCCGGTACCTACATCGAGCACGGAGGGAGCGGCGATGCTGCATTCGCTGAGGATGAGTTCGAGGAGTTCCTCGGTCTCGGGACGGGGAATGAGGACCTCAGGCGAAACGCAGTAGTCCCTTCCACAGAACAGGGCATGCCCTTGGATGTACTGTATGGGCTCGTGAGAACGAAGCCTGCGCACGACGTCGTCGACTTTTTCTTTCTGCGCAGAGGATAAATCCATATCTTTGCCGAGGTAATAGTCGGTCAGCGACTGTCCGAGCATCTCACAACAGATGATGCGCGACAGCCATGCCGCCTCGGTGCCTGAGCAGATGGGATGCAGCGCGGTGCGTATGTATGTGTCGAGCTTGTTCATTGAGGCACCAAAAGTACAAATATTGTTCGAGAAAAAGCATTGTTGAAAACAGTGACACAAGACGAGATATACATGGCGCGGTGCATAGAGCTGGCACAGAAAGGCATCGACGGCGCACGTCCCAATCCCATGGTGGGCGCTGTGATTGTGCACAAGGGGCGCATAATAGGCGAAGGCTATCACTGCCACTACGGACAGGGACATGCCGAGGTAAATGCCATCGCATCGGTGAAGGACGAGAGCCTATTGCGCGAGTCGACCATTTACGTCAGCCTAGAGCCGTGCTCGCACTACGGCAAGACGCCGCCATGCGCCGACCTGATCATCGAGAAGCAGATTCCGCGCATCGTGGTGGGATGCCAGGACCCCTTCAGCAAGGTGGAGGGACGCGGCATAAGGAAGCTGCGCGATGCCGGACGTGAGGTCAAGGTAGGCGTGCTGGAGGACGAGTGCCGGAGGCTGAACAAACGCTTCTTCACGCTGAACGTGAAGCACCGGCCGTACATCACGCTGAAGTGGGCGGAGTCTGCCGACGGATTCATCGGTCGCCACCACCCCACCGGACAACAGCTGACAATGTCGTCGGCATTGACGCAGATGATTTCACACAAGAACCGGGCTGAGAACATGGCGATAATGGTAGGGACGAACACGGCTGCCGAGGACAACCCGAGCCTGAACGTGCGCAGCTGGGCAGGACGGCACCCGCTGAGGATTGTGCTGGACCGTACGCTGCGACTGCCTGCCACGCTGTCTCTGTTTGACGGCGCACAGCCTACATGGGTGTTCACCGAACAGAGGCACGAGGACCTGCCGAACGTGAGATACGTGACCGTGGACTTCGGACAGGGACTGCTGCAACAGATGATGGATGCGCTGTACGAAGGCAACATACAGTCGGTGCTGGTGGAAGGCGGGGCACAACTTCACCAAAGCCTCATCGACGCCGGTTTGTGGAACGAGGCATGGATAGAACACTGCCCTGCCGTGTTGGGCAACGGGGTGAAGGCTCCAAAGTTGGGCAAATGCAAAGAATCGAAAAGTAAGTTTATTATGGGCAGGGAATACCATATTATTTATAATTTTATATAAATCTTAGCCCTGAAACCCCCGTGGACGGATTTTGTTCTTATTTTTGCCGATTGTAATCGCATAAGCACTTTTTAAATGAGGAGCAAACTATTCAGTATCATAATGTGTCTGCTGGCATTGTCAGTAGGTTTCGGGTCGTGCATAAAGGACGAAAACACTACGTCGGAGCTCAGCGTGAGCACCATTGTGACAGCCTTCGGGCTGGACACCGTGTATGGCAAGCACTATAAGTTCAGCATCGACCAGCTGAACCACGTGATATTCAATGCAGACTCAATGCCGGTGGGTTCGGACAGCATACTGGCACGGATTCTTATCGACACGTTCACGGCATCGGGCTACGTCACGTCGGGCATCAACGACACACTGGTGGTGACGTCGGACTCCATGGACCTGAGGAAGGCTATCAACAACGACGTGGGCATGCACTTCAACAT
>CAVHJI010000042.1:0-11290 GCA_963636255.1 Bacteroidaceae bacterium | reverse complement strand
GGGCGACTTGGAGAACATCCAGGAGTATACGCTGAAAATCAATGTGCACATGCAGGAGCCTGACTCCATGAGCTGGAAGCAGATGAGCGACATGCCGGAGGACTTCCTCGCATCAAGCATAGGCAGCAAGCAGAAAGTGGTGACTCTGAACGACTCCGTAATGGTGTTCGACGCATCTGTCGCCACGGCGATAAAGGCATACGTAGCCGATGGAGCCAATCCGGCAGCATACCAGTGGAGCACAGCCTCAGTGGACGGGCTGCCCGAGGACGTCGACATCAGGTCGCTGACAGCCAGCCAGGGCACGCTGTATGCCATCAGCACAAGCGGCAACGTTTACACCTCCGGCAACGGAGTCAGCTGGACACGATCGGAGTCGCTCAGCGGCAATGTGACAGCGCTACTTGGTAGCCTCAGCACACGACTGGCTGCCATTCGCACAGAGGACGGCACGCAACGGTTCTGCACGACAGAATCGCCGACAGGCGAGTGGACCGACGGCGAGACAGTGCCGACGGGATTCCCCACATATAACTACAGCTACACCTATCAGGTTTCGGGCACAGGCACCGAGCGTATCGTGCTGACGGGAATGCCCGCACAGAACGGGAAGACAGTGCCATGGATGAGCATGGACGGAACAGGATGGGCAGACATGGCAACATCGTCGACATACTACTGCCCGGAGATAGAGAACCCGTCGATTACATACTACGACGACAAGTACTACATCATCGGCGGTGAGCTAGACACGGTCTATGCCTCGATAGGCGGACTGGCATGGGAAGGGACAACGGTGAAGTTCACCCTGCCCGACGACCTCGCAGGAGCCGGAACAGACTACACCATGACGGTGGACGACAAGAAGTTCGTGTGGATAGCCATCAGCGGCGCAGCAGGCAACAAGAACCAGCTGTGGCGCGGCAGGCTGAACAAGTTCGGATTCAAGAAGCAGTAAGCCACACTACACATATAGAGAGAGAGGACGGGCGATGCAAGACATCAAGATAGACATGAGCAGAATTCCGCAGCACGTGGCCATCATCATGGACGGCAACGGACGATGGGCGAAGAAGCACGGGCACGAACGCTCGTACGGGCACCAGGCTGGAGCGGAGACTGCAAACTTGATAGCCGAAGAAGCATCGAACTTAGGAGTCAGATTCCTGACGCTCTATGCCTTCTCCACGGAGAACTGGGACCGTCCGCAACAGGAGGTGACGGCGCTCATGGGACTACTGTTCAGCGAGATTGAAGAGAGCACGTTCATGACGAACAACATCGCATTCCGCGTCATCGGCGACACGGGACTTCTGCCCGAATATGTGCGGACAAAGCTGGAAGCATGCATCGAACACACGGCACACAACACTGGCATGACGCTGGTGCTGGCGCTGAGCTATTCATCGAGATGGGAGATAACGAAAGCCGTGAAGGACATTGCCCACGAGGCAAGCGAAGAAAGGCTGGATGCCAACAGCATCGACGAGAAGACAGTGGCGCAACATCTTGCCACGAACTTCATGCCCGACCCCGACCTGCTGATACGTACAGGCGGCGAGGTGCGGCTCAGCAACTACCTGCTGTGGCAGTGCGCATATTCCGAACTCTACTTTTGCGACACTTACTGGCCCGACTTCGACGGACAGGAGTTCCGCAAAGCCATTGCTGCATATCAGAGCAGGGAGCGACGATTCGGACGCACAAGCGAACAGGTGGAAGAAGACGGAACAGCTTCAAGCACGACAACAACTACTACAGAAACAATATAAAGAACACACATAACACACACAATGCACAATCGTTTTTTCTTCATATTATTGACGGTGCTGATGCTGATGGGAGGCACGGTAAAAGCGGCAGCGCAAGTTGCCGATACCGACACCATAGGCAACGGCACGCCGGTAATTCTCTACTCCGGCGAACCCAAGAAATATGAGATTGCCGACATCAGGATTGAAGGAGCAGAGAACTATCAGGACAATGTCATACTGAGCATTTCGGGACTGGACAAAGGACAGACCATCACCGTCCCAGGCAGCGACATCACCGATGCAGCCAAGCGCTATTGGCGACACGGACTGTTCTCGGACGTTAGCATCACTGCCGACAAGATTGTGGGCGACAAGATTTTCCTCACCATAAAGCTGGCGATGCGTCCGCGCGTGACCGATATCATCTACTCGGGTGTGAAGAAGTCTGAACGCGAAGAGCTGGAGACAAAGATTGGAATGATCAAGGGCAGCCAGATTACGCCGAACGCCATCGACCGCGCCGAGACAATCATCAAGCGATTCTTCGACGACAAAGGATTCAAGAATGCCGAAATCAACATCGTGCAGCGCGACAATCCGGATGCAGCGAACGAGGTGTTCGTGAATGTGAACGTGGACAAGAAGGAAAAGGTGAAGGTACACCAAATCACCATCGTCGGCAATGAGGCGTTGAGCGAGAAGAAGCTGAAGCGCACGATGAAGAAGACCAATGAAAAGGGCAAACTGGCAAACATCTTCAGGTCGAAGAAGTTCATCGACGAGAAATATCAGGAGGACAAGCAGCTCATCATCGACAAGTATAACGAGTTGGGCTACCGCGACGCCACCATCGTAGAAGACAGTGTTAGCAACTACGACGACGAGACCGTGGACGTGTTCATGCGCATCGAAGAAGGTCAGAAATACTATCTTCGCGACATCACGTGGGTGGGCAACACCGTCTACAGCACCGACCAGCTGAACTATCTGCTGCAAATGAAGAGCGGCGACGTCTATAACCAGAAGCTGCTGGAAGAGCGTACGCTGAGCGACGACGAGTCAATAGGCAACATGTACTACAACAACGGCTACCTGTTCTACAGCCTCGACCCCGTGGAAGTGAACGTTGAGGGCGACTCCATCGACCTCGAGATGCGTATCTACGAAGGACAGCAGGCTACATACAACAAGATTACCATCAACGGCAACGACCGCCTGTACGATAACGTGGTACGCCGCGAGCTCCGCACCAAGCCGGGAGCACTGTTCAGCCGTGAGGAGATAATGCGTTCAATGCGAGAGCTGCAGCAGATGGGACACTTCGACCCGGAGAACATCACGCCCGACATTCAGCCACGTCCCGAAGACGGAACCGTGGATGTGGCATACAACCTTGTGTCGAAGCCAAACGACCAGATTGAACTGTCGGCAGGCTGGGGACAGACAGGCGTAATCGGCAAGGTGAGCCTCAAGTTCACCAACTTCTCGCTGAACAACCTGCTGCATCCGGGCAAGAACCACCGAGGCATCATGCCGCAGGGCGACGGACAGACACTGACACTGAGCGGACAGACCAACGGTAGCTACTACCAGTCGTACAGCATCTCGTTCCTCGACCCTTGGTTTGGCGGCAAGCGTCCTAACTCGTTCCAGGTGGGAGCATACTACTATGTGCAGACCGACATCAGCGACCGCTACTACAACTCTTCCATCTATCAGAACTACTACACAAGCATGTATAGCGGCATGTACGGCTACGGCTCGTACAACTACGGCAACTACCTGAACTACGAGAACTACTACGACCCGGACAAGTATATGAAAATGTTCGGTCTGTCGGTTTCGTTCGGTAAGCGTCTTAACTGGCCTGACGACTACTTCCAGTTCTCTGCCGAGCTGTCGTACAACCGTTATATGCTGAGCAACTGGAGCTACTTCCCCGTCACCGACGGCAGCTGCAACGAGATTGCCCTCGGACTGACGCTGGCACGTTCGTCTGTAGACAACCCAATCTATCCGCGTCAGGGTTCGGAGTTTTCTGCCACACTGCAGGTGACACCGCCGTTCTCGATGATAGACGGTAAGGACTACAGTAAGTACGACCAGACCGATCAGGACGACTACAACAGCATGTTCCGCTGGATTGAATACCACAAGTGGAAGTTCAAGTCGAGAGTCTACATCCCGCTCGCCGATCCTTATGCAGTGAAGCGTACGCCGGTCATCATGGCACGAGCAGAATTCGGTCTGCTGGGACACTATAACAAGTACAAGAAGTCTCCGTTCCAGACATTCGACGTCGGCGGCGACGGTATGACGGGCTATACGACATACGCAACCGAGAGCATTGCACTGCGTGGTTATGAGAACAGCTCACTGACTCCTACACGTGCCACGGCAGGATATGCCTACTCGCGCTTCGCACTGGAGTTGAGATACCCGCTGATGCTTGAGACGAGCAGCACCATCTATGCCCTGGCATTCATCGAGGGCGGTAATGCATGGAACGACGTCAGCGACTTCAATCCGTTCGACATGAAGCGTTCAGCCGGTGTCGGCGTTCGCATCTATCTGCCTATGATTGGATTCATGGGTATTGACTGGGGCTACGGATTCGATAAGATTTACGGTTCGTCGCAGTATGGCGGCAGCAACTTCCACTTTGTATTGGGACAGGAATTTTAAAACATATACGTCATGAAGAAGTTAATCTTATTTGCATGCGTCACGATGCTGACCGTGCTCGGCGCATCGGCACAAAAGTTCGCACTGATTGATATGGAGTACATCCTGAAGAATGTGCCCGAGTATGTCACAGCCTCCAGCGAACTGGAAAGCCTGTCGAAGCAATGGCAGGAAGAGGTGGAGAAGGTTTCGAACGAAGCCAAGACCCTGTATGAGAACTACCAGAAGGCGACATCGCTGACCGAAGCACAGCGCACGGCACGCGAGAATGAGATTGTCGAGAAGGAGAAGTCGGCATCAGACCTGCGCCGCAAGTACTTCGGTACCGACGGAGAGATGAGCAAGAAGCAGGAAGAGCTGGTGCAGCCCATCATGGATGAGGTCTATGAGGTGGTGAAGGCAATAGCTCAAAGCAACGGTTATGCCATTGTCCTTGACCGTGCATCGGCATCGAGCGTAATCTTCGCATCGCCCGATATCGACATCAGCGACGAAGTATTGGAGCAGATGAACAACTAATTGACAAATAATTATTACTTTTGCGCCTACGGTCGCACTAACGGACCGCGAGAGAACACTGGAAAACAAACAATAAAAAACATAAGAGAACAATGCTTAAGAAAATCGCAATCGCCATAGTCCTGTTTGCACTCCCTATAGGAGCTATGGCACAAGCCAAATTCGGTCACATGAACTCTGCACAGGTCATCACGGCAATGGACGAGTACAAGAAGCTCGCTTCTGACCTCGAGACAATGCAGAAGAACTACGAGGACGAGATTAACCGCACACAGGAAGAATTCAACAAGAAGTATCAGGAACTTGTAGCACAGCAGGACTCACTGCCGCAGAACATCCTGGAGCGTCGCCAGAAGGAAGTACAGGATATGTATGAGCGCCAGCAGGAATTCCAGCAGCAGGCATCACAGTCTCTGCAGAAGGCTCAGCAGGACGGACTGACACCTATCATGGAGAAGGTCAACAAGGCTGTACAGGAAATTGGTCAGCAGGGCGGCTACGTCTACATCTTCGACATTGCCAACGGTGGTTCAGTGATTCCGTTCATCGGCTCGCAGAGCACCGACATCACTCAGCAGGTGAAGGACAAGGTCGGAGTCAAATAAGTAAGGGACATACACCATTATATATATAGGAGGTGCCGAGCCGCAAGCTTGCACCTCCTTTTTGTTTGACTGCATCAGCATTATTTTTCTTACCTTTGTCGGTACGTAAAGTGCTTTTCAATACGACCATGAACAAGCTTTCCACACAACCAGGGCCTATTGGCATCTTCGATTCAGGCTACGGCGGACTGACCATCCTGAGCAAGATCCGCGACTTGTTGCCACAGTACGACTACTTGTACATCGGCGACAACGCACGTGCTCCTTATGGTCCGCGGTCGTTCGATGTTGTCTATGAGTTCACGCTTCAGGCTGTGACGCGCCTGTTTGAGGAAGGCTGCCACTTGGTGATATTGGCATGCAACACTGCTTCGGCAAAAGCTCTACGCACCATTCAGATGAACGACCTGCGACGTCTGGACCCTGCACGCCGCGTACTGGGAGTGATTCGTCCCACGATAGAAAGCATCGGGAGCATGACGCGCAACAATCATGTCGGTCTGCTGGCAACGACAGGCACCGTGACTTCACAGTCGTACCCGATGGAGCTTCACAAGTCATTCCCGCAGATACAGCTCAGCAGCGTGGCTTGTCCCATGTGGGTGTCGCTGGTCGAGAACAACGAGACCGACAATGCCGGAGCCGACTACTTCGTGCAGAAGTACATCAATCAGCTCATGGACAAAGACCCGCTGATAGACACAGTCATTCTGGGATGCACGCACTTCCCTCTGCTGCTCGACTCCATCAAGCGCCATCTGCCCAAAGGCGTTGCAGCAGTGACACAGGGAGAACTTGTGGCAGACAGCCTCAAGGACTATCTGCACCGGCATCCGGAGATTGACGCCAAGTGCACGAAGGGTGGACGTTGTGCCTACTTCACCACAGAGTCCGAAGACAAGTTCTCCGACTCGGCATCGATATTCCTCAACCGCAAGGTCGACGTGAAGCATATTGACTTTTAGAGAAAGAAATACATCTATAGGAGAGAAAGAAATGAGATACTTCAGCAATGTCAGCGATCTGGGACCGCTGCAACCGGCACTGGCAGAAGCCATAGGCATAAAGAACGACAGATTCAAGTATGTGGATATGGGTCGTAACAAGACACTTCTCATGGTGTTCTTCAACTCAAGCTTGCGCACACGCCTCAGCACACAGAAGGCTGCCTACAATCTCGGCATGAACGTCATTGTGCTCGACGTGAACCAAGGGGCATGGAAGCTCGAGACAGAACGCGGCGTAGTGATGGACGGTGACAAGTCAGAGCACTTGCTCGAGGCCATTCCCGTCATGGGATGCTACTGTGACATCATCGGCGTGCGTTCGTTTGCAGGACTCAAAGACCGCGACTACGACTATGCAGAGACCATCTTCAACCAGTTTGTCAAGTACAGCGGCCGTCCGGTATTCGCTATGGAGACTGCAACGGTGCATCCCCTGCAGGCTTTTGCCGACCTCATCACCATAGAAGAGCATAAGACTAAGGAGCGTCCGAAGGTCGTAATGACCTGGGCACCGCATCCACGTTCTCTGCCGCAGGCTGTGCCAAACTCGTTCGCACAATGGATGAACGCTGCCAATGTGGACTTCGTGATAACGCAGCCCGAAGGTTACGAGCTCGACCCCAAGTTCGTCGGCAACGCCCAAGTGGAGTACGACCAGATGAAAGCTCTCGAAGGAGCCGACTTTGTCTATGCAAAGAACTGGAGCTGTCCTGGAGTCACCAACCCCGAAGACTACGGCAAGATATTGAGCAAAGACATGAGTTGGACCGTCGACAGCGCACATATGGCTGTGACAAACAATGCCCACTTCATGCACTGTCTGCCCGTTCGCCGCAACATGATTGTCACCGACGACGTCATAGAAGCTCCCGAATCGCTTGTCATTCCGGAGGCAGCCAACCGCGAGATCTCTGCAACCGTGGTGCTGAAGCGCATGATTGAAAGCCTGAAATAATCATACCGGCAATCAAGGACCATTGGACTGACAAGCGAGAACCGCTGGATTGACCCGACAAGAACCATTGGTTTGGCAGGCAGAAACCGCAGAATTACAGATGGGAAAACTTAGGATTATATGCGCCATCGTTGTGCTCGGCATGTCGACAATGCTCGGCATGCAGGCACAGACGCTGGAGTGGCAGCTCAATGCCAACGGCTTCTTCGACAACTCAGAAGGCAACAACACCTACCGCACCACGATGACCTACAGTGGTCTGCGTCTGTCGCCCGAAGTCGGAATAAGCCTCGACGGCTCACGTCACGCACTGATGGTGGGCTACAGCGGATTGGCAGAATGGGGACATAAGGGCGGATTCACCGACGGAGACCCAATAGCATACTATCGCTACAGCAATGCCGGCTTCCACTTCATGTTCGGCAGCTTCAGCCGCGAACGTCTGATAGGCAATTATCCTACAGCCATGATTAGCGACACCGTGCGCTACTATCGTCCCATGATACAAGGTTTCGCCTTCCAGTACCAACGCGACGGTGGGCACATTGAGGCATTCCTCGACTGGACACGTTCGCGCACCGACACCAAGCGCGAACAGTTCATGGCAGGCTTCAGTCTGCGCAAGAACATGAAGAAATTCTCGTTAGGCGCTGAAGGATACTACTATCACTATGCTCTGACTTGGAATGCCGACGAGAGCCAACACATCCACGACTTCTTCGTGGCACGTCCCTACATTGGCTACAGTCTCTTGCCTCAGCAACAAGGACAGCTCGATGTCCGCCTCGGTGCACTTCTGAGTCTCGACCGTGAGCGTAGCGACAAATGGCATGTGCCTGCAGGCTTCATTGCCGAAGCCGATGCCGATTGGCACAACATCGTGGCACATCAGACATTCTATGCCGGAGGCAGTCAGCAGCACTATGGTTCAGCCCACTTCGGACAGTACTATTGGGGCGACACCTACTACCAGTCGCACTTCTACAGCCGCACCGACGTGAGGTATCGCTTCATCCGCAGCAATCATGTCGAAGCACTTGCAGGAGCCGTGTTCAATGTCACAGGCAAAGGTCTGAACTGGCACCAGATGCTGACGCTCAAGTTCAGCATCGGCGGAAGCAAGCAGTTCCGTCAGTAGCGCTTTAGTCGAAGCACGGCTGCATACCGGCGGGAGGCAGACGGCTGTCCACAAGAAATATATAGACAGCCAATGCGTTGAGCGAAGCCCGAAAAGCGTTACTTTTGTGGGCTGAAAAACAAGAAGTTTACGTACACTAAAAGCATTAAACATTATGGCTAAGAAAGCACTTTTGATGATACTCGACGGGTGGGGTATCGGCGACCACAAGAAGGATGACGTGATTTACTGCACCCCTACCCCTTATTGGGACAGTCTGATAAAGACGTACCCCAACTCCCAACTGCAGGCATGCGGCGAGAACGTCGGTCTGCCCCACGGACAGATGGGGAACTCTGAGGTCGGACACCTTAACATCGGCGCAGGACGCATCGTCTATCAGGACCTTGTGAAGATTAACCGCGCCTGCCAGGACGGAAGCATACTGAAGAACCCCGAGATTGTGTCTGCCTACAGCTACGCACGCGACCACGGAGTGAACCTCCACATAATGGGACTGACCAGCACAGGCGGCGTTCACTCGTCGTTCGACCATCTGTTCAAGCTGTGCGATATTGCCAAAGAGTATGGCATCGGCGACCGCACATTCATCCATTGCTTCATGGACGGACGCGACACAGACCCGAAGAGCGGCAAGGGATTCATCAGCCAGCTGACAGAACACTGCCAGCAGAGCGCAGGTAGAATCGCTTCCATCACAGGACGCTTCTACGCCATGGACCGCGACAAACGCTGGGAACGCATAAAGATTGCCTACGACCAGCTGGTAAACGGCGAGGGCAAGGTTGCTACCGACATGGTACAGGCCATGCAGGAGTCTTACGATGAGGGCGTGACGGACGAGTTCATCAAGCCTATCGTCAACGGAGCCTTCGACGGCACAATAAAGGAGAACGACGTAGTGATCTTCTTCAACTACCGCAACGACCGCGCCAAGGAGATCACCATCGTGCTGACGCAGGAAGACAAGCCAGACATGGGCATGCACACGATAAAGAATCTGCAGTACTACTGCATGACTCCCTACGACGCATCGTTCAAGGGTGTCCACATCCTCTTCGACAAGGAGAATGTCGACAACACGCTCGGCGAATACCTGTCGATGAACGGCAAGAAGCAGCTGCACATTGCCGAGACAGAGAAGTATGCACACGTCACCTTCTTCTTCAACGGTGGACGCGAGAAGCCTTTCGACGGCGAGGACCGCATACTCGTGCCGTCGCCAAAGGTTGCCACCTATGACCTGAAGCCGGAGATGAGTGCCTATGAGGTTAAGGACAAGCTGGTCGAAGCCATCGGCTCACAGAAGTACGACTTCATCGTTGTGAACTATGCCAACGGCGATATGGTGGGTCACACAGGCATCTATCCAGCCATCGAGAAGGCTGTCGTTGCCATCGACAACTGTGTGCGCGACACTGTCGAAGCTGCCAAAGCCAACGGCTACGAAGTCATCATCATCGCCGACCACGGCAATGCCGACCATGCACTGAACGAGGACGGCACGCCAAACACCGCTCACTCGCTGAATCCTGTGCCTTTTGTCTATGTCACGACAAACAAGGACGCTAAGGTCGAAGAGGGTGTGCTTGCCGACGTTGCTCCATCGATACTGCACATCATGGGCATGCCGCAGCCGAAGGAGATGAGCGGCCACGACCTGATAAAGTGACGGAGAGGAGCGGCATGTTCCAGATTGGCGATGTGCTGATTAGCGACGACGTGCTGGGCAAACGCTTTCTGTGCGACCTGTCACAGTGCAAAGGTGCGTGTTGCATAGAAGGCGATGCCGGAGCTCCCGTGGAAGCCGATGAGGTGAAGCGGCTCGAAGATGCCCTGCCGGCAGTATGGGACGACCTGTCTGCCGAAGCCCGGGACGTGATTCGCCAGCAGGGATTGACCTACACCGACATTGACGGACAGCAGGTAATATCTATCGTCAACGAGCGCGACTGCGTCTTCACCTGCTACGACGCCAAGGGCATGTGCCTTTGCGCACTTGAGAAGGCGTTCAGAGAGCATCGCATTGACTTCTACAAGCCCATATCCTGCCATCTTTACCCTATAAGGGTGTCGCAGGTTGGAGACATGAAAGCCCTGAACTATCATGAGTGGAGTGTCTGCCAAGGAGCACGACTGCTGGGACGGAAGCTCAATGTCCGTGTCTACGAGTTCCTGCGCGAACCGCTAATACGCATGTTCGGACAGGAGTGGTACGACGAACTTTGCGATGCTGCCGAGGAGCTGCGCAAGAGGCACTACATAGACTGACACTCGTCAACCAACCGCATACCAACATTAAGGGCGGCGCAACATGTGTTGCGCCGCCCTTATTCATTCCATCAGACTGTCTGAATACGTCAGGCGTCGATATTGGCGTATGTGGCGTTCTTCTCTATGAACTCGCGGCGTGGACCTACATCCTCGCCCATAAGCATTGAGAAGATGTAGTCTGCATCAGTGCCGTTGGAGAGAGTTACCTGTTTCAGCATGCGATTCTCCGGATTCATGGTCGTGTCCCACAGCTGCTCGGGGTTCATCTCACCAAGACCTTTGTAGCGCTGCACGTGTATTGCACCTTCCTTGCCACCACCGTAGGTGTCGATGAACTTCTGACGCTGCTGGTC
>CAVHJI010000041.1:0-14763 GCA_963636255.1 Bacteroidaceae bacterium | reverse complement strand
ACGCACAGAGGCGTTCCGCCACGACATCGACGACGACCGCCTGAATGCCTTCCGCGAGCTGGTGACCACGCCGTTCATAAACGATGAGGTGAACCGCCTCGCCGACGAGCTGGTGGGCAAGAACGCACTGGGGAAGGACGACACTACCGACTTCATGGCACTGACCTACTTCGGCGGCAACTACGGCCATCGCAGCACACAACAGTGCACCATGGAGGTGCAGGACATGTACGTGCGGCTGGACCGCAGCATCGGCGACCTGCTGGCAATACTCGACAAGCATGTAGGGCTGGAACACGTCATGCTGGTGCTGACATCGACAGGCTGCACCGAGGCCGAGGTCGACGACCTGAGCCTGTACAACATACCTGGCGGCGAGTTCCACCTGAACCGTTGCGCCACACTGCTGAACATGTACCTCATGGCCACATACGGCGAGGGGCAGTATGTACAGAACTTCCACGACCAGCAGATATATCTGAACCACAAGCTCATCGAGGACAAGAAGCTCGACCTTGACGCCGTGCGTAGCAAGTCGGCACAGTTCCTGGCGGAGTTCAGCGGCGTGGGCGAAGTGTACGACGCCAGCCGCCTGCTGATGAGCACATCCAACGAGCGCGAAGAGCGTGCACGCAACGGCTACCACCGCAAGCGTTCGGGCGACCTCATGATAGAGGTGCTGCCGGGATGGACCATCGTGGACGAACAGACCGAGACGAAGCACATCGTGAACAACGCGCAGGTGCCCTCGCCATTCATAATCCTCGCACCAAGCGTAAAGGCAGAGACCATAAGCACACCCGTCAAGGCGGAATACATCGCGCCCACAGTGGCGGAGGCAATACACATCCGTGCCCCTAACGGATGCACCAACCAGTCGTTGGGACTCTGAAAAAGTCTTCACAAAGACAAAACATTGCGCCGCAAAGCCCGCATATATCGGCATTTTGGCGTAACTTTGCACCTTGCAAAGTGCAACACGGAGATTTTCAATCCGTTCATCAGATTACAGGCAAACAAAACTTAGAAAACAATACACACATAATGGGATTCAACGAATTTTTAAGCAAGGTCTTTGGCAACAAGTCAACGCGCGACATGAAAGAGATCAAGCCGTGGGTGGACAAGGTCAAAGCCGCCTACCCCGACATCGCAAAGTTGGACAACGACGGGCTGCGTGCCAAGACCGAAGAGATAAAGAGTTACGTCCGCAACTCGGCAAACGACTTGCGTGCAAAGGTGGATGAGCTGAAGGCAACAATCGAGACCACCGAGCTGGAAGAGCGCGAGCCAATATTCGCACAGATAGACAAGATCGAGAAAGAGATTCTTGAGGTCTACGAGAAGGCTCTGAGCGAGGTTCTGCCGACAGCGTTCTCCATCGTGAAGGACACGGCACGCCGCTTCAGCGAGAATGCGGAAATCGTGGTCACAGCCAACGACTTCGACCGCGAGCTGGCAGCCACACATGACTTCGTGCGCATTGAGGGCGACAAGGCCATCTACCAGAACCACTGGATGGCAGGCGGCAGCGAGGTGACATGGAAGATGGTGCACTACGACGTGCAGCTGTTTGGTGGCGTGGTGTTGCATCAAGGCAAGATTGCCGAGATGGCGACAGGTGAAGGAAAGACACTGGTGGCAACACTGCCTGTGTTCCTGAACGCGCTGACCGGCAACGGCGTACACGTGGTGACTGTCAACGACTATCTGTCGAAACGAGACTCCGAATGGATGGGACCGCTCTACATGTTCCACGGACTGAGCGTGGACTGCATCGACAAGCACCAGCCGAACACCGAGGCACGCCGCAAGGCATATCTGGCAGACATCACCTTCGGAACGAACAACGAGTTCGGCTTCGACTATCTGCGCGACAACATGGCTGTGCGTCCGCAAGACCTCGTGCAGCGACAGCACAACTACGCCATCGTCGATGAGGTGGACTCGGTGCTGATTGACGACGCCCGTACGCCGCTCATCATCTCCGGTCCGATTCCGCAGAGCGCCGACGACAAGCTCTACGTAGACTTCCGTCCGCTGGTGGAGAAGCTGGTGGAGAAGCAACGTGCACTGGCAACAAAATATCTGGCCGACGCACGCAAGATGGTCTACTCGCAAGACAAGAAAGAAGTGGACGACGGATTCCTCACACTCTACCGCAGCCACAAGGCACTGCCGAAGAACAAGCCGCTCATAAAGTTCCTGAGCGAGCCGGGCATCAAGGCTGGCATGCTTGCCACCGAGGAGATCTACATGGAGCAGAACAACAAGCGAATGCATGAGGTCACCGACCCGCTGTACTTCGTCATCGACGAGAAGCTGAAGAGCGTCGACCTGACCGACAAGGGCTTTGACGAGCTAAGCAAGTATGTGTCCGACCCGACATTCTTCGTGCTGCCCGACATCACGTCGCAGCTCTCGGACCTCGAGAACGACAGCACGCTGAACGACGAGGAAAAACTGAACAAGAAGGACGAGCTGCTTAACAACTACTCCGTGAAGGCAGAGCGCGTACACGCCATCCTGCAGCTGCTCAAGGCATACACCATGTTCGACCGCGACGACGACTACGTGGTGATGGACGGACAAGTGAAGATTGTGGACGAGCAGACAGGACGTATCATGGAGGGCCGCCGCTGGTCGGACGGTCTGCACCAGGCAGTCGAAGCAAAGGAGCGCGTCAAGGTGGAAGCCGCAACGCAGACGTTTGCCACCATCACACTGCAAAACTACTTCCGCATGTATCACAAGCTGTCGGGTATGACGGGAACGGCAGAGACCGAGGCTGGAGAGTTCTGGGACATCTACAAGCTGGACGTTGTGGTGATTCCGACAAACAAGCCTGTCATCCGCGTCGACATGAACGACCGCGTCTACAAGACAAAGCGCGAGAAATACAAGGCAGTGATTGAGGAGATCGTGAAGATGGTGTCGAAGGGACGTCCTGTCCTGGTGGGCACAACATCGGTCGAGATATCGGAGATGCTGAGCAAGATGCTCGACATGCGCAAGATTCCGCACAACGTACTGAACGCCAAGCTACACCAGCGCGAGGCAGAAATCGTGGCACTGGCAGGACAGACCAGCACAGTGACCATCGCCACAAACATGGCAGGACGTGGAACGGACATCAAGCTGAGTTCCGAAGTGCGGGCTGCAGGCGGTCTGGCAATCATCGGCACAGAGCGTCACGAGTCACGCCGTGTGGACCGCCAGTTGCGCGGACGTTCCGGACGTCAGGGCGACCCGGGTTCGTCAGTGTTCTTCGTCTCACTCGAAGACGACCTGATGCGTCTGTTCTCGAGCGAGCGCATATCGAAGGTGATGGACCGTCTGGGCTTCAAGGAAGGCGAGATGATCGAGCACAAGATGATTTCGCAGTCTATAGAACGCGCACAGAAGAAGGTCGAGGAGAACAACTTCGGCATCCGCAAGCATCTGCTGGAGTATGACGACGTGATGAACAAGCAGCGCACGGTGATCTACGAGAAACGCCGCCACGCGCTGATGGGCGAACGCATCGGCATGGACATCTCCAACATGATTTGGGAACGTGCCGTGAATGCCGTCAACCTGGCAGACTACAACGACAGCAAGATGGAAATCCTGCGCGTCTTCGCCATGGAGACTCCGTTCACCGAAGAGGACTTCAACAAAGAAAGCAAGGACACACTCGCCGACAAGACCTTCGATGCAGCTATGGCACAGTTCAAGCGCCGCAGCGACAGGATTGCAGAGATTGCCAATCCGGTGATCAAGCAGGTGTATGAAAACCAGGGACAGATGTACGAGAACATCCTGATCCCCATCACCGACGGTCGACGCGTCTACAACATATCGTGCAGCCTCAAGGCAGCATACGAGTCGGAGAGCAAGGAGATTGTCAAGTCGTTCGAGAAGTCGATACTCCTGCACGTCATCGACGAAGAATGGAAGGAGAATCTGCGTGACCTCGACGAGCTGCGCCACTCTGTGCAGAACGCCAGCTACGAGCAGAAAGACCCGCTGTTGATCTACAAGCTGGAGTCGGTGAAGTACTTCGATGCGATGGTGAACAACATCAACAACGACACCGTGTCCATCCTGATGCGCGGACAGATTCCGATGCCTGCTGCTCCCGACAACAGTCAGAGACAGCCGGCACAGCAACCACAGCAGCAACCTGCTCAACAGTCTCAACAGCAGCAGCCGGCTCAGCAACCGCAACAACCGCAACAGTCTCAACAACAACAGCAGCCCCAGCCGCAGATACGGCAGGCAGCACCCGAGCGTCAGCCCGACATGAGCCGTCTGCGCGAGCAGAAGACCGACCCAAACGCCGCAGCACAGCAGGCTGCTGCCAACCAGGACACGCGCGAGCAGAGAAAGCCCGAACCGTTTGTAGCTCCGAAGAGAGTCGGTCGCAACGACCCGTGTCCATGCGGCAGTGGCAAGAAGTACAAGAACTGCCACGGACGCGGACTCTAAAAGGAGGCGGACTCTAAAAGAAGAAAGAACATTTCAATCAACATCATGCGATGAAGAAACATTGCTACATATTGCTACTTGGCATCCTGACACTCTCAGGATGCCAAAGCATTTCACAGATGTCCATCGACTATCTGTCGCCTGCCGACGTGAACTTCCCCGAGCAGCTGAAGCGTGTGGCAGTGATAAACACCACGCCCGACGATGCGGCAAACACGCTGCACAACAGATGGAAAGACCGTCCCGACACTGACGACGGGCACAACTACAGCAAGACGCAATATCTGCAGGGCAACGCCGCAGTGGCGACCGAAGCATTGGCATCGGCATTGGCTGAGGGCAATTTCTTCGACGAGGTGATAACCAGCGACTCAGTGATTCGCGGCGGTGCTACTACGCGTCTGCTCACGCCTGCCCAGGTGACAGACTTGACGCAACAGCTCGGCGCAGACTTCCTGATTGCCGTCGAGAACGTACCCTTACGTGCAGAGAGCGTGGTCGATGTGAACGCATACTACGGCATGTACATTGGTTCGACCGACGTGAAGACGGCACCCGTGGTACGGCTGTACTTCCCGAGACACAATGCCAACAACCCTGCCATAAGCCGCACCGACAGCCTCTACTGGGAGAACTATGGTGCCACGTTCAACGAAACTAAGGGAGGACTGGTCAGCGAAAGCGAGATGCTGAAGCAGGCTTCGGAGTTTGCCGGGACAGAGATGGCACAGACGCTGATTCCGTCGTGGCACACGGCAAGCCGCTACTACTTTGCCGGAGGAACGGTCAACATGCGCGACGCAGCTGTATCGGCACGGGAGCATGATTGGGAGAACGCCATCAGCCTGTGGAAGAGTGTCTACGACAGTTCCAAGAGCAAGAAGAAGAAAATGTATGCAGCCTACAATCTGGCATTAGGCTACGAGATGACCGACAGTCTGGAGACAGCGGTGCAGTGGGCACAGACGGCAAAGGACCTTGCAGCCAAGCTCGACAAAGTCAATGAGAGCGAGGCGGCCGGACAGCAGGCTTCAGTCTCTCCGCAATATGCGATGGCGAGCCTCTACCTGTCGCAGCTGGAGAAACGCCGCGACGAGATGTTCAGCGTGCGTATGCAGATGGCACGTTTTGGCGAAGAATTTTAAGTGATTCAGAGATACGGACAACTGTTTTTTCTCTACCTTTGACGAACAGAAGGACGGTCCGGACAACGGCAACTGCCCCAGCGTAAATACATTAAAGTCAAACCCTACAAGTAGACACCCCATGGAACTGAAAGAGACATCACGTTCGCGCATCAAGAGTTGCATTCTGAAAGCCTTGGAACGTTACACGATGGCGGATGCAGAGCAATCGTCTGTCACCGACATACATATCTTTGCCGACTCCTCAACAGGCGAGATGCAGGTCTATGACGATGACGACACCAAGCTGGCAAACACGGTCGTCGACGAATGGGTGTCCTACGAGGACGACGACTTCGATGAGGAGACAGGACGTCTGCTCACCTCTGTCCTGAGTCAGATAAAGGATGAGGGTCTGCTGGACAAGGTGAACATCATCAGGCCATACTCGTTCGTACTCATCGACGAGCAGAAAGAGACCATCTCCGAACTGCTGCTGATTGACGACGACCTGATGATTGTCAACGATGAGTTGATGAGAGGTCTCGACGATGACCTGAACGATTTCCTCAAAGACTTGCTGAAAGACTGACGGGCAACACCGGCATTGCACCTGACTGCGTGCACACGTAAGCCGACACATCAACTGCCAAACGGTGTGCTTCACGCACAGGCTTTCCCGAGAGAATGGCTGCGGTGAATGCTCCCGTGAACGAATCGCCCGCGCCCACAGTATCTGCAACGCTGACTTTCGGCGTATCAACGAAAGACTCCTCACCATCGGCTGTGAAGACATAACTTCCATTGGTTCCGCATGTGAGGATTACAATCTCCAGCCCATATTCCTTCATCAGCGCACGGCATGTCTCGCCAAAGTTGCGACCATCAAGTCCAAACATGCTGCCTACAACAGCTATCTCCTCATCATTAATCTTCAGCACATTGCTGCGACGCATTGACTCTTCGAGCACCTCGCGGCAGTAGAAGTTCTGGCGCAGGTTCACATCAAATATCTTCAGGCATCTGCCATCTGCAGGCATGGCATCGAGAAAGCGCAGGATTGTGTTTCGGCTCACCTCACTGCGCTGTGCCAACGAGCCGAAGCAGACAGCCGAGGTGTGGCGTGCCAACTCCTCAAGCTCGGGAGTGAATGGAATATTGTCCCACGCCACGTTACGGCAAATGTCGTACGTCGGGATACCGTTGGCATCGAGCTCCACCTGCACCGTACCTGTCGGGAACGGCACACGTGCAATCATAAGCTCAAGTCCCTTGTCTCCAAGAATGCGCACGGCATTGTCGCCGTCCTCATCATTTCCGACAGCACTGACCACACAGCTCTTCAGTCCGAACTGCGAAGCGTGATATGCAAAGTTGGCAGGCGCACCACCAATCTTCTTTCCCTCGGGCAGACAATCGAAGAGAGCCTCTCCCATGCCGACAACTATATAATCCTTCATGACGTAAATGCTTTGATGCTATATATTAAACGGATGATTACTTCTTAACGGATGTATACTTCTTAAGACAGATGAATACTTCATTTACTGATTCTTCTCACATAAGTGAACAGATAGACCACACCGACAGCCATCACAGCCACAGCTCCAATCTGTCCCACTGCGTCGCCGGCAAAGCCCATGATGAGCGGGAAGACGGTTCCGCCAAACAGTCCCATAATCATCAGTCCGCTCACTTCATTCTGCTTGCTGGGCATTGACAGCAATGCCTGCGAGAATATAATAGGGAAGATGTTTGAGTTGCCGTAACCGATGAGGGCAATCGCCACATACAGTCCTATGGCGCTGCTCTGCGTCAGCATCAGGAGCATGCTGACAGCCATCATGACGATGCTGATAAGGAAGAATGACCGGTTCTTCATGACACGCAGAAAGAACGACCCTGTGAGGCATCCTGCCGTACGGAAGATGAAGTAGAGGCTTGTGGCAAAAGCGGCATCGTTCAGCGTCAGCCCAAGACGTTCCATCAGCAGCTTCGGCGCTGTGGTGTTAGTGCCCACATCAATCCCGACGTGGCACATTATGCCAATGAAGGAAAACAGCACGATGGGGTTCCCCAACAGACGGATGCACTCCACGAATGTCGACGGTTTGCCTTCAATGGGTTCCTCGTCGATATGCGTCGTGCCAAGAGCGAGCGTGGCAACGACAGCCACTACGAGGTATATGCAGAACAACACGCGCCAATCATAGCCCAAGTCCGGAATAACCGCCGTGGCTCCCCACATTGCCAGATAAGGCGCAAGAAACGAGGCAATGGCCTTGACGAACTGTCCGAACGTCAGCACCGACGCCAGGTTATTGCCGTTCACCACCGTAGATATCAGCGGATTCAAGGATGTCTGCATAAGCGCATTGCCGATGCCGAGCAGCGAGAATGATACGAGCATGGTGTAGAAGCCATTGCCCGTCAACGGGAAAGCCAGCGACACGATGGTGACCACAAGCGACAGCATCACCGTCTTCTTGCGTCCGATGCGGTTCATGAGCATTCCTGTGGGCACGGCAAATATCAGGAACCAGAAGAACACCAGCGAAGGGAACACGTTTGCCACAGAGTCTGTCAGCTGGAGATCCTCCTTGACGTAGTTCGATGCAATGCCCACCAGGTCAACAAATCCCATGGTGAAGCAGCACAGCAACAGCGGAATCATCTTCCTGATTGATGTGCCTGCCGACTTATTATTGTCTGTCATGATGCTTAGAAGTTTATTTTAAGTTGGTGTAAAGGTTTTGTCTCTTTATCTCAGTCCTTTTGTCCGTCTGCTTGTCTTTCTGTCAGTCCTTTTGTCTTTCTGCGTGCCTTTCTTTCTGCCTGCCGTCAGCGTTCGGCATCCACGGCTGCAAGCCTGTAGACCGTAAGGTCCCTAACCTGGCATGTGCCGCCGTCGCGACAGTAGAAGTCGATGGCGTTGAACGGTTCCGACGGGAAGACGATGTTTGACATAGCCATACGTCCGCCATTGACGAATGTCTCGATGCTGCAGCGGTCTACGAATATACGCAGCTGCACATCGCCCTCTTCCGTCTGAACAGCCACGGGTACTGCAAAATCATTGCTGAAGCTCGTGTCGCCGCTGCCTTCGCGGCTGAAGGTCAGCGTACGGGCGTTGGTGTCGAGCCTGAAGTCGACCTTCTCGCCCTTACTGTTTTCGAGCGTGAAGCCCACGATGCCTTTCTTCTGCGGACGCAGCGTCATCAGCACTTCGTAGGTCCCGTCATTGTTGTACATTATGTGGCTTATCCGGCGGCTGTTCTTCAGCGTGAACGATTGCGAGACTGTCTTCTCACGACGCAAAGCCAAGAGTTCGTCCGATGGCTTTGACTGTAGGAAGACGGTGCCGTCGAGCTCGTAGAGCGAGAGGTCGCGCGGCACGGAGTTCGCACTACGGAACTGCACCGTGGGCACGTCATTGGCATATTGCCAATTGCTCATCCACGCCAGTGCTATGCGGCGTCCTTGCGGAGCATCGTTCCACGTCACCGTGGCATAATGGTCTTTACCATAATCCATCCACTTCGCCATCGACGGACTGTCGGCTGTGAAGCGGTGTCCGTCAAACTTTCCGGTAAAGTACTGTGTGGCACTGCCGCCAAACGGTCCGCCAGGGTTGATGTTGACTATCAGCACCCATCTTTTGCTGTTGCTGCCATCCACAGGCAGTTCAAACAGGTCCGGGCACTCCCATACGCCGCCATGCGCACCCTGCCCTGCGCCGAAACTGCTCTCGTAGGTCCACGACTTGAGGTCGGCTGACGAGTAGAACCTCACCTCCTGCCCTGCTGCCAGCACCATAATCCATCGGCCTATACTTGGCATCCACGACACCTTTGGGTCACGGAAGTCGGCGACGTCGGACGTCAGCACCGGATTGCCGCTATATTTCTTGAATGTCCGTCCGTTGTCGGTGCTGTAGGCAATGCTCTGCATCTGTCGCGCACTCGCCTCAGTATATATTGCCACAATGGCACCGGCACCGAAACCTGCGGTATTGTCCTTGTCGACTACAGCCGAGCCGCTGAAGATTGCGCCCAATCCGTCGGGAGCAAGAGCCACAGGCAGATGCTGCCACGAGATGAGGTCACGGCTAACGGCATGTCCCCAGTTCATGTTTCCCCAGCGTGAGCCATAGGGGTTGTACTGATAGAACAGATGGTACTCTCCGTCTTTATAGACCAGACCGTTAGGGTCGTTCATCCATCCGTAGGCAGGAGAGAAATGATAAGCTGGACGTAGACGTTCATGGTTCGACGCATCAAACGTGTCGGAGAGCGACATGCCACTGGCAAAAGCTGCATCCTGCACAGACGGAGCAGAACCTACCGCCACATCGTGTCCGGCATCATGCGTCTGCATTGCAAAGCGCAACACGATGTTGCGCCCGCCATAGGCTGAGATGTCCACGGGAACCAGATAGTCTATCTTGTTGACAGCCATCCTCACGTCGATGGCATCGGCCTGATTATTGTCTACGACGAAGCTCAGTCTGACGCTTGGCGCCGCGTCTTCAACCGGAAGTATCAGGTACTTCTTTGTGCTGTTGATGCGCACCATCACGTTGCCTCCACCGAGGTCAGTGACATTCAGCACATCAGCTGCGGCAAAGACCGCACCGGTGCATGCCAGCAAGAGGCATACAGTAAGACAAAAACGCCATATCGTCGGTCCTAGTCTGTTCATTGTTCCTGCATTGTCTTTGCGCCCTTTCCCATCATGCGGTCTATGACGAGCGCTATGGATCCGTCGCCCGTCACGTTGCATGCCGTGCCGAAGCTGTCCATTGCTATGTACAGTCCAATCATCAGTCCTTGTGCTGCCTCGTCGAAGCCAAGCATGGACTGCAGCAGTCCGAGTGCCGCCATAATGGCACCGCCAGGCACGCCCGGAGCCGCCACCATGGTGATGCCAAGCATGGAGATGAAGCCAGCAAACATGGGTAAGTCATGCGGCATGCCCTGCATCATCATCAGTGCCAGGGCACACGCCACAATCTTCAGCATGCTGCCCGAGAGATGTATGGTGGCACAGAGCGGAATGACGAAACCGGCAATCTCGGGCGACACGCCGTTGCGCTTTGTCTGCTCCAGCGTCACCGGGATTGTGGCTGCACTCGACTGCGTGCCCAATGCCGTGAAATACGCCGGAAGCATGTTGTAGAGCAGCTTCAGCGGATTGCGCTTCACGAACAGGGCGGCTATGCTGTATTGGAACAGCAGCAGGAAGACGTGCAGTGCAAAGATCACCACGATGATCTTCACAAACAGGAGCAGGATGGAGAACACCGTGCCCGTATGTGTCATGTTGAGGAAGATGCCGAAGATGTAGAACGGCAACAGCGGCAGAATGACCGTACTGATGGTCTTGACCATGATATCACTGAAGTCGCGTGCCACGTTCTTCAACGCGTTGCCCGACAGGGCTGCCGTGCCCAGTCCGAGTACGAATGCCAGAATCAGCGCCGACATAACGTCCATAATCGGAGGCATCGCCACGGTGAAGTAAGGGCTTGCACCTGCTGCGTCACCGATTTCCTGAAGCGGCTGTCCGCTGTCTATCATCGACGGGAACAGCGTTGAGCCGGTGCCATACGACAAGAATCCGGCAAACAGCGTGGAGCCATAGGCTATCAGCACCGTGACAAGCAGCATCTTCCCTGCCCCTTTGCCAATGTCGCCGATGGCAACAGTCACCAGCGCGAGGATAATCAGCGGCACACAGAAGTTCAGGAACTCGCTGAAGATGGAGTTGAACGTCACGAAGATGCGCACCATCCACAGCGGCAGTGCCTGCCCCACAAGCACGCCGAGCGCGATGGCAATGATTATGCGCGGCAGCAGACCTATATGTATCTTCTTAATCATCTCCGCCGGACGTTACCTCACGATTTCTTCAGTGCTTCAATGCTCTCGCGCAGCGAACTGATGATGCTGTCGGCATCGTGCAACTTCTTGCGCTCCAGCTCCACCACGGCAGCCGGCGCATTCGCCATGAACTTCTCGTTGCCAAGCTTCTTCAGGACACCCTGCTTAAAGCCCTCTTTGGCTTTAAGCTCTTTCTCCATGCGTGCGATTTCCGCCTCCACATCGACCAGACTGCCAAGAGGAACCGCACACTCTGTAGTGCCCACCATGAAGCCGGCGGCACCATCGGGCTTCGCTGCCACGATGTCTATCGACTTCAGGTTGCACATCTTGTCGATGGCTGCGTTGTATGCCTCCACAGGATTCTGGCCCACGAACTGCAGCGGACTTCACGGTCTCGAAGTCACGAACCACTGCCTCGTCGACAGCACCGATGGGCTTCATCGGGCTCACCATCAGGCTCTCGCCCTCGGCGCGTGCCGTCAGGTGCTGCCACAACTCTTCGGTTATGAACGGCATGAACGGATGCAGAAGGTGCAGCAACGTGTCGAAGAACTCTGTGGTTTTGTCGTAGACTTCGCGTGGTATAGGCTGTCCGTATGCCGGCTTTACCAGCTCCAGATACCATGCCGAGAACTCGTCCCAGAACAGCTTGTAGACTGTCATCAGCGCCTCGCTGAGTCTGTATTTGCCGAACAGGTCTGCCATTTCGGCGGCAGCCTCGTTGCACTTTGCCTCAAACCAGCGCATGGCGATGCGCGATGCTTCGGGCACCTCGGCTGTGTCAGATACTTCCCAGCCCTGCGTCAGGCGGAAGGCGTTCCATATCTTGTTGTTGAAGTTGCGTCCCTGTTCGCACAGTGCCTCGTCGAAGAGGATGTCATTGCCTGCCGGTGCAGACAGCATCAGTCCCATACGCACGCCGTCGGCGCCATACTTGTCAATCAGTTCAAGCGGGTCGGGCGAGTTGCCAAGCGACTTGGACATCTTGCGGCCCAGCTTGTCGCGCACGATGCCGGTGAAGTAGACGTTGTGGAACGGCATCTGTCCTTCATATTCGTAGCCTGCCATAATCATGCGTGCCACCCAGAAGAAGATGATGTCGGGACCGGTCACAAGGTCGTTTGTCGGATAGTAGTACTTTATCTCGGGATTGCCCGGATGCAGAATGCCGTCGAACAGCGATATAGGCCACAGCCATGAGGAGAACCATGTGTCCAGACAGTCGGACTCCTGACGCAGGTCTTCCTGCTTCAGGCTCTCGTCGCCAGACTTCTCACGTGCCAGCTGCAGCGCTTCCTCCGCAGTCTCTGCCACTACGTAGCCGCCCTTAGGCATGAAGTATGCCGGGATGCGGTGTCCCCACCACAGCTGTCGGCTGATACACCAGTCCTTGATGTTCTCAAGCCAGTTGCGATAGGTGTTCTTGTACTTCGGCGGATAGAACTTCAGCTCGTCGTTCATCACCGGCGGCAGTGCCATGTCGGCAAAGTGCTGCATCTTCAGGAACCACTGCATCGACAGTTTCGGCTCGATAGGCACATCAGTGCGCTCGCTGAATCCCACCTTATTTATATATGCCTCTACCTTCTCCATCAGTCCGCCATTCTCAAGGTCGGTCTCAATCTGACGGCGCACGTCGAAGCGGTCCATGCCGACATACAGTCCGGCAGCCTCGCTGATGGTACCGTTGTCGTTGAAGATGTCTATCGACGGCAGGTTGTGCTTCTCACCCAGCATGTAGTCGTTGACGTCGTGTGCCGGTGTCACCTTCAGACAGCCTGTTCCGAACTCAATGTCCACATAGTCGTCTTCGATGACGGGGATGACGCGGTTCACCAGTGGCACTACGACCTTCTTGCCGCGTAGCCAGTGGTTCTTTGGGTCCTGTGGATTGATGCACATCGCCGTATCGCCCATTATAGTCTCGGGACGTGTCGTGGCAACGACAGCATAGCGGCGACCCAGGTTGTCGCGATGCACCACCTCGCCCTCTTCGCCTGTCTCGCCCGACATGTCGTCGTCGGCAACATAGTATCTAAGGTAGTACAGCTTGCTGTGCTCCTCCTTATATATTACTTCCTCGTCGCTCAGAGCCGTCAGAGCCTTCGGATCCCAGTTCACCATGCGCACGCCGCGATAGATGAGTCCTTTATTGTATAGGTCGACAAACACCTTGATGACGCTGCGGCTGCGCACATCGTCCATGGTGAAAGACGTGCGGTCCCAGTCGCACGAAGCTCCGAGGCGCCGAAGCTGCTTCAGGATTATGCCTCCGTGTTCTTCTGTCCACTCCCATGCATGCTTCAGGAATTCCTCGCGCGTCAGGTCGCTCTTCTTTATGCCCTGCTGTGCCAGTCGGTTCACCACCTTTGCCTCGGTGGCTATCGACGCATGGTCAGTGCCGGGCACCCAGCAAGCGTTCTTACCCTCCATGCGCGCACGACGCACCAGGATGTCCTGAATAGTGTTGTTCAGCATGTGCCCCATGTGCAGCACACCGGTGACGTTTGGCGGCGGAATCACTATCGTGTAAGGCTCACGGCCGTCGGGCTTAGAGCTGAAGAGTTTGTGATCCAACCAGTATTCATACCATTTGCCCTCCACATCGGCGGGATTGTACTTGCTTGCTAATTCCATATCGATATATATATCCGTTATTTGTCTTTGCTGTTAAACACTGCCGCAAAAGTAGTAAAAACATTCCTAATGTGACCATATATATATATTCAGATGTCCTGTGCAAGCATAATCACTTCTGTTTACCAACCGTTGACCAACCGTTGACTAAACGCTTCAAAAAGCTCCGTTTTTAATCACAAACCGTGACTTCTAATTACTTCCGTTTACTAATCCCGCGTTTGCCCCATGAGGCACCCTAAGGATGGGCATTCTTAGGGTCTAAGGATGGGCATTCATAGCACCTAAGGATGGGCATTCACTCGACCTAAGAATGGGCATCCTTAGACCCCAACGATGGGCATTCATAGGAAGCAATGTTTGGCAATGTCGTGTCTTTACATCAATGTTGCTGTAAAATGTCGGAAAAACTGCGTTTCTATGGACGTACAACCATAGCATCTATGAACGTTCAACCAGAGAAAATGTGGACGTTCAACCTCGGAGTGTGCACACAGTACCAGCCAAAGAAAGTCTCTAAACCAGCGGCATTACAATGTTACGAATTGTGATTTTTTTGTGCCCTATCATTTTGTTTATATAAAAAATGTTTACCTTTGGCACGTGAATGTGTTTATCCCAAATTATAACATTAACAATATCATGAA
>CAVHJI010000040.1:10302-14948 GCA_963636255.1 Bacteroidaceae bacterium | reverse complement strand
CCGTATGTCGTTGCCACCAGCGGCCGCCGCTCCTCGGGGCTCATCAGATGCAGCCCGCACGCCTCAGCCGTCTCCACGATGGCAGTGCCGTCGGCGGCGATGCCGTAGCGTGCCGTGATGGGACGCAGCAGCGGGTCCAACACACGTGTCAACACCGTCCTGCCGTGCATGGCGCCGACGAAGGCATCGAGCATGCCGTCGCCGCCGTCGCTCATCGGCAGCCTCACGCAGTCCACGCCGCGCTCCTCGATGGCAGCGGCAACAGCCTCCTCCGCCTCTGCAGAAGTCAGGCATCCCTTAAACGAATCTATTGCCAGAACGACTCTCATGTGTCATGTTTTTTATGTTTCACGTTTTTTTGTGTGACAGACTTTGAGAGGACGTGGCGCCTCCTCGTAGAGAGGTACACGCGCCTGAAGGCATCGCGCAGGCAAATCTTTCAGCGCTGTCAGAACCTTGTGGTTGTCGTCCACTGCCAATATCGTTCCGTACATTGGTCTCGCATCTCCCGTTTTTGCTTGAGCAAAAATAGTGCAAACGCCACATCACGCAATGTCTTCACGGTGAAAACTGGATGCAGGACTCGGACGGCGGTTGTGGCGACGCACACCGTGATTTCCCATAATGCGCATTATTGCTTCTGTTGATACGCATGATTGTCTCGAATGATGCGCATGATTGTCTCGAATGATGCGCATGAATGTGAATGAAGCTCTGCGGAAGTCAGTCTCTTTCGCAGGGCAAACCGATATGTATAGGCAACAATGTGTGGCTGGGTGCAAGTGTCACTGTCGTTGGTGGCGTGACCATAGGTGATGGCTCGGTGATTGCTGCCGGAGCAGTTGTCACAAAGGATGTTCCTGCAGGTGTTGTTCACGCTTTTGACTGTGGAATGGCGTCAGAAGAGCAGCCAGTAGCCAAGGACGACGATGTGGTAGTCGTAGGTGAAGGCGTTGGGCTTGCGGCGCACGTCGTCGTAGAAGTAGCGCAGACGTATGGAGCTGTGGCTTGTGGCGTTCCAGTTAAGGCCAACGGTGTAGCGCGCCTTTTGTATGTTCCATGCGTTGAACAGCTCTATGCTGGCGTAGGGACGCAGACGCAGGGAGGTGATGTTGTGGTCAATCTGCAGACGTGAACGCAGCATGTGGCTTGCGTTGCCGTGGTAGATGTGTTCCTCTCCGTCCCAACTCTCGGTGTTGTAGTCGTAGCGTTGGCTGTTGGTCTGCTGCGGACGGTAGTCGTATTGCCAGCGTTCGCGCAGAGAGAGACGTACAGGGCCAATCGTGTAGCTTGCTTGTATGGCTGCGTTGATCTGATGTTGTGTGTAGTTGCCCCGCTTGCTGTAGGAGCCGTCGGAGGTCAACGAGTAGGACTTTATGAGGAACAGTTCGTAGCCTACAGTTGCTGTCAGCCAAGGCTGCAGGCGATAGGTGGCACTGGGCTTGATGGTCCAACGGTTGATTTTATGCAGATTGTCGATGAGTCTAAGCTCTCCGACGATGGTGGCTGTCCAGCGACTGTCGAAGCGCTTCTCCATGCCCAACTCGTACCACATGCCGAAGTCATGGCCTTGTGCCACGGCTGCAAGTGTAGTCGCCAGTGCAATGATTGCTGTGAACAGTGCTTTCCTCATTGTGGAATGGATTATATGTGGTGCGAAGATAGCGCTTTTCGGCGTAAGAGGCAAGACTGCGCGACAGTCTTTGACGTGTGCAGGATGAGGGTATGTGCAAGGAGGCTTCCCCTTGAAGGCTTCACTGCTTGGTGCGCTTGCTCTGCCTCTTGCCTATGCCGATGATGTCGCTGTTGCGTATGCCGTCGAAGAACTCTTCGTTGACTTGTCGCAGTCCGCTGATGACCTCCTGTGCACGCTCCAGCATGTTGGGGCCTTTTGTCTCGTTGGGAACTATGACGCGCAGTCCTGCCGGCACTATGCTGATGGTGATGTCGCTGCCTGTCATCACGGGTTCGCCGTCGTAGTGCACCACGCCTTCTGTCTGTCGGGCTATGTGCAGACTCTTGCAGCGCAAGGTTTTGATGTGGCTGTTCTGGTCGATGGTCTTGGTGAAGAGCTGCACTGCCAGCTCAGGCACGTCGAGCAGTGTGAACGGTTGGAGCACGGTGACATCGAGCAGTCCGTCGGTCAGTGTGGCTTTGGGGGTTATGTAGGCATTGTTGCCATACTGTGCCGCATTGCCACAGGCGATGAGAAATGCCTTGTAGTGCTCGGTGTTGCCGTCGATGGTGAGCTCGTAGGTCTCGGGCTTGTAGTTGAGGCTTTGCTTGAGTGCCTGTTCGACGTATGTCAGTGGACCTCGCTTGCCTGCCTGTGCGAACTTGAGGCTGATAAAGGCATCAAAGCCAACGCCACATGTGACGAAGAAGTCATGGTCGTTGATGCGCCCATAGTCGATGTTGTCTATCTGTCCCTCGTTGATGGTGTCGATGGCTTTGCGTGTGCTCATGCCTATCTGCAGATGTCGTGCCAGTCCGTTGCCGGAGCCACAGGGAATGATGCCAAGAGCCGTGCCGGTATGGACCAGCGACCGTGCCGTCTCATTGACCGTGCCATCACCGCCAACGGCAACTACGGCAAACACGCCATCGGCTGCGCACTGTGCCGCTATCTCCGTGGCATGGCCTGCATATTCGGTCTCGCGTATCTCGAAGGTGTATTTCCGTCGGTCAATGCCCTCATGCACCGCCTGCAACACAGAGTCTTTGCCCTGTGTGCCGGAGGTGGGGTTGACCACAAACACTATGTGACGCTGCTTGTTGCTGTCCATCGGCAGTATCTGTTACGGTGGTTGCTTACTTGCGTCCGCTCTGCTGCTGACGTCGTCTGAGCTCTTCCTGCTGCTTCTGCATGGCCTCAAGGCGTGCGGCGAAGCCTGTCTTGCTCATCTCCTTTGCCGTCTTCTTGTTTGCCTCGAGCTGTGCCAAGAGCTTTGCATCGTCGGTGCAACGGCGCATGACAATCATGGTCACAACACTGATGAGCGTGCTGAGGAAGTAGTAGTAGTTCAGTCCGGCGGGGTAGTCGTTGAGGACGAACAGGAAGATTACAGGCATGAGGTAGTTTACCCACTTCATGGCTGCCATCTGCGGGTTTGCCCCGGTGTCCTGCATCTTCATGGTGTACGTCATGTACATAAGGTTGGTGACGGTCATGAGCAGACAGAAGAGGCTCAGGTGATTGCCGAGGAACGGTATGTTGAACGGGAATGTCACGATGGCATCGTAGGTGCTGAGGTCGTCTGCCCAGAGGAAGCTCTGCTGGCGCAACTCTATGGCACTCGGCACAAAGAGGAACAACGCCATGAGTATGGGGAACTGGATGAGCATAGGCAGACAGCCGCCCATGGGACTGACGCGATACTGGCTGTAGAGTGTCATTATCTCCTGCTGCTTCTTCATGGCATCGGCATCGTTGGGATACTTCTGGTTTATCTCGTCGACCTTAGGCTTCAGAGCCCTCATCTTGGCACTTGATATGTAGGTCTTCCATGTGGCAGGGAAGACGACAGCCTTGACGATGAGCGTCATGAACAGCAGTACCAGTCCCATGCCCATGCCAAGACGCGAGAGCCAGTCGAACACGTTGATGGTGAAGAACTGGTTGATCCAACGCACGACAGGCCAACCCAGATAGACCAGACGATTCAAGTCCCAGTCGTTGTGGCTGCCATCGTCGAGTGCTGACAGTATCTTGTAGTGGTTGGGGCCATAGTACATGTGCAATTTCGTCGGCTGGGATCCAGTGGGGTCGAAGACGGCATTCATCTCTGACGAATAGCTCTTGATGTATCCACTGCCGCGTTGCTCCAGTGTAGAAGTGACCTTGGTGTCGCGGAAGCCGTCATCGCTGATCATGACAGCAGAGAAGAACTGGTTCTTGAAGGCAACCCATGTGACGGGATACTCTATCTCCTCGCTATCCTCGTTGCTCGAAGCGGACAGATTGTCGATGCCGTCTTCCTCGGTCATGTATGTCAGCTCTGCCAAGCGATTTTCGTAGGTATAACCCTTCTCTATCTGGCGTGCACGCTCGTTCCATTCTATGTCTATGTGATCGTTGCTGCGTGCCAGCTTGCCGTCCATGCCTACAGCGCGTATGTCAAGACTGACGAGATAGGAATCCGAGCCCGACAGGGTGTAGGTGAAGTCCACATAGCTGGATGCATCGGCAGAGAGACGCATGGTCACCGAACTGTCGGACTGCTGCACTGGCGTGAAGTAGTAGTCGGTGGTCTGGAAGATGTCGCTTGCGTTGTACATGAGGAAGTTCAGCGACGCATCTTCGCCCTCGAACAAGCTCACGGGTGTGGTCTTGTCCTGTTCCTTATAGTCTTTCAGTACTGCCTGACAAGGAGTACCGCCTTTGGTGCTCAGCGTAAGTGCAAGCACGTCGTTCTCGATGGTGACATGGCTCTCGCTGCCAGTCGTCGCACCGAAGAACAGTGATGTGGAGTCATGGCGTACATCGGCTGCGCGTTCGTTGGCAAGGGTTGCCTCGGCTTTCGCCTTCAGGTCGGCATTGCGCTGTTCCACCTGCGCTATGGAGTCGTAGTAACGTTGCTGTGCCTCTAACTGCTCCTGACTGGGGCGGCTCAGGAAGGTAAACACTATCAGCACCAAGGCAATGA
>CAVHJI010000040.1:5689-10234 GCA_963636255.1 Bacteroidaceae bacterium | reverse complement strand
CCATTTTGTTTCTTCTTTACTCTTTTACGTTTTTTTCGTGTTGTTGTGACGAATCATTGGTCTGTGGACTCACATGTATGTGGGGACACACAAGCTACCAGTCCTCACTTGGCGGCTCCGTTGCCCTTTGCTTCGTTGGCAATGGCTGCCTTTACAAACGACAGGAACAGAGGGTGGGGACCAAGCACCGTACTGCTATATTCCGGATGGAACTGTGTGCCGATGAACCAGCTCAGCTGTGGTATCTCGACAATCTCAACCAGTCCCGACTCGGGATTAGTGCCGGTGCACTGCATGCCTGCATCTTCGTATTGCTGCTTGTAGTCGTTGTTGAATTCATAGCGGTGGCGATGGCGCTCCTGCACCTTCTCCTTCCCATAGGCCTCATAGGCACGCGAGCCCTTGCGGATCTTGCACTCGTATGCACCAAGACGCATGGTGCCGCCCATATTGGTAACAGCCTTCTGCTCCTCCATGAGGTCGATTACGTTGTGTGAAGTCTTGCTGTCCATCTCGCTACTGTTGGCATCGCTGTAGCCCAGCACGTCGCGTGCGAACTCCACCACCATCATCTGCATGCCCAGACAGATGCCGAAGCACGGAATATTGTTCTCGCGTGCATAGCGTACGGCAATGATCTTTCCAGGTATGCCGCGGTCGCCAAAGCCGGGACCGATGAGGATACCTGCCTTGCCGTGCAGACGCTCTGCAACATTGTTCTCATCGAGACGTTCGCTGTTGATGAAGTCGACCTTGACCTTGCGGTCGTTGTATGTCCCTGCCTGCGACAGTGCTTCGCGTATGGACTTGTAGGCATCCTGCAGGTCATACTTGCCCACGAGTGCGATGTGCAGTGCTGGGCTTTCCTCTGCCTTGATGCGTCGTTTCAGGAATGCTTTCCATGAGTCAAGTTCGGGCTCGCCGCTGAAAGGTACGCCCATCTTGTTCAGGATGGTCTCGTCGACATGCTGTGCATGCATCTGCATAGGCACCTCATAGATGCTCGGTGCATCGAGGCTCTCGATGACGGAGCTCTCGTCGACATTGCAGAACTGTGACACCTTACGGCGCACGCTGGAATTAATGGGATGTTCGGTGCGGAGCACGATGATGTCGGGCTGTATGCCGACACTCTGCAATTCTTTGACCGAATGTTGTGTGGGCTTCGACTTAAGCTCGCCGGCTGCAGCAAGATAGGGCACGTAGGTGAGGTGCACGTTGAGGGCATTGCGTCCCAGCTCCCACTTTATCTGTCGGATAGCTTCGAGGAAGGGCAGTGACTCTATGTCGCCGCACACGCCGCCAATCTCGCAGATTATGAAGTCATACTCCTTGCCGTCCTTCATGCGTATGGAGCGTTTGATCTCATCGGTGACGTGAGGTATGACCTGCACTGTACGTCCCAGATAGTCGCCACGGCGCTCCTTGTCGATTACTGCCTTATAGATCTTGCCAGTGGTGAAGTTGTTTGCCTTCGATGTATGGATCTGCAGGAAACGCTCGTAGTGTCCCAAGTCAAGGTCGGTCTCGGTGCCGTCGGCTGTGACGTAGCACTCTCCATGCTCGTAGGGCGACAGCGTGCCGGGGTCTATGTTCAGATAGGGGTCGAACTTCTTGATTGTTACCCTGAAACCTCTGGCCTGTAGAAGTTTGCCAATAGATGAGGAGATGATGCCTTTGCCTAATGAGGAGGCAACGCCACCAGTGACGAAGATATATTTTGTTTCGCTCACAGTAATACTGTTTTTATAGGTTATTTTACAATTGAAAACATCAAAGTGCAAAAGTAGGCAAAAAACCACTGTTAAGCCAATGGCGACTGAAAATTTTCAATCTCCTTGCTGCATAGATGGATTTGTAATATTTTTGCGGAAAGAAAAAATCTGGTTCGCTCTTAACCTGTTAATATCAATGTGTGATATGAGGAGACTACACCTTATTATATATATAGCAGCCGTTGCTGCCTTCGTCTGCTCTGCCATGCCTGTATTGGCACGGACATCTGTACCGACAACGGCCAGTGCTATGACGCAACAAGTCGTGACAACCCGCTCTTCCGCTACGCCTAAAGAGAAACTACAGGGGCTGATGGGGAACTACTTCGTGCTGAAGCTGGTGCCATTCGACAGAAACAACAACTTCGTGCTCGACACTGTGTCGATATTGCACGAGCGCCTGATAGGTGAGCTGGATTATCTGAACGACCCTACGACACCGCAGCGATATATCTCTACCAATCCGCAATACTATAGGCTGTTTGTCCCGCTGACCTACTATCGCTCTGCCATAGGGCAAAGTTCTGTCATCGACAAACCGTCTGATCCTATCGCTCAGTTGGGATGTCCGCCAAAGGACAATGTCTGTGTGATGATAAACGACACGTTGTACACCACACCCGTCAAGACGCTACACTTTGCTGGCGACAACGCAGATGTGCAGAAGCAGGTCGACAATGCTCTCATGAGCGTCTACCTGAGTCGTCCGGATATGGTGGTCTTCACGCAGGATGAGCTTGATGCCATTCCGGAATTCACCGAAGACCTGAAGGCTGAGGAGAGGACTGCACAACGCATTGCACGCAACAAGATGGAACAAAAGTTGGATCTGGAGCCTGCACCTGTCATTGACGAGCCTGCACAAGTGGACATAAAGAAGCCTAACTGGTGGACCTTGAATGGCAACGGTTCGCTGCAACTGTCGCAACTCTATCTTTCCGACAACTGGTATAAGGGCGGTGAGAGCAGCAACTCCATGTTGGCTACGTTCCAAGTCTCTGCAATCTATAACGATCATAAGAAAGTGCAATGGGAGAGCTTGCTCGATGCAAAGCTGGGTCTGGCATCGACACCGTCGGACACCGTGCACGACTATCTGACCAACACAGACCAGCTGCGCATATATAGCAAGTTGGGTGTGCAGGCATCGAAATACTGGTACTACACCATCTCTGCCGAGTTCAAGACGCAGTTCGTCCATGGATACAAGTCAAACAATCCAGCACTGATATCGTCGTTCTTTGCTCCTGCCGACCTGACGGTGGCTGTCGGTCTTGACTACAAACGCAAGAGCGAGAACCGTTTCACCTTCTCTCTGTTCCTTGCTCCATTGAACTGGACCATGAGGTATGTCGGCGACAAGAATGTCGATGAGACGACATACGGACTCAGCGAAGGTCAGAAAGTGAAGCACAACCTTGGTTCGCAGGTACAGCCGACATTGCAGTGGCAGATTACCAAGAACATAACCTTTGACTCGCGTCTGGACTATCTGACTAGCTATGACTGGGTGCGCATCGAGTGGGAAAATACGCTTAACATGACGCTCAACCGCTATCTCTCCACCAAACTTTATGTGCATGCCCGCTATGACGACAGTGCCGCGCCTATCAGTGGAAAAAGCCATTTCCAGTTGAGCGAGTTGCTGAGCTTTGGTATTAACTACAAATGGTAAATTTTTATTGTATAAGTTTGCCGATTATAATAAATGTACTTACTTTTGTGCCAATTGTAATGTGGAGTTTGCAAAATGGCTAATGAAGAAGTCAGATACAGGGGTGTGGTGCAGAATATCGGCGTCTCAAGTTTGAGCGTGAAGATAATGAAGGCATCGTCGTGTGCCTCTTGCAGTGTCAAGGAACACTGCTCCACTGTTGGATCAGAAGAGAAAATCATCGAAGTAGACAATGTGCCGTCTGCCGCACAGTGCTACAAGCCGGGCGATGAGGTGTGGCTTGTTGGTGCTGACAGCATGGGGCGCAGTGCTGTTTGGTATGGCATCGTCATCCCATTTCTGGTGATGGTGGTGTCACTTCTTGTCTTTAGCCGTCTCAATCTCAGCGAACCGCTCATTGCATTGGGTGCATTCGTGATGCTCGTTCCCTATTACAGTCTCCTTTATATAAATAAGGATAAGCTGAAGCGCAAGTTCAGTTTCCTTGTGATGCCAAAGGGTGAGGTAGGGGAGCGAACAGAATAAATCTTGAAGAAGTAAAATCCTAATATATATATCGTCTTTTACTATGAACGTAATTATGATTGCAGTGGTTTCTCTCGGAGTGATAGCACTGGTATTGGCTTTAGTGCTCTATGTCACCTCGAAGAAATTTGCTGTACATGAAGACCCGCGCATTGCGCAGGTCACCGAAGTTCTTCCTGGAGCTAACTGTGGAGGCTGCGGCTTCCCTGGTTGCAGTGCAATGGCATCTGCCATTGTCGAGTCGGGTTCTTTGGAAGGAAAGTTCTGTCCTGTGGGTGGACAGCCGGTCATGGACAAGGTTGCCGGACTCATGGGGCTTACGGCTGAGGCTTCCGAGCCAATGATTGCCGTGGTAAGATGCAATGGATCGTGTACCAACCGTCCACATCTGAACAGTTATGATGGTGTCAAGACCTGTGCCATTGCTGCACAGCTGTATGGAGGTGAGACTGGTTGCAGCTATGGCTGTCTGGGTTGTGGCGACTGTACACGTGCTTGCAAGTTTGATGCCATTCACATGAATCCCGAGACCGGGCTGCCTGAGGTGGACGAAGACAAGTGTACGGCATG
>CAVHJI010000040.1:0-5679 GCA_963636255.1 Bacteroidaceae bacterium | reverse complement strand
ACGGCATGTGGAGCATGTACCAAGGCTTGTCCAAAGAGCATCATCGAGCTGCGCTACAAAGGCAAGCGCGGCCGTCGTGTGTACGTCAGCTGTGTCAACAAAGACAAGGGAGCTGTGGCAAAGAAGGCTTGTGCCGTTAGCTGCATAGGATGCGGCAAGTGCCAGAAGGCTTGTAAGTTTGATGCCATCACCATCGTGAACAACCTCTCGTACATCGACTTCAAGAAGTGCAAGATGTGTCGTTCGTGCGTCACGGAATGTCCTGACAAGACAATCATCGATGTCAACTTCCCGACTCCGGCAAAGCCTGCACCCAAGCCAGAACCCAAACCTGCCGCAGCAACTGCAGCTGTTGCAGATGCAAAGCCGGCAGCCAGTGCACCTGTAAAGGATGACAAGGCGGCAGAGGGCAACAATACAATAATTTTCACAGACAAAGACAAAGCATAAGTTTCAGAATCAGCATATGTTGAAGACTTTTTCAATCGGTGGAATTCATCCACACGGAAATAAACTTTCAGCAGGGCAACCGATTGTGACTGCCGAAATACCCAAGAAGGCATACATACTGCTTGGGCAGCACATCGGAGCTCCAGCCAAGCCCATAGTGGCAAAGGGAGATATGGTGAAGGTTGGACAGAAGATTGCCGAGCCGGGCGGCTTCGTCTCGGCAGCTATACACTCGTCTGTCAGCGGCAAGGTGGCAAAGATAGACAATGTGATTGACGCTAGCGGCTATCCCAAACCAGCGGTAATCATCGACGTAACAGGTGATGAGTGGGAAGAGAGCATCGACCGCACCGATACCATCGTGCGCGAGTGCAACCTCAGCTCTGAAGAGATAGTAAAGAAGATAGCCGACATGGGCATCGTCGGCATGGGTGGTGCTTGCTTCCCCACACAGGTCAAGCTGACACCTCCTCCTGCATTCAAGCCCGAGTGCGTTGTCATAAACGGTGCAGAATGCGAACCTTACCTTACAGCCGACCACAGCCTCATGCTGACACATCCGGAAGAGATAATGGTGGGCATCACCATCCTCATGAAAGCCATCAAGGTCAACAAGGCTTATATAGGTGTCGAGAACAACAAGCCCGATGCCATAGAGGCGTTGAAGAAAGCTGCCAAATCGTTCAGCGGCATTGAGGTGGTGCCACTGAAGATGAAATATCCGCAGGGTGGTGAGAAGCAACTCATACAAGCCATCACCGGACGCTACGTAGGTAGTGGTGCACTCCCAATATCCACAGGTGCATTGGTTCAGAATGTAGGTACCGCATACGCTGTGTATGAGGCAGTGCAGAAGAACAAGCCTCTGTTCGAGCGCGTGGTAACTGTCACCGGCAAGTCTGTCAAGAACCCAGGTAACTTCCTGGCACGCATAGGCACACCGGTACAGCAACTCATCGATGCTTGTGGCGGACTGCCTGAAGACACTGGTAAGATCATCAGCGGCGGTCCAATGATGGGAAAGGCACTGGTCAACACCGATGTGCCGACAGCCAAGGGAACATCGGGCATCACGATAATGAACCAGAAAGATGCCAAACGTGGCGAGGCCCATCCCTGCATACGTTGTGCCAAGTGCGTCAGCGCATGCCCTATGGGACTGGAACCCTACCTGATGGCTCAGCTCGCCGAGCACGGTGAGTTCGGAAGACTTGAGAAAGAAGACGTGATGGACTGCTTGAGTTGCGGCGCATGCCAGTTCACTTGTCCTGCCAACCGTCCGTTGCTCGACTACATTGCACTCGGCAAGGCAAAGGTGGGAGCGATAATACGTGCCCGCAATGCAAAGAAATAAAATAAACAGACGAAGAGATGGAAAATAAATTGTTAGTGTCGCCTTCGCCCCACGACCATGCCGACGACAGCATAAAGAAAAATATGTATGGCGTGCTGATTGCCCTCATTCCGGCATTCATCGTATCGCTGTGCTTCTTCGGTCTGGGAGCATTGATAGTAACCCTTACTTCGGTCCTGGCATGCCTTCTGTTTGAGTGGGCAATAGGCAAGTTCATAATGAAACGGCCGACAACAAGCATCACCGACGGCTCTGCTGCCATCACCGGTGTACTGTTGGCATTCAACCTACCGTCGAATCTGCCCATTTGGATTGTCATCCTTGGTGCACTCTTCGCCATAGGTGTGGCAAAGATGCCGTTTGGCGGTCTGGGCAACAATCCGTTCAATCCTGCACTGGCTGGACGTGTGTTCCTGCTCATATCATTCCCTGCACAGATGACCACATGGCCTGTGCCCGGTCAGCTCCTTGCCTATACCGATGCAACGACGGCCGCTACGCCGCTTGGCATCATCAAGGGTGTCATCAACGGTGCTCCAGGTGCTTCGCTCGACCAACTGCCTGAATCGCTTGAGATGCTCATCGGCAGTAATCTCGGTGGCTCGTTAGGCGAAATCAGTGCATTGGCACTGCTGCTTGGCGGAGCATTCATGATTTGGAAGAAGATTATCACATGGCACATTCCCGTTGCCATCATTGCCACGGTGTTTGTCTTTGGCGGAATAATGTATCTTGCTAACCCAACGGTATATCCGTCACCCGTAACACAACTCTTCACCGGTGGTCTGATGCTCGGTGCCATCTTCATGGCAACAGACTATGTGACATCACCGATGACCCATCGCGGACAGATTGTATATGGTGTCTGCATAGGACTCATAACCGTCATCATCCGTCTGTTCGGATCCTATCCTGAAGGCATGTCGTTCGCCATTCTCATCATGAACGCCTTTGTGCCTCTCATCAACATCTACATCAAACCGCAGCGTTTCAGCAGCAGAGCAGTAAAAGCAGTAAAGAAATGAAGAAGTTAGAATCGTCACTAAAGAATATGGTGCTGGTGCTCACGGGCATTACAGTCATCACCGTAGGCATACTGGCTTTTGTCAACGAGCTTACCAAGGCTCCCATTGCCGCTGCAAGTGCAAAGACACTGAGCGATGCAGTGAGTGAAGTCATTCAGGGGTTCGACAACGACCCCATAGCAGAGCAGAAGACCGTCAATTCCAATGGCGCCGATTACGTTGTCTATCCTGCATCCAAGGGCGGTGAGTTCATAGGTGCAGCCGTGCAGTCGTCTGCAATGGGCTTCGGCGGTGAGCTGACCATCCTCATCGGCTTCGACAAGGACGGCAACATCACCGACTACTCTATCCTCAGTCACTCGGAGACTCCGGGCTTGGGAGATAAGGCAGGACTGTGGTTCAAGAAAGGTGCCAAGGGCGACATCACAGGCAAGAACCCTGGCAAAGACAACCTTACCGTTTCCAAGGATGGCGGC
Source organism: Bacteroidaceae bacterium (assembly GCA_963636255.1). Lineage (GTDB taxonomy): Bacteria > Bacteroidota > Bacteroidia > Bacteroidales > Bacteroidaceae > Bacteroides. The sequence continues at coordinate 2,374 of CAVHJI010000040.1, read as the reverse complement.
GACATCGATGCCATAACAGCATCGACCATCACCTCAAGAGCTTTCCTTAGCGCGGTGAATGCAGCTTATGCCGTGTTCGATGGCAAGACTGCCGATGCAACATCAGGTGCTTCGCAGCAGCAGAGCGGCAAATCGGTAAACAAATAAAGGGAGGGGAGAAGAAATGAACAATTTGAAAGTATTCCTTAACGGTCTCATCGCAGAGAACCCCACATTCGTGCTGATGCTTGGCATGTGTCCCACGCTCGGAACGACATCGAGTGCCATCAACGGAATGTCGATGGGCTTGGCAACAGCCTTTGTGCTGATATGCTCCAACACCGTGATTGCTGCGGTGAAGAACCTGATACCCGACATGGTGCGCATTCCTGCATTCGTGGTCATCATTGCATCGTTTGTGACGCTGCTGCAGATGGTCATGCAGGCTTATGTCCCCGGACTCTACAAGACCCTGGGACTATTCATCCCGCTGATTGTCGTCAACTGCATCCTGCTGGGACGTGCCGAAGCCTTTGCCTCGAAGCATGGACCGCTGCCATCGTTCTTCGATGGACTGGGAATAGGCTTGGGCTTCACCGTGGCTCTGACGATACTCGGTTCCATACGCGAGTTGCTCGGTACGGGCAAGATATTCAACATCGCCATCTTCCCCGAGGACTATGGCATGCTACTCTTCGTGCTCGCACCGGGTGCATTCATTGCCTTGGGATTCCTCATCGCCGGTGTAAACCGACTGAAGAAGTCGAAGGCATGAAAGGGAACAATGAGATTTGACGTTCAATCTTAATACAAACAGAATAATATGGAACTTATATTGATATTCATATCGGCGATATTCGTCAACAACGTGGTCTTCTCGCAGTTCCTCGGCATCTGTCCGTTCCTCGGCGTATCAAAGAAGATCGACACGGCATTGGGCATGGGCGCAGCTGTGACCTTTGTCCTCACAATGTCAAGCATCGTCACCTTCATACTCCAGAAGTATGTGCTCGACACGCTCGGACTCCAGTATCTGCAGACCATTGCCTTCATCCTTGTCATCGCTGCCTTGGTGCAGATGCTCGAGATTGTGCTCAAGAAAGTGTCTCCGGCACTCTATCAGGCACTGGGCGTCTTCTTGCCGCTCATCACCACCAACTGCTGTGTGCTGGGTGTTGCCATCTCGGTAATCCAGAAGGACTATGACCTGCTCACAGGCACCGTCTATGCTTTCTCCACAGCAGTGGGCTTCGGACTGGCATTGGTAATCTTTGCAGGCATTCGCGAGCAGCTGAGCCTTGTCAACATACCCAAGGGCATGCAGGGCACACCTATTGCACTTGTCGTTGCCGGCATGCTTGCAATGGCATTCATGGGCTTCAGCGGTGTCGTGAAGATCTGACGACGCATGCATGTGCCCTGTAAAGGGCGCAAACAACAAAAAAAGAGAGGATGACTGCTTCACAGTAGCCATCCTCTTTTGCGTATTATGGGGAATACGCTGAACTAATTTGTTCTCATTAACAACCTTAAATCAATCTATCAATTCTGTCTCAGTCCTTCTTGTCGGATGCGGCATCCCGCACGCGTCTGTCCTTTAAAGTGTTCCAGTCAGGACGCTTCAGGTTGCTGTCATCTCCGAATCGGTCTCCTCTGAAGCCAATGTGACGACCACCTCTGTGTCTGTCCATGTTCAGCACGCGGGCTGTCTGCCGTGCTGTCAGAATCTTTCTGAACTCCTTGAAGTACTTCTCCTTTATCTCAGCCGTCTTCTTTTGCTGCTCGATGCTCTGCTCCATCATCTTGTCTATCTCGGCATCGGTCAGTGGCTTTTGTTCGTGTCTATTGTCCTTGTCGGCTTGGAAGTTCTGTCCTCTTGCCTTCTCCATCTCCTCGGCATACTTGCCGAACAGCTCCTTGAAGTCCTTCGATGTCTTGTCGTCCAGTCCCATATCCTCTGCCATGCGCAGGGCTTGTGTCTCACTGAACGGTGTCTTGTCGTTGGTGTTCTGTGCCGTCAGCGTTGTACCTGCTGAGAGCAAAGAAAAAACTAATACCATTGAAAATCTGTTTCCTTTCATAACCGTACTTCTGTGTTGTTAAACTTCGTTTCTTTGGACAAAGGTAGTCATGTCCAAGTTTAATCAGAACTGTGTTATTTGCTGTTAACAAATCTGTAGCGTTTCAAATCATATCCTTCATGCGTGTGCCTCTCCGAGGAGTGCGCGGCGCACCCTCGGAGAGGCATACGCGCCACAGGACAAGAGAATCGTTCGGACCTTACCACATTAAATTCCCGATAATGCGCATTATTTGCTCCGATAATGCGCATTATTGATTCTGTTGATGCGCATGAATTGCTCGAGTGATGCGCATGAATCTCTCGAATGATGCG
>CAVHJI010000039.1:0-14953 GCA_963636255.1 Bacteroidaceae bacterium | reverse complement strand
TCTATGGTCGAGTGAATGCCCATCCTTAGGGTGCCTCAAAGGGCAAACACGGATTTAGTGAACGGAAGTAATTACAAGTGGACGTTTATAATTACAAAATGGGCATTAGTGAGCGTTTGGTTAACGGACGGTAAACAGTTGGTAAATACTTTTGAGCAGACTCGCAGATGTGCCTGCATGAAGAGAGCCACATTACGGACAAACTGTTCCATAAATTGTCCAAAAATCGTAACTTTGCACGCGGGTGCTCCTGCACGTCGCAAGAGAGTGAGACCATACATATATAATATATGAGTACGAGAGAAAAGAAGGCCGGTAAGAAGATGAGCAAGAAGGAACTTGCCGGAATAGTAATCGACCTGTTCCGGTCGAGCCCTTCGGATGTCTATTCCCCAAAGAAGATATATGAGTTGCTGCACCTGACCACGCATCCGCTGAAGATGCTGTGCATGGACATACTGTTGGAGGGCGTCGACGACGGCTTCCTGACTACGGCAGGCAGCAACCGCTTCAAGCTGAACACGCGCGGCATGGAGATGACAGGCGTGTTCCATCGCAAGAGCAATGGCAAGAACACCTTCAGCCCCGACGATGGCAGTGACCCAATAATGATTGCCGAGCGCAATTCGGCACATGCCATGGACGGCGACAAGGTGAAGGTGATGTTCTTCGCACGTCGTCATGGACACTCGCCCGAGGGTGAGGTTACCGAGATAGTTGAACGCGGCAACGACACCTACGTAGGGACGCTCGACGTGTCGAAGCAGTATGCTTTCCTCGTCACCGAGAGTCGCACGCTTGCCAATGACATCTTCATCCCCCGCGACAAACTCAAGGGCGGACAGGATGGCGACAAGGCAGTGGTGCGAATAGTGGAATGGCCCAGCGAGGCAAAGAACCCGATAGGTGAAGTAGTGGATGTGCTCGGACATGGTGGTGAGAACAACACCGAGATGCATGCCATACTTGCTGAGTTCGGACTGCCATATACCTATCCCAAGAATGTTGAGGATGCAGCAGAGAAAATCAGTGCGGACATCACGCCTGAGGAGATAGCACGCCGCGAGGACTTTCGTGGGGTGCTGACTTTCACCTGTGACCCCGACGATGCAAAGGACTTCGACGACGCACTGTCGATACGCCGGTTGGAGGACGGACTGTGGGAAGTGGGCGTGCATATAGCCGACGTGACACATTACATCAAGGAAGGCTCCGTCATCGACAAGGAGGCTCTCAAGCGTTCTACATCGGTCTACCTCGTAGACCGCACTGTGCCCATGCTGCCCGAGAAACTCTGCAACTTCCTCTGCTCGTTACGGCCTGACGAGGAGAAGCTGGCATATTCGGTGGTGTTCAAGCTGACCGATGATGCTGAGGTACGCGACTACCGCATCGTGCATACCGTCATCAAGTCCGACCGTCGCTTCACCTACGAACAGGTGCAGCAAATCATAGAGAGCGGTCAGGGCCCCTATGCCAAGGAGATACTTGTGCTCGACAAGATGGCAAAGGTGCTACGCCAACGCCGTTTCGACAACGGTGCCATCAGCTTCGACCGCTATGAGGTGAAGTTCCAACTCGACGCCGACGGCAAGCCTTTAGGCGTTTACTTCAAGGTGTCGAAAGATGCCAACAAGCTCATCGAGGAGTTCATGCTGCTCGCCAACCGTACCGTGGCAGAACACATAGGACGTGTGGCCAAGGGCAAGAAGGCCAAGACCTTTGTCTACCGTGTGCATGACCTGCCCGATCCCGACAAGCTCGACAACCTGTCGCAGTTCATCTCGCGCTTCGGCTACAAGCTCAAGACACAAGGCTCCAAGACCGACCTATCCAAGGGCTTCAACGCCCTGCTTGCCGACGTGAAGGGCAAGAAGGAGGAGAATCTCATCGAGACCATCTCCATACGGTCTATGATGAAGGCATACTACTCAGTACACAACATCGGTCACTACGGACTGGCATTCGACTACTACACACACTTCACCTCACCCATACGCCGCTACCCAGACATGATGGTACACCGCCTGCTTACGAAATACATCGACGAAGGCGGACGCAGTGCCAATGCTCAGAAGTATGAGGGTATGTGCGAGCACGCCAGCTCCATGGAGGAGACAGCAGCCAACGCCGAACGTGCATCTGTGAAGTACAAGCAGGTGGAGTTCATGCAGGACCGCGTGGGACAGGTGTTCGACGGCATCATATCCGGTGTCTGCGAGTGGGGTCTCTACGTAGAGCTGAACGACAACAAGTGCGAGGGCTTGGTGCCTATGCGCGACCTCGACGACGACTTCTACGAGTTTGATGAGAAGAACTACTGTCTGCGCGGACGACGTCATCACCATGTCTACAGCCTTGGTGACCCGATGCGCGTCAGTGTGGCGAACGCCAACCTCGCCAAGAAACAGCTCGACTTTGCCATTGCCGACGACAACAAGGGCGGCAACGTGCCACAACAGCAACGGCAGCCTGAGAGTCCGAGCCTACGCGTAAAGTCACAGGCTGGGAAAGGACGCAAGGGAGGAAAGCGCAAACACGCATAACAACGTTATCAAATACATCAGTCAGATATTTGACACACTCACATAAATGGAACAAGAATTCAAAATGGTGGCCAAGACCTTCAAAGGGTTGGAGGGCGTGCTGGCCGCAGAACTTACCGAGTTAGGAGCCAACAACATACAGACAGGCAACCGCATGGTGTCGTTCACCGGCGACAAGGCATTGCTCTATCGAGCCAACTTTGCATTGCGCACAGCGGTGCGTGTACTTAAGCCCATAAAGGAGTTCAAGGCACAGACCGCCGACGAGGTATATGAGGCGGTGAAGTCGATAGAGTGGGAACAGTACATAGGCGAAGGCAGGACGTTCGCCGTAGACAGTGTGGTCTTCAGCGAGGTGTTCAGACACAGCATGTTCGTGTCCTACCGCGTCAAGGATGCCATTGCCGACTACTTCCGCGAGAAGACAGGCCGACGTCCGAGCGTGAGCGTGAAGAACCCCGACGTGCTTCTGAACATACACGTCAGCGACACCGACTGCATACTGTCGCTCGACTCGAGCGGCGAGTCATTGCATCGTCGCGGCTATCGCACGGGCACTGTGGAGGCTCCGCTCAATGAGGTGCTGGCAGCTGGTCTGATACTGTTGAGCGGATGGCATGGTGAGTGCGACCTGATAGACCCCATGTGTGGCTCCGGCACCATACCCATAGAGGCTGCACTGATAGCACGAAACATCGCACCGGGTGTCTTCCGTCAGGACTATGCCTTCGAGAAGTGGCCCGACTTCGACAGCAGTCTGTTTGAGTCAATCTACAACGACGACAGTCAGGAGCGTGAGTTCACTCACAAGATATATGCCTACGACAAAGACCCCAAGGCTGTGGGTACGGCACGTGCCAACATAAAGTCATCGGGCACGGCACGCGACATCGAGATCGACCTGCGCGACCTCAAGGACTTCGTGCAGCCCACAGAGCCGGCAGTGATGATAACCAATCCGCCGTATGGCGAACGCATATCGACAGACAATCTCTTGGGTCTGTACCATACCCTCGGCGAAAGGCTGAAACATGCCTTCACTGGCAACAAGGCTTGGGTTCTGAGCATGCGCGACGAATGTTTCGATGAGATAGGGCTGAAGCCTACGGTGAAGATCGATGTCTTCAACGGCGAACTGGAGTGCCAGTTCCGTGAATATGAGATCTTTGATGGCAAGTATCGCGAGTTCCGCGAAGATGGCGATGCACTCGACAAGGAGTCGGCACGCCAACGCACGATGCCTGCACGAGGCGAGAGGAGCGAACGAAGCAAGAGAGACGACAGAAGCGAAGGACGCAGGCCGCGTCCACACCGTGATGGTGACCATGACGATAGACGCAGTCATGGCGAACACCGTAGCTTTGGCGGCAGACGAGAGTCTGGAGAGAAACGTGACTTCAAGGAGAGACGTGATTTCAAGGATAAGCATGACTTCAAGGAAGGACGCGACTTCAAGGAGAGACGCGGCAGCCACAGTGAGTCTGGTGAAAAGCGCGGCTTTGGGAACAAGCGCGACTTTGGGAACAAACGCAAGTTCGGTGAAGGACGCAAGTACGGTGAAGGACGCAAGTATGGAGATAAGCGCGAGTCTGGCGAGAGACGTGGCTATGGCGAACATCGCAGCTTCGGCGAGCATCGCAACTTTGGCGAACGTCGCACCGAGAGCTATCCAGAGCGCAAGCGCCGCGAAAGGGCAGAGCGCGCAAAGAACCAAAATACGGAGACAAACAATGGTAACAACGAGAATGAAGCTTAAAAGGAACGTTCATCTGCTGCTGATGATGGCACTGATGACACTCTGCAACATGGGAGCTACTGCACAACAACTGAAGAAACCCACATTGGACGAACTGTCGTCGGGCGGCTCCAGCTACCGCTTCACCGAAGACATCTACGGCCTGCAGTGGTGGGGTGATACGCTGATAAAGCCATCGGCAGACGACGTGACAGCTGTCAATCCCAAGAACGGACAGGAATGGCAGCTGCTGACACGCCAGCAGATTGAGGACATCCTTCAGCGCGGGACCGGCAAGCAGATGCGTGTGCCCAACATGGCAAGCTTGCGCTTCCTCTGGCCAGGCGAGACAAAGGTACTGGTGCGCAGTGCGGCAGACTACTGTGTGGTGGACTGGAAGGCAGGCACCGTCGTCGAGCACAAGTCGGTACAGCAGGGAGCACGCAATGCCGACTTCAACAGCGCATCGGCCAACGTGGCATACACCATAGGCAACAACCTGTGGGTCAACGATAAGGCAGTGACAGCAGAGCCCGAAGGCATCGTGTGCGGACAGAGCGTGCACCGTAATGAGTTTGGCATCAACAAAGGTACATTCTGGAATCCCGACGGCACACAGCTGGCGTTCTACCGCATGGACGAGAGCATGGTGACAGAATATCCGCTGGTCAACATCGACACGCGAATAGCCACGGCAACTCCCGTACGCTATCCCATGGCAGGCATGACCAGCCACAAGGTGACCATAGGTGTGTATGACGTGGCAACAGGCAGAACCACTTATCTTGATGCAGGCGACCCAACAGACCGCTACTTCACCAACATAAGCTGGAGCCCCGATGGTCGCTACGTGTTCCTCATCGAGCTGAACCGCGACCAGAACCATGCCAAGCTGTGTCGCTATGAGGCGTCGACGGGCAAGCTCACAGATGTACTCTATGAGGAAGAAAACCCCAAGTTTGTGGAGCCGCAGAACCCCATAGAGTTCCTGCCATGGGACAATGGCAAGTTCGTCTACCAGAGCCAGCGCGACGGGTGGAACCACCTGTATGTGATGGACCTGAACGCACCGCTGCAGACACCAGTGGAGCAGACGACAGCCATAGGTTCGCATTACAAGGAGTACCTGACGACACAACAGCTGACGCGTGGCGAGTGGATAGTGCAGTCGGTGGAGGGCTACAATGAAGACCGCAAGCAGGTGGTCTACACCTCGACGGAGGTATCACCGCTGCAGACTAACATCTACATCATCGGCATCGACGGCAAGGCATCGACAGCCATAGGCAACAGCGAAGGCGTGCACAGCGCATCGCTGTCGGCATCGGGCACGTATGTCATCGACCGCTATTCTACACCAAGTGTACCGCGCAACATCGAGGTTCATCCCACACGTGGCAAAGGCAAGTCGCTGACACTGCTTGAGGCAGAAGACCCGTATAAGGATTTCCAGATGCCACAGATAGAGACAGGCACCATCAAGGCTGCCGACGGCAAGACCGACCTCTGGTATCGCATTGCCAAGCCTGCCGACTTCGACCCGACGAAGAAATATCCTGTCATCGTCTACGTCTATGGCGGACCTCACGCACACATGATACAGAACAGCTACCGCTACATGCTGCGCTCATGGGATATCTACATGACAGGTCAGGGATATGTGATGTTCACCATCGATGGTCGTGGCAGTGAGAACCGTGGCTTTGAGTTCGAGAGTGCAACGTTCCGTCACCTCGGCGTGGAGGAGTGCAAGGACCAGATCAAGGGCGTTGAGTTCCTGAAGAGCTTGTCATACATCGACGGCAACCGCATCGGCGTGCATGGATGGAGCTTTGGCGGACACATGACAACAGCACTGATGTTGCGCTATCCGGACACCTTCAAGGTCGGTGTAGCCGGTGGTCCGGTGATAGACTGGAGCTACTATGAGGTGATGTACGGCGAACGCTACATGGACACACCGCAGACCAACCCCGAAGGCTACAAGGAGACCAACCTCAAGAATCTTGCAGGCAACCTCAAGGGCAAGCTGCTGATGATTCACGGCTATCAGGATGAGACATGTGTGCCGCAGCACACGCTGAGCTTCATGAAGGCATGCATCGACGCACGCACCTATCCTGATCTGTTCCTCTATCCGGGACATCAGCATGGTGTGGCAGGACGCGACCAGATTCATCTCAACACGAAGATGGCGCAGTACTTCATCGACAACCTTTAATAGACATTACTCATATATATATATTGACATCATTATGACGAAGATATTGTTATTAGGCTCGGGTGGACGCGAGCATGCACTGGCATGGAAGATTGCCCAAAGCAAGCAGGTTGAGAAGCTGTACATAGCTCCGGGCAATGCCGGAACATCGCTGGTCGGCGAGAACGTACCTGTCAAGGCTACAGACTTCATCGCCATCAAGGCATTCGTGCTGGAGAACGGCATCGACATGATTGTCGTAGGACCGGAAGACCCGTTGGTGGAAGGCATCTACGACTACATCAGAGACGATGAGGCTACGAAGCACGTCGCTGTAATCGGTCCGTCGAAGTCTGGCGCACGTCTCGAGGGCAGCAAGGAGTTTGCCAAGGGCTTCATGCACCGCCATGGCATCCCCACAGCACGCTACATGAGTGTCAGCAAGGACAACCTCGACGAAGGTCTCGCCTTCCTTGAGAAGGTCGATGCTCCATATGTGCTCAAGGCCGACGGTCTCTGTGCCGGTAAGGGCGTATTGATTCTACCTACCATAGATGATTGGCGGCATGTTCGGCGAAGCCAGCTCTACGGTGCTCATCGAGGAGTTCCTCTCGGGCATAGAGTGCTCGGTGTTCGTGCTCACAGACGGCCATGACTATAAGCTGCTGCCTGTGGCTAAGGACTACAAACGCATCGGTGAAGGCGATACAGGCTTGAACACCGGCGGTATGGGCAGCGTGTCACCGGTGCCGTTTGCCGACGAGACATTCATGAACAAGGTGCGCACACGCATCATCGAACCCACAGTGAAGGGACTGGAGCAGGAGGACATTCAGTACAAGGGCTTCATCTTCTTCGGACTGATAAACGTCAACGGCGAGCCTTATGTCATCGAGTACAACGTGCGTATGGGCGACCCAGAGACAGAGAGCGTGATGCTGAGGATAAAGAGCGACATCGTAGACCTGTTTGAAGGTGTCGCCAATGGAAACCTGAAGGACAAGACGTTAGAGATAGACCCGCGCAGTGCGGCCTGTGTGATGCTGGTCAGCGGAGGATATCCTGGAGCATACAAGAAAGGCTTTGCCATAGACGGACTCGACGAGGCAGCCGCTACCGGCAGTGTGATATTCCACTCGGGCACGGCTGTTAAGGATGGACATGCCGTCACCAATGGCGGACGTGTCATAGCCGTAAGCTCCTACGGAACCTCTAAGGACGATGCTTTGAAGCAGAGCTACGCTGCAGCTGAACTGGTCAAGTTTGAGGGTAAATACTGTCGTCGTGACATAGGGGCAGACCTGTAGGAGACACATGCAACAGCAGTCACGCGGTTTCTTGAAGAAGGTCGTCACGGGCAGGTCGCTGTATGTGACAGCACTCTTGGTGACTGTCGCGGGTTGGCTTATGGCGTTCGAACTGTCGCCGCAAGACGGTATGGGCGGCACACTGACGGCACTCCTGCTCTATCTTGTTGCGGGCTGTCTGCTTGTCGGCATCAATAGGACGTTCTTGCTCATCCGACCGCAGCTGCTCATACAGGCATCTGTGTTCTTCGTGTTGCTGGCTGTCTACGTGCCGCTGCACGGTATGTCTGCCGGCGTATGGGCATCGTTGTGCTTCCTGCTTGCACTCTATGCGCTGTTCATGAGCTATGAGAGCTCCAATGCTCCGGCATGGGTGTTCCACTCGTTTGCCGCCATAGGACTATGCTCTGTCTTTGTGCCGTGCTTCAGTTGGCTGGTTCCTCTGTTCTGGTTCGGAGCATCGCTGTTCCGCTTCATGGGCTTGAAGAGCTTCCTGGCATCGATCTTGGGCTGGCTGTTACCGTATTGGCTCTTGGCAGCATATGCAGTGTTCATTGGTGATACCGGACTTCTGCTACGTCCGCTTGAGGGCATCTTCAGCTTTGAGACAGGCGGCTACGACGTGTTGTTGTCGCAATGGCCGTTGTGGGCATATGCCACACTGTTGTTCATAGTCTGCTCGTTCTACTGCATGACAGCATCTCTGGATGACAAGATTCGGGAACGTTGCTACTTGCAGTTCTTCTCTGCAGCCGGCGTGTTTGCCATAGCCTTGACGCTGTTGCAGCCCAGACTGTCGGGCATAATGTTGCCAATTCTGTTGTTGTGCACCAGTATGCTTTGCGGCAGGTTCATGGTCTCGGGGAACAGCCGGTTGTCGAATATGTTTTTCACTGTCATGGCAGTACTGTTGGTGCCACTATTCATATATAATATGGTATGGATGCATTTGTAGAGTTGATGATTGATTGGGGCTATGTGGGTATGTTCATCGCTGCCGTCATAGCGGGGAGTGTCATTCCTTTCAGTTCCGAACTGGTGTTTGCCGGGCTTATATATGTCGGACTCGACCCTGTGTTGTGTCTCATCTCTGCCACTCTTGGAAATACAATAGGCAGCATGACTATCTATGGTGTGGGCTGCTTGGGTAAGATGGAATGGATAGAGAAATACTTCCATGTGAAGCGTGAGAAGGTGGAGAAGATGCGCAACTTCCTGCAACATAAGGGCGCACTAATGGGCTTCTTCGCCTTCCTGCCCATCATTGGCAGTGTAATCTCTGCAGCATTAGGCTTCATGCGCAGCAATCTGACGCTGACGGTGCTGTCTATGATGACTGGCAAGGCGGTGAGATACATAATACTGTTGCTGACACTCATGGCAGTTTTTTGAGTAAAGACAGATGTTAAAGACAAGAGGAATAGGACTGATGAGCCGATATGCAACATTGCTGCTGTGCTTGTGCACGGTGCTATGTGGCTGTGGTGGACACAGTGGTGACAATGCCGTTGGCGACAAGCCACTCGTGATGGTCACCATCGAGCCTGTGCGCTATTTCACAGAGCAGATAGCTGGAGACCTTGTGCAGGTGGAGAGCATGGTGCCACGTGGCTCCAATCCGGAGACCTACGACCCTACGCCACGACAGATGATGAGGTTAGGCAGTAGCGTTGCCTATCTCTATAATGGCGGTTACCTTGGCTTCGAACACTCATGGCTGGAACGACTGCAACAGAATGCTGCCGACACGCACTTCTTTGACCTGTCTGATGGCATGGACCTCATAGCCGACCACCATGAGTCTGCAGGCATCGACCCACACATCTGGTGCTCGTGTACCAATGCCCGCATCATGTCACGCAACATACTCAATGCCCTTGTCGGTCTCGACGAAGGGAATGCCAGCACATACACGGCAGGCTACAACCGTCTGCTTGCGGAGATAGACCGCACCGACTCCATAATCAGGCAGAAGACTGCCGACATCAAGACAACACATGCTTTCGTGATTTACCATCCGGCACTGACCTACTATGCAGCCGAGTATGGGCTGGAACAGATACCGATAGAGAAAGATGGCAAGGAACCGTCGGCAGCAGGACTGAAGGATCTCATCGACGACAGCATGAAGAAGCATGTGCGTGTGGTCTTCATACAGCCTGAGTTCGACAGCCATAACGCCGAAGCTATTGCAACTCAGATAGGTGCACGGGTTGTAGACATCAATCCCATCTCCTACGACTGGTCGGCAGAGATGGTGCACATAGCCGAGTCGCTGCAGGCAGAATAAGAGAGAAGGGAGGACGGAAACAAATGGAAACGACAGACGACATCATACTGAAGATACGCGGCCTTAGTGCATCCTATGAAGGTAAGACGGTGTTTAGCGACGTTAATCTCGACGTTGCCCAGCACGACTTCCTTGGCATCACAGGACCCAATGGCGGTGGCAAGACAACGTTGATGCGTTGCATCCTTGGCCTTAAGAAGCCCGACAGCGGAAACATCAGCTTCGTGCGTCCGTTGCGCATCGGCTATTTGCCACAGATAAACATGGTCGACCGCCGGTTCCCGATAACCGTTGGTGAGGTGGTACTCTCGGGGTTGCAGGACAGAGGACATCTCATTGGCAGACGTTCGGCAGCAGACCGCACGCGGGCAGACGAGGTGATGCAACGTGTCGGCATCAGCGGCATAGCATCAAAGCCCATAGGCGAGCTGAGTGGAGGACAGGTGCAGCGTGCCATGCTGGCACGTGCCATCATCGACCGTCCCGAACTACTTATCCTTGATGAGCCTAATACATATCTCGACCGCGAGTTCCAAAACTACCTACAGACCTTGCTGCGCGACATCAACAGACACTGTGCCATCATCCTCGTCAGTCATGACCGCGATGCCATAACGGCACAGGCACGTGCCATCGCCTATGTCGACCACGGCATCGAGTATAGAACACCCAACATCCAACATCCATCACCCAACACCTAAAATTTTGTTCTGTGCCTAACTTGCACTAACTTTGCGGCACGTTTTTTTTGATATTCACTCCCGATGAAACAATACAGGACAGTAAATAATGTGGTCGGTTGGGTGGTGTTCCTCATCGCTGCAACCGTCTACTGCATGACCATTGAGCCAACAGCCAGCTTCTGGGATTGCCCGGAGTTCATAACCACCGGATATAAGCTGGAAGTAGGACATCCCCCTGGCGCACCCTTCTTCATGCTTGTTGCCAATCTCTTTTCACAACTGGCATCAGACACCACGCAGGTTGCCAAGATGGTGAACTACATGAGTGCACTGATGAGTGGAGCGTGCATCCTCTTCCTGTTCTGGACCATAACACACTTGGCACGCAAGCTGATCATCAGCGACGAACAGCACATCAGCACTGCACATATCGTTGCAGTCATGGGCTGTGGCGTTGTCGGTGCACTGGCATACACGTTCAGCGACACCTTCTGGTTCAGTGCCGTCGAGGGTGAGGTCTATGCCTTCTCATCGCTCTTCACTGCCGTCGTGTTCTGGCTCATCCTTAAATGGGAAGACTGTGCCGACCAACCTCATAGCGACCGATGGCTGGTGCTCATTGCCTACCTCACCGGACTGAGCATCGGCGTACACCTGCTCAACCTGCTGTGTCTGCCTGCCATCGTGCTGGTCTACTACTACAAGCGTAGTCCCAACGCCACAACAGCCGGCTCTCTGGTAGCGCTCATCATATCTGCAGCACTCGTAGCTGCCGTCCTCTATGGCATCGTGCCTGGCATCGTCAAGGTCGGTGGCTGGTTCGAACTGCTGTTTGTCAACGTGCTGGGCATGCCGTTCAACACAGGCGTGGTGGTCTACATCATCCTGCTGGCAGCTGTGATAGTGTGGAGCCTCTACGAGACTTACGCACAGAAGAGTGTGCGCCGGATGAATGCTTCGTTCGTGCTTACCGTAGGCTTCATGGGCATACCGTTCTATGGCCATGGCACATCGGCTGTACTCATAGGCATCGTCATCCTTGTTGCACTGTGCCTCTTGCTGTTGCCTAAGATGCAGGAACGCTTCAAGCCACAGTGGCGCGTGTCGGCAAGAACACTCAACACAGCACTGCTCAGCATCATGATGATTGTGATAGGCTACTCGTCCTATGCTCTCATCGTGATACGATCCACTGCCAACACACCTATGGACCAGAACTCTCCCGAGGATATCTTCACCCTTGGCGAATATCTCGGACGCGAACAGTATGGCTCACGTCCGCTGTTCTATGGTCCTGCCTTCTCGTCGCAGGTAGCTCTGGTTGAGAACAAGGCAGAGGGATACTGCGAACCAAAGGTGGCATCACAGACCACTAAGTGGATGCGCAAGGAGAAAGCTACACCCGACGAGAAGGACAGCTACATCGAGATGGTCAGCGCCACCGAGTACGAGTATGCACAGAACATGCTGTTTCCACGTATGTATAGCAGCATGCTCAACCATCCGCAGCTCTACAAGGCATGGATGGACATAAAGGGACATGACGTACCCTACGATCGCTGTGGTGACATGGTGATGGTAAACATCCCGACACAGTGGGAGAACATAAAGTTCTTCTTCTCCTATCAGGTCAACTGGATGTACTGGCGCTACTTCATGTGGAACTTCGCCGGTAGGCAGAACGACATACAGGGCAACGGTGAGATTGAACATGGCAACTGGATTACGGGTATCTCGTTCATCGACAACATGATGCTGGGCAATCAAGACCTTCTGCCCACAGAGCTGAAGGAGAACAAAGGACATAACGTGTTCTACTGTCTGCCGCTGCTGCTCGGTCTCATCGGACTGTTCTGGCAGGCATACCGCAATCAGAAAGGCATACAGCAGTTCTGGGTAGTCTTCTTCCTGTTCTTCATGACAGGACTTGCCATCGTGCTCTATCTGAACCAGACGCCTGGACAACCGCGTGAGCGCGACTATGCCTATGCAGGTTCGTTCTATGCCTTTGCCATCTGGATTGGTCTCGGCGTTGCCGGTGTTGCACGACTGGTAGAGAAGGCCAAGGTGAAGCCACTGCCGGCAGCTGTCATAGCCTCTGTGGCGTGCGTACTCGTGCCCATACAGATGGCAAGTCAGACGTGGGACGACCACGACCGTAGCGGTCGCTATCTGTGTCGTGACTTCGGACAGAACTACCTTAACTCGCTTCAGGAGCAGGGCAACCCGATTATCTTCACCAATGGTGATAACGATACCTTCCCGTTGTGGTACAATCAGGAGACCGAAGGATTTCGTACCGATGCACGCACGTGCAACCTCTCATACCTGCAGACCGACTGGTACATAGACCAGATGCGTCGTCCTGCTTATGACTCACCGTCACTGCCCATCGACTGGAGCCGTGCCGAGTACGTCACAGGTACCAACGAGTATGTCCCCATACAGCCAGGATACAAGAACAGCATCGACACGCTGTATGCCGAAGCTCGCAGGCAGGTGGCTAACGGCACGAACCCCGATGCCATGAAGATCGTTACGGAGCAGTTCGGTGACGATCCATACGAGTTGCATAACATACTCGACCACTGGGTACGCAGTGAGCATGAGGACCTGCGTGTCATACCGACGGACAGCATCGTGCTTAAGGTCGACAAGGAGGCAGTGCGCCGCAGTGGCATGTTGATCCCAGGTGATAGCATACCCGACTATATGCACATATCCCTGAAGGGCAAACGCGCACTCTACAAGAGCGAGCTGATGATGCTCGAGATGCTTGCCAACTGCAACTGGGAACGTCCGCTCTACATCGCCATCAGCGTAGGACCGGACAACCAGCTCGGTATGTCCGACCACTTCATACAGGAAGGTCTGGCATATCGCTTCACTCCGTTCGACAGCAAGGTTACTGGTGTGAAGATCGACTCTGAGAAGATGTACGACAACCTGATGAACAAGTTCCGCTATGGCAATCTTGAACAGCCTGGGCTCTACATCGATGAGAATGCACAGCGTCTGTGCTACTCACACCGCCGCATATTCTCGCAGCTCGTGGAGCAACTCCTGAAGGAAGGCAAGCGCGACAAGGCACTGGCAGCACTTGAGTATTGCGACAAGGTGCTCCCCGCCTATAACGTGCCCTACGACTATCAGAACGGTTCCGTGCAGATGGCAACGGCATACTATCAGCTCGACAAGGCAGACAAGGCAGACAATATCCTCGTGGCACTGGCAGACAAGGAGGTGGAGTACATGACCTACTACCTCAGCCTCGACGACTACCGCTTCTCCATCTCTGTCAGCGAGTTCGAATACCATACGGCAGTGCTCGACCGCATAGTGACGGTCATGGATACCTTCAAGTCCGACCGCGTGGCCGGCTACGACAGCAAGCTCAACGAGCTGTATGGCATCTATCAGACGCGCGTGAAGTGACACGAAGACAGTAGCAGTAAGAGATAGAGAGAGATGCTGATAGAGCAACCGCCACAACTGTTCCGTAGGATTTACCCCTCCGCCCTCTGGCGTATCAAGCCGGAGGAGAAGGCGGTGTATCTCACGTTCGACGACGGTCCCATTCCTGAGGTAACGCCATGGGTGCTCAGTCTGTTGCGCAGTCATGGCATCAAGGCTACGTTCTTCGTCGTTGGCGACAATGTGCGCAAGCATCCCGATATATACGATATGGTGCTGGCAGACGGCCATGTCATCGGCAATCACACCTTCAATCACATCAAGTGTTGGGAATATAACTCCATCAGCTACATGAAGAACGTTGCCGAAGCCGATGGCTACATACACTCAAAGCTGTTCCGTCCGCCGCATGGCTTCATGAACCACTTCCAATACAAGCGACTGCAGGCAGCGGGCTACACCATCGTGATGTGGGATCTTGTGACGCGCGACTATAGCAAGAAGTTACGTGGACCGCAGGTCCTTGCCAATGTGCTCCGCTATGCACGCAATGGCTCCATCATAACCTTCCACGACTCACTCAAGTCATGGAACAATGGCAATCTGCAATACGCCCTTCCCCGTGCCATAGGTTTCCTTAAGGAAGAAGGGTATGAGTTCCGCACTATATAGTCGGTGCTGAGTGCGGTTAACGTGCTACGTTTTATGTGTTACGTTCAACGTTATAGATCCTGTCTAAGTTCTGCAGCCGACATCTCGCCCAACACCTATATATAAT
>CAVHJI010000038.1:11442-15132 GCA_963636255.1 Bacteroidaceae bacterium | reverse complement strand
CTTCTTGGCTCTTGAGGTTAACCTTCTTGGCTCTTGAGGTTAACCTTCTTGGCTCTTGAGGTTAACCTCATCGGGCATCGAGGTTATACGTAGAAAACCAATTGGGATAAACATCGGCATCAGTGCCTATACACGTGTTAGCCAAAAGGTATATATCTTTGAGCCAAAACCTAATATACCTTTAAATCAAAAGGTATATACCTTTGAACCGATACGAATATACCCTTCACGCGAGGACAATATCCTCCCCAAAAAGACACGTACGTGTGATGGGCAACGGACGTACGTGTCTGTCATATCCTGAAATCTCTTGTCTTATTTTCCAACCTCATTACCGGCACACTTGTCAACTTTTCTGAGCTCCTATCGGAAGGCTTGTCAGAGCTTATATTTGCGTCGACAAAGTCTTATATATGCGATGGCACTTTCTTATATAAGACTTTGCCATTTCTTATATAAGACTTTGCACTTTCAAATATAAGCGCTGCCAGGCGTGTGCGCCGCATGCTTCTTGCAGAGCTTTTTGACGAAGTCCACACGGTTTGCAAGTATCGGCGCGACAAAACAACGGCACTGAGCGTGCCGACCTTTGAAGACGAACGTCGTCGGATATACGCCTTTGATGCTCGTGTTGTCATTGTTTGCCGCTGACAGGTCATCGCAGATGTCAGTCGCAGGGTTGATTATTTCAAGCAGGGCAGCTTGTTGAAGCCGCAGAGACATGACGTTCCTTTGCAATCTTTCGTTTTAGCCGCCGCATTTTCGTCTTTAGGACAAAGAGCCGTTCCAAACGTCTGCATGCACTACCTTTGCATTCGCACGACAAGCTCCAAATGACCGCTCGACATACGTGCAGATGTGGACTGAAATGGCTACTTTTGCACCGCGTCAAGGTTTTGGAACCTCATGTCAGTAGACAACACAAGGAGCAAGACCGTTTTTTAGAACCTACTTACACTTATCGGGGAGGAGACATTCCCCCTTTTGAAACTGAGAGACTTCGGATTGAAGAAAATGAACAAGGAGAACAAGGACGAACTACTGAACATGATACGTCATGGACAACCCATGACCACTGCACAGCAACTGCGGCTAACGCTCTACCTGAGCACGCCAGCCATTTTGGCACAGCTCACCACCACCATGATGCAGTATATCGATGCATCGATGGTGGGCAGCATGGGAGCACAGGCCTCGGCATCGATAGGACTAATCGAATCCACCACATGGCTGCTCGGCAGCATCTGTTCGGCAACATCGGCGGGCTTCCACGTGCAGGTGGCACATATGCTCGGAGGCAACAATGCCAAGGCTGCACGTTCGGTGTTGCGACAAGGCATAACGTCGGTGATATTGTTCAGCATGACCATCGCCGCGATATCGCTGTCCATCAGTCCATTCCTGCCCATATGGCTCGGCGGCAACGACGAGATCAATGCTACTGCATCGATCTACTTCGCCATATTCTCGTGCTTCCTGCCCGTATTCCAGATGTCAATGTTGGCTTCGGGCATGCTCCGCAGTAGCGGAAACATGATTGTGCCGAGCATCTTGAGCGTCGCAATGATGGCTCTCAACGTGGTGTTCAACTTCTTCCTGATATTTCCTTCACGCACCATCGACGTGCTTGGCTTGGAACTGTTTGTTCCAGGTGCAGGACTGTCGGTAACAGGTGCAGCCATAGGTACGGCATCGGCAGAGACCATTGTGGCATCGATAGCCATGTATATGCTTTGCAGACGCTCCAAGGAGTTGCGTCTGAGCATAGACAAGGGAAGCTTCATA
The DNA here is from genome assembly GCA_963636255.1 of Bacteroidaceae bacterium. Classification (GTDB taxonomy): domain Bacteria; phylum Bacteroidota; class Bacteroidia; order Bacteroidales; family Bacteroidaceae; genus Bacteroides. The sequence goes on along the minus strand of CAVHJI010000038.1, from coordinate 13,347 downwards.
CCGACATGGCGCACCATAAAGCGTGCGTTCCAAATCAGTGCACCGATGGGTCTGCAGCAAATCATCATGAGCAGCGCATACATCACGATGACCATAATCATTGCACCGCTTGGCACATTTGCCATTGCCGCCAACAGCTTCGGCGTGATTATAGAGAGCATCTGCTACATGCCGGGCTACGGCATTTCCGATGCTGCCACGACGCTCGTCGGACAAAGCATGGGAGCAGGACGGCGCGACCTGATGAAGAAGTTCGCATATATTGCCGTTGGCATGGGCATGACGGTGATGGCTGTCATGGGAGCCATAATGTATGTCAGTGCACCGGCAGTGCTTAGCATGATGACACCCTCCGAAGAGGTGCGCCAACTGGGCACTATGATTCTGCGCATCGAGGCGTTTGCCGAGCCGATGTTTGCTGCCGCCATAGTCTGCTATGGTGTGTTTGTCGGTGCGACAAGCACTCTCGTGCCGAGCGGTATGAACCTGCTCAGCATGTGGGGAGTGAGAATCACGCTGGCATTCATACTGGCACCTTCGATGGGACTGAAGGGTGTGTGGCTCGCCATGTGCATCGAGCTATGCTTCCGAGGCTTCATCTTCCTATGCCGCTTGAAATGGGGCAACTGGACGAGTCATGTCAGTCCGGCGGTGGCAGTAGCTGGCGGAGGAGAACAGACACAGAATAACAAGCAATGAAAACCTACCAAACAAGAGACAATATGGAAACGATAAAGAACAAGACATTCGGCGGCGAGCGTCCGCTGTTTGAGACTCACGACACGGAGCTTGACCACGTGAAGATAACCTTCGGCGAGTCGGGCATAAAAGAGTGTAGCAACATTGTCTGCCGCAACTGTTACTTCGAAGGCAAGTATCCGCTGTGGCACGTGCAAGGCTCGTACATCGAGAACTGTTACTTCGCTCCAGGCTCACGCTCTGCCATCTGGTACAGCAACGACATGAAGATGCGCGACTGTGTCATCAACGGTCCCAAGTTCTTCCGCGAGATGAAGAACCTCGAGCTTGAGAACGTCACTATCAACGATGCCGACGAGACATTCTGGGGCATTGACGGACTGACGCTGCGCAATGTCACGCTGCACGAAGGCACCTACCCCTTCATGCACTGCTCTAACATAAAGGTCTATGGGTTGGAGAGCGACTCCAAGTATGTGTTCCAGTACAGCAAGAACATTGAGGTTCACGATGCAAAGATTACCACCAAGGACTCGTTCTGGGAGGTCGACAACGTTACCGTCTACGACAGCATCCTCGACGGAGAGTTCTTGGGATGGCACTCACGCGGACTGCGCCTCGTCAACTGCCACATTGCGGGAGAACAGCCGCTGTGCTATGCCACCGATCTGGTGCTTGAGAACTGTACCTTCGATGCCGAGTGCGACCGCGCCTTCGAGTATTCCTCCGTACAGGCAGACATCCGTGGTACTATCAAAAGCGTCAAGAACCCACGCTCCGGACGCATCATTGCCGATGGCTATGGAGAGATTATCATCGACGAGAACATCAAGGCTCCTGCCGACTGCCAGATTCTGACAAGAGGATGACGGGCACGAACAAGGCAGCGGACCTACACCATAATTATATATATACAAGACCGAATGACCGATAAGAGAAGACATACCGGCATGAAATACGATTTCGACCAACCTACCGTGCGACGCGGCACGAACTCTTACAAGTGGGACTCAGAGACTGATGCCGACATCATACCGATGTGGGTTGCCGACATGGACTTCCACACGGCACCTGTCGTGATTAGTGCACTTGAGGAACGTGTGAAACACGGCATCTTCGGCTATACCCACGTGCCACAGGAGTTCTACAGCTCCATCACCCGCTGGTTCAGCCAGCATCACGAATGGAGCTTCAGTGAAGATTGGA
>CAVHJI010000038.1:0-11432 GCA_963636255.1 Bacteroidaceae bacterium | reverse complement strand
CTCTATACCTCGGGCGTGGTTCCTGCAATGTCTGCCACAATAAAAGCATTCACACTGCCAGGCGACAAGGTCATCGTGCAGACACCGGTCTACAACTGCTTCTTCTCGTCGATACGCAACAATGGCTGTGAGGCTGTGTACAACAGTCTGCTCTATGCCAACGGCACCTACTCCATCGACTTCGACGGACTGGAACGCCTGGCATCCGACTCACGCACACGACTGTTGCTGCTGTGCAATCCTCATAACCCAGCAGGACGCGTATGGACACGCGACGAACTGCAACGTGTGGGCGACATCTGCCTGCGTCATGGTGTCACAGTCGTTGCCGATGAGATTCACTGTGAGTTCGTCAGCCCCGGACACACCTACGTGCCTTATGGTTCGTTGGGCGGTGACTACATGCACAATGCCGTCATACTGAATGCGCCGAGCAAAGCTTTCAACACCGCCGGCCTGCAGATTGCCTACATCGTCTGCGAGCGTGCAGAATGGCGTGAGCGCATCGACCGTGCCATCAACATCAATGAGGTGTGCGACGTCAATCCGTTTGGTGTTATAGGATTGATTGCCGCCTACACCGACGAGGGAGCGGAATGGCTATGCCAACTCAATGAGTACCTGTTTGCCAACTACCGGCATCTGTGCGACTTCTTCAAGGAACAACTGCCGGAGTTCCCCGTCACCACACTCGAGGCCACCTATCTGGTGTGGGTCGACTGTTCAGCCTTAGGCATCGCATCGGACGACATCGAAGAGCAACTGCTACACAACGAGAAGGTGTGGATTAATGCAGGCTCGATGTATGGCGACGACCGCTTCATACGCATCAACATTGCCTGCCCGCGCCAACGCATGGACGAAGGGTTGCACCGCATTGCCACAGGACTACGGCGACTGCTCACTGCTACGCGCGACTGACCACCTGTAGTCCGTAGACTGTACACGGACATTATCAATGGCGGGGTCTTTGTTTTCTCAAAACAAAGGTCTAACTTTGCGCGTGTGTTTGTGCGTAGCCGCACAAACGCCTATTACACCGTTAAGCGATTATGAGCAAGCATCTCCTCTGCGCCATCATATCATTCGTAGCATTAGGTTGCTTCGTTGCCTCTTGTGGCGGTATCAATCCGAACGCTGGCGACCTGCAGACGGACTCTATATACGTCAACAGGACCGAGCACCTATATGGCGACACTGCAATGCCTGCATGCAACCTCATCATAAGCCACATGTGGATCTCCGATGCCGACGAACCTGCTCTGCGCGACAGCCTGAACCACATGCTGCAACTCCACACCTTCGGCAACGAATATGCCTACATGCCCGTGCTGGAAGCCATCGAGAAATATGGCAACGACTACACGGCAGACTTCCGTAAGGATTACGAGCCGTTGTATGCCAAGGAATACATGGCCTATGCACTGAACCAAGACGGCAATCAGACAGCCGGCGGCTCAAACACGCCGAGCTCATGGTTCAACTTCTTCCAGAAAGTCGAGACCCACACAACGTTCTACTACAAGCATCTGCTGACGTACAGCATATACCGCGAGGACTACACCGGCGGTGCACACGGCTTCTATAGCACGAAATTCCTGAATATAGACCTGCGCACGCTGAAGACTATAACCCTTGACGACCTGCTGCAAGGCGACTATGAAGAGACACTGACCACGCTGATAGAACAGCGGTTGATGCAGGACAACAATGCCGGAAGCGCGGACGAGCTGTACGACATGGGCTATGGCACCACCGGCAACATCGCTCCCATCGACAACTTCTACCTGACACCGGACGGCATCACATTCCATTATAATATATATGAGATAGCGCCCTATGTCATCGGTCCCATTGAGGTGACCGTTGATTTTGACAAGATGAAAGACATGTTGCGCAACGACTATATGATTATAGACGAACTGAAGGGCTACAACCAATAAGGGAGACAAAGCGGCATATGGAAGAAATACTGAAACAATTCCCCAATCTGACGTCAGTGCAGCGACAGCAGCTCGAAGCGCTCTATGCACTGTATGCTGACTGGAACGCAAAGATAAACGTCATATCGCGCAAGGACATCGAGAACCTGTACGAGCATCATGTGTTGCACTCCATGGGTATTGCCAAAGCCACGGATTTCCGCGACGGCACCCGCATCATGGACATCGGTACAGGCGGTGGCTTTCCTGGCATTCCGCTCGCCATCTTGTACCCTAACGTCAGCTTCACACTCGTGGACAGCATAGGCAAGAAGATACGTGTGGCAACAGAGGTAGCTCGCAGCATTGGACTTGAGAACGTAGAACTCGTGCACGAACGTGCCGAGGATGAACACCGTCTGTTCGACTTCGTTGTAAGCCGTGCCGTCATGCCATTGGACGATTTGGTGAAGTTAGTGAGCAAGAACATCTCGCCACGTCAAAACAATGCACTGCCCAATGGACTGATTTGTCTCAAGGGCGGCGAACTGGACAAGGAAGTGATACCGTTCAAGAACAGAAGTGTGGTGTGGGACCTCGCAGATTGGTTTAAAGGCGAATATTTCGAGACCAAGAAGGTGGTTTACGTCGCTATAAGCAATAAGAAACAATGAAGATCAAACGGTTTGAATTTAACATGTTCCCCGAGAACTGCTACGTTATCTGGGACGAGACGAAGGACGCTGCCATAATAGACCCCGGATGCTACTACGACGAGGAGAAGCAGGCACTCAAGGAGTTTATAGGCAGCACGGGGCTGACTGTGACACATCTGCTCAACACCCATCTGCATCTCGACCACATCTGTGGCAATCCGTTTGTGGAACAGACCTTCGGCGTGCACTCCGAAGCACATGCCGCTGACCTGTTTTGGGTGGAACAGGCTCCCAAACAAAGCCGTATGTTCGGCTTCGACCTGAAGCCTATGCCCGAGCCTCCAGCCGTACATCTCAACGATGGGGACTTTGTCAACGTGGGCAATACGAAGCTGGAGGTCATACACGTACCTGGACACTCGCCCGGAAGCATAGTGTTCTACTGTGCCAAGGACCGTTGCATGTTCAGCGGTGACGTACTGTTTCAAGGCAGTGTAGGACGAGCCGACCTTGAGGGCGGCAACTTCGACCGACTCATCGATGGCATCTGCAGCCGTCTGTTCGTACTTTCGAACGAGACGATAGTCTATCCGGGACACGGTGCATCCACGACTATAGGCGTGGAGAAAGCCGAGAACCCGTTCTTCCGACTGATCTGACGGACATATAAGGAAATACATATTGACATAACTCTGAATTTAAAAACTGAATATAAAGAAAGATATGAAAACAGATCTTTTGGCCTATCGCCATATAGGTATTACGGAGAAGGCCGACGAAGAGAAAATGCTTAAGAAAATCGGCGTGAGCAGTCTTGACGAACTTGTAGACAAGACCATTCCCTCCGACATACGCTTGCAGAAGCCTTTGGAACTGCCTGCGCCCATGACAGAGTACGAGTATGCAGGACACATTGCCTCGCTTGCTGCCAAGAACAAGCTCTACACCACATATATAGGTATGGGTTGGTATGGCACCATCACGCCGGCAGTGATACAGCGCAACGTATTCGAGAACCCCGTATGGTACACATCCTACACGCCCTATCAGTCTGAAGTGTCGCAGGGACGTCTTGAGGCACTGATGAACTTCCAGACAGCCATCTGCGACCTCACAGACATGCCACTTGCCAACTGCTCGCTGCTCGACGAAGCCACGGCAGCTGCCGAAGCTGTTACGATGATGTACAATCTGCGTAGCCGCCAACAGCAGAAGTCGGGAGCCTGCACTGTGCTGGTCGACCGCGACATATTCCCACAGACACTGGCTGTGATGACAACCCGCGCATATCCGCAGGGCATAAAGCTGAAGCTGACAGACTACCGCAAGGCAGAGTTTACCGACGACGTATTTGCATGTATCGTGCAGTACCCGAACTCGCATGGCAGCGTCGAAGACTACCGCGACTTCACAGCCAAAGCCCACGAAGCCGGATGCAAGGTGGCTGTAGCCGCCGACATCCTGAGCCTTGCACTGCTGATGCCTCCTGGTGAATGGGGAGCCGACATCGTGTTCGGCAGCTCGCAGAGGCTTGGTACACCGTTGTTCTACGGAGGACCGTCGGCAGCATACTTCGCAACACGCGATGAGTACAAGCGTCAGATGCCTGGACGCATCATCGGTCTCTCGAAAGACAAATACGGCAAGACATGCTTCCGCATGGCACTGCAGACGCGTGAGCAGCACATCAAGCGCGAGAAAGCAACATCGAACATCTGTACCTCGCAGGCCCTGCTGGCATCGATGGCAGGATTCTACGCAGTGTACCACGGACAACAGGGCGTGCACGACATTGCCGAGCGCATACACAGCATTGCCGTACTGATAGAGCAACATCTCACACAATTGGGATACACTCAGGTGAATAAGCACTACTTCGACACACTGGAGTTCCGCATGCCCGACGGAGTGACCGCAAGCAGCGTCAAAGCCATTGCACTGGACTATCATGTCAACCTGCACTATATGGACAACGGCAACGTGGGTCTGAGCATCGACGAGACAACCGACATTGCAGCCATGAACACTCTGCTGCACATCTTTGCCACAGCCATACACCAGAACATACAAAGCATCGACGACGTGCCGGTTCAGAGCAACATCGTTGCAGAGCTGAGACGTACAACGCCATACCTCACTAACGAAGTGTTCTGCAAGTACCACACCGAGATGGAGATGATGCGTTACATAAAGCGTCTTGACCGCAAGGACATATCACTGACGCACAGCATGATTTCGCTCGGTTCATGCACCATGAAGATGAATCCGGCTGCCGAGATGCTGCCACTGAGCCGTCCCGAGTTTGCCAATATGCACCCGTTGGTACCTGAGGATCAGGCAGAGGGCTACCGTGAGCTGATAGACAATCTGAGCAATGAACTGATGGTCATCACCGGCTTCAAGGGCATAACACTGCAACCCAACTCCGGTGCTGCAGGTGAATACACAGGACTGCGCATCATCCGTGCCTATCTGGACAGCTGCGGACAGCAGAGCCGCCACATTGTGCTTATTCCAGCATCGGCACACGGCACCAATCCTGCATCGGCAGTGCAGGCAGGATTCACACCTGTCACAGTGGCGTGCGACGACCATGGCAATGTCGATGTCGACGATTTGCAGCAAAAGGCAGAGGCAAACAAAGACTCTCTGGCTGCACTGATGATCACATACCCTTCCACACACGGCATCTTCGAGGTTGAGATACGTCGCATCTGCGACATCATACACTCCTGCGGCGGACAAGTCTACATGGACGGTGCGAACATGAACGCACAGGTGGGACTCACCAATCCTGGTACCATAGGCGCCGACGTGTGCCATCTGAACCTGCACAAGACATTCTCTTCGCCTCACGGTGGCGGCGGTCCTGGTGTAGGTCCTGTATGTGTAGCAGAACATCTGGTGCCGTTCCTGCCTGGGCATCCGCTCTTTGGCAACAGCGCAAACGAAGTGTCGGCAGCACCGTTCGGCAGTGCCGGCATCCTGCCTATCGCCTATGGCTACATACGCATGATGGGTACCGAGGGACTGACACGCGCCACAAAGATTGCCATTCTGAATGCCAACTATCTGGCAGCATGCCTGAAGGACACCTACGGCATTGTCTATCACGGTGCCAACGGATTCGTAGGACATGAAATGATTCTGGAGTGCCGCAACGTACATGCAGAGACAGGCATCACCGAGGGAGACATTGCAAAGCGCCTGATGGACTATGGCTATCATGCACCTACACTGTCGTTCCCCGTACATGGCACACTGATGATCGAGCCTACCGAGAGCGAGAGCCTTGCCGAGCTTGACAACTTCGTCGAGGTGATGCAGAACATCTGGAAAGAGATTCAGGAAGTCAAGGACGGCACAGCATCGAAGGAAGACAATGTGCTCATCAATGCTCCACATCCGGAATACGAGGCTGTGGCAGACGAATGGCATCACAGCTACAGCCGTCAGAAGGCTGTATACCCCATCGACAGTGTGCGCGACAACAAGTTCTGGATCAACGTGGCACGTGTCAACGACACGCTTGGCGACCGCAATCTGATTGCCACACGCAACAAGACGTTTGAAGACTGAATTGTGATACACACTGATACACTATGAGAAGGAAACCAATGCTTCTTGGTGCGGTGCTTGGCATGGCTGCCATGATGTCTGCACCGACGGCAGACGCACAGATAGCGTCGACCACCAGTAACGGGCTGAACTATGCCGACGGCTGGGCTGTGAAGGCTCCGCTCAACAAGCCACGCGTCATAATCACCACCGATCCTGAGCTGGACGACAACAACTCGATGATTCGCTTCCTGCTGTTCTCTACCGACTACGACGTTGAAGGACTGATCTACACCAGTAGCCAATTCCACTGGCGTGGTGATGGCAAGGGCACACTGTGGTGGGTCAGCGGACGCGAGTACGACCGTCCGGGACTCAACTTCAAGCCGATGACCCACTATCGCTGGGACGAAGGACAGCAGTTCATCGACGACGTTGTGAATGCCTATGAAGAAGCATATCCTAACCTCAAAGTGCACGACAGTCGCTACCCTACCCCCGAGTATCTGCGTTCAAAGGTAGCCTGGGGCAACTGCGACTTCGACGGTGAATTCTCAAAGGACACTCCTGGGTCTGAGTTGATAAAGCGGGTGCTGCTTGACGACGAAGAGGGACCTGTGTTCGTTCAGGCATGGGGCGGTTGTTCGACCATAGCACGTGCGCTGAAGAGCATTGAGGACATCTACTCACAGCAGCCTGGCTACGACGAGCTGAAGAAGAAGGTCAGCCAGAAGCTGGTGCTGTGTCTCAGTGGTGATCAGGACAACCTCTACACCAACTACATACGTCCTTACTGGCCCGACGTAAAGCAGCAGCCTACAGGTATTGGTGCACCAAGTCTCAGTTTCATGTCGGCAGCAGCAGCCAAGACCGACCTGCACAAGCAGCTCTACAGTCCCGAATGGATGGAGCAGAACATTCGCTCAAAGGGCAAGTTAGGCGAGCTCTACCGCGTGTGGGGCGACGGCAAGCAATATGCCAAGGGAGACATCTACGACTTCTTCGGCTTTTCCGAGAGAGGAATGGACGAGCTGCGTAAAGAAGGATACGTAGTGTGGTGTCCGTTGCAGCCCAAGGGCACGTTCCTCAGCGAGGGCGACACCTTCTGCTATCTCAACCTCATCGACAACGGTCTGTACGGATATGTGCAGAACTGGGGTGGATGGGCTGGCTACCAGCAGACGCGTCGTCAGGAGCAGCAGAACTTTGCATCGTCGGACATGTCGTCGATACAGGCAAGTCTTGGCACCGGTTCGCAGACGACATCTGCTTCGTCGCAACAGAGACGTGCAGCAGAAGTCAAGACACCCGATTTCCTGCCACCTGTGATGTACAGCTTTGCAGAGCGCATGCTGTGGTCGGTGACACCAAAGTATGAAGATGCCAACCATGAACCGCAGATAAGCGGTCCGACGGCAATGACGGCACATGCCGGAGAGACACTGAAGCTGAAGTACACTGTCAGTGACCCAGACAAGGGACAACGCGTCGAGACCACCTGGTGGAAGCATCCGTCATGCACCTACGAAGCCGACTGCAATGTGGACACACCGTCATCGGCATCGACAACATTCACAGTACCGGCAGACGCCAAGAGCGGCGACGAGATACACCTCGTGCTGCAAGCCACCGACAACGGTGCACTGCCACTGACACGCTACCTGCGTCTGGTCATCACGGTACAGTGAGCGGCACGATGCTTCAAGGAGAGAAACCTATCACAGGAATAACATACAACTGACTATAAAGGTTCAAACGACAAATGAACAAGATTGCATTGATAACAGGAGCAACGAGCGGCATCGGCAAAGCATGTGCACGCAAGTTCGCTGAAGGCGGTTACAACCTCATCATAACAGGACGCAACGACGCAAAGCTGCAGGAGCTGAAGTCCGAACTCGAGACGAGAGACAAGGTGGAAGTGCTGACACTCTGCTTCGACGTTCGCGACGCCAAGGCTGCGGCAGATGCCATTGGCAGACTGTCGGGAGTATGGCGTAACGTAGACGTACTGATAAACAACGCCGGTCTGGCTCTTGGACTGGAGAAGGAATACCTTGGTGACCCTGACGACTGGAACGCAATGATCGACACCAACATCAAAGGTTTGCTCACCATGACGCGACTGATTGTGCCTGGCATGGTACAGCGTAACAGCGGACACGTCATCAACATCGGCAGTGTAGCCGGCGATGCTGCCTATGCCGGAGGAAACGTTTACTGCGCCACTAAGTCGGCAGTGAAAGCCATCACCGACGGACTGCGCATTGACGTGGCAGACACCGCCGTGCGTGTCACTAACATAAAGCCGGGACTGGTGCAGACAAACTTCAGCGTCACACGTTTCCATGGTGACCAGGAGCGTGCCGACAATGTCTACAAAGGCATCAAGCCACTCACCGGCAACGACATTGCCGACGTAGTGTTCTATGCTGCCTCAGCACCCAAGCACGTGCAGATAGCCGAGGTGCTGGTGCTTGCCACCCATCAGGCCAACGGCTCAGTGATTCACCGCGAACAATAGAGACACATCAGGGATGTTCACCGACAAGAGAAACATACTGCAGCTGGCGGCACTGCTCAAGGCACATGGCATAAAGAAGATCGTCATCTGTCCCGGAAGCCGCAACATACCCATCACGAAGACGCTGCTGCAAGTGCCGGACTTCACGTGCTACCCCGTGACCGACGAGCGCAGTGCAGGCTTCTTTGCCTTGGGGCTGTCGTTACACGGAGGCACACCGGCAGCCATTGTGTGTACCTCAGGCAGTGCGTTGCTCAACATCTTCTCCGCTGTCAGCGAAGCCTTTTACCAGCAGGTGCCGCTCATCGTCATATCTGCCGACCGCCCGGCAGCATGGATAGGACAGATGGACGGACAGACGATGCCACAGCCAGGCATCTTCGGCAGGATGGTGAAGATGTCTGTAAACCTGCCCGACATCAAGACCGATGAGGACGAATGGCACTGCAATCGTATCATCAACGAAGCCATACTCGAGACCACACACCACGGTCGCGGACCTGTCCACATCAACGTACCCGTGAGTGAGCCGCTGTTCAACGAGACAGTCGCCGAACTGCCTGTGCCGCGTGTCATCAAGCGCTATCAGGGTCTCAACAAGTACGAGGAAGACTTCCAGCCGCTCGTTGACAGACTCAACAAGTACAAGAAGCGTCTCGTAGTGGCAGGACAGATGAACATGATCTATCTGTTCGACAAGAAGTATTCGCGCCTTCTCGGCAAGCAGTTTGCATGGTTCACCGAGAACCTCAGCAACCGCACCGTACCCGGACAACCCATACGTCGCATCGACGAACTGCTCTACCCCATGGACAAGGCTACGCAGGAGAACATGCGTCCCGACCTTCTGATAACCTTCGGTGGGCATGTCATCTCGCGCCGTCTGAAATACTTCCTGCGCAACCACAAACCCACAGAGCACTGGCACGTGGCAAGCGACGGTGCCATAGCCGACCTCTATGGCGGTGCACTGACGACGGTCATCGAGATGGACCCGTTTGAGTTCTGGGAGCGCATAGCCTCGTTGATAGAAGACGTGCCGCCCGCATATCCGCGCCAGTGGGAGACACTTGCCGCCAAGTTGCTGCAACCCGGCTTCGGCTATTCAGAGATGTATGCCGTGGGAGCACTCATGGAGAAGCTCCCGTCAGGATGCTCGCTGCACCTCGGCAATGGCTCTGCCGTGCGCTACGCACAGATGTTCAGCCTGCCCGACGACGTTGAAGTGCTGTCAAACCGTGGCATCAACGGCATCGACGGCAGTGTGTCCACAGCCTTGGGCTATTCGGCAGCATCCGACCGTCTGAACTTCCTCATCGTCGGCGACCTTGGATTCTTCTACGACCTCACTGCACTGTGGAACAACAACTACGGCAGTAACATACGCATACTGTTGCTCAACAATGGCGGCGGAGAGATATTCCAGACTCTACCCAAGCTGGAGATGGACGACCGCGAACGCCGCTTTGTGGCAGGCACACACACTGCCGATGCTGCAGCATGGGCACAGAGCCGTGGGTTCCACTACATGCAGGCACACGACAAGCAACAGCTTGATGCCGCGCTCGCCGACTTCACCAACCCGTCGATAGGTCGCCAGCCACAACTTCTTGAAGTGTTCACCGACAAAGCCTCCGATGTGGAGATGCTACGCCAGTACTACCACAGCCTGCGGAAATAGCCGTAAAGACTAGCACGCCGTCCATGGCGACCCTATTCGCCTGCAGCCGTCTGCGGCGGTTGCAGGTGGTCGTTGAGCGTGACAGTGCGTGTCCTCGACTTATTGTTGCTGGGGCAGTCTATGCTGATATTTAATGTCGCTCCCTGCTGAGATTTGCGATGGAGCTGCTCTATCTGCTTATCGTATTTGCGAGGCATGGTTTCGTGCAGTATGAACTTCAGGTGTATGATGTCAATCTGCGGATATTTATCAAGCGCCCGCTGTACTTTAGCCAGCACACTCCGATAATGCTTTTCAAACTTTTGCTCCACAACAGCAGCCACCGAACCGGCATAGTTGTAGTAATTGTTTATGCTCTGAGCGTTGGGTGCAATGCAGTTGTTACCGCCGCTCACATCGGAGCGGAAGTTCTGATTGCCGCCCCGCTTATGTGCTTCACAGTCTCGGTTTCTTTTCATTTTTCTTATCCCATGCTTCGTTTATATAAGTGCGAAAATTATTTTCGCTTCGTCCCTTCTTGACATTTACGGCAGCTCTGATGACGTGACCGATGAATTTGCCTTTCACCATGCTGTACTTGGTGACCCTTACGTTTTCGTCAAAGACCATATCCACCACAACAAGACCCGCTTCTTTGGCTGTCTGACATTCAGAGAGTCTCTGCAAGTAATGCTCCAACACCTTAATTTCTTTTATATATGGTGACATAGGACGTACCTCCACATTATTGTCCACGACCTTACTTGCCGTGTCCACATACTTGTCACCATAGAAATTGAACGTCTGCTCTGCCTTGACGGCATTTGGGAGAACCTGATTGTTGCCTCCCGTGATGTTAATAACCACGCCCACGTAGTCTGTCTTAGAATTTTCTTTCATGTTAAGAAAAAAATTAGGTTTGTTGCCTTATTCTGAAATTTCTCATGCTGCAAATTTAATAAAAATCCGATTGTTAAATACAATGCTTAAGGCATGTTTTGCCGATATTTTTTCAAAATAACAACAATAATAAAATGCATACTCATTGTTGGGTCGAATGGATGCCCATCGTTGGGGTCTAAGGATGCCCATTCTATGGTCCTTTGAATGGG
>CAVHJI010000037.1:8693-15629 GCA_963636255.1 Bacteroidaceae bacterium | reverse complement strand
CCCGCTACTTTCCGTAGGCTTGCCCGACAACCAAGGGTGGGGGAACTTCTTCTTTTCACGGAATAATTGTAGCTTCGCGGTTGCGGATAGCCGGTGGACTGACGGCATTGGGTTCTAAGGATGCCCATCGTTGCTGTCTAAGGATGCCCATTCTTAGGTCGAGTGAATGCCCATCCATAGACCCTATGAATGCCCATCCTTAGACCCTAAGAATGGGCATCGTTAGGGTGCCTGATAGGGCAAACGGGGAATTAGTAAACGGAAGTGTGGAAAAGTAAACGGCCAGTCAACGAAAACCCCTGATTAGTGAACAGTTGGTTAATAGACAGTAAACATTAGTAAACAGACAGTAAATGGAAGCAATAGAAATTCTGCGCAACTTCACGGGAGTAAGGCTGTCGGACGAGTCGGCAGCAAAGCTGAGATCGAAGCCGTGAGAGTACAATATAAAAGAAGTGGGGTCAGTAGATGTATTTCTCTACTGACCCCACTACGGTTGAGCTTGTTGTGTCTAGCAGTTTTATTAAAAATAGGCTGACACGATGTCGTGTGTGTGCGCTTACTTGGGCAAGTTGAAGGCGATGGACATCTCTTTCATCTGTTCCTGCGTCATGCCTTCTGGTTCGAAGCCCATGTTCTTGGCTGCCTCATAGATCAGTGCTGACTTGTTGAGCACATCGACCTGATCGAATGCAGACATGACATCGACATCGACGGCGAAGACGCCATGCTTTTCCCACATCACCACGTCATAGTCGTCGAGCTCTTTCAGTGTGGCATCTGCCAGATCTACTGAGCTTGGCAGCTTATAGGGTATTATGCCCAGGCCGCGCGGACAGAAGGCTTTGGTCTCTGGAATCATACTCCAGAGCATGTTCGTTGCCGCATCTTTCTCAAGCCAGTGCTGGTTGTGCGTCAGTGCAACCAACTCAATGGGATGTGTGTGCAGTGAAGCCTTGTAGGGCGAACCTTTGCCTATCAGACTGTTGTGTACGCTGAGGTGTGCTGGCAACTCTGACGTGGGCTGTACGGGATTATCGGCGATGATGACGTAGCTGGCACAGTCGTCAAGTATGCGTATCACTGCACCATTGTCCATGGGATGGCGTGCCAGGTCGCGCATACGCTTTCCTGTGCCTTTGCAGTAGAAATACTGTCCCTTGAGATGTGGCAGTGTGATGCCAATCTGTTTGATTTCGCTGATGGCAGGCATCTCCCTGATGGCACTGTCTACGTAGTCGGTGATGTTTATTGTGATGTTGCCGCCGTTGCGCTCGGCCCATCCTTTCTGCCATAGGTATCCGGCAACTTCAGCCACTTTCCATACCTCTTCAGACAGCTTTGCACGATTGTCAAGTATTGATGACATGAATTTTCTCCTTATTATATATATATGGTGGGTTCAAGAATCCCCACCGCAATAGACTAACTGTATTTTATGACCCGACAATGTTGTTTACTTCAGCAGTTCGGGCACGAAGGTCGATATGATGAGTATCGCTATGCCTGCAACGAGTACCACGATGGTCCGCCCTGACACTCCCTTCCACTCTTTGAGTATGATGCCCCATACGTTCGAGAACACCACATTGAGAGCCATCAGTATGCAGAATGCAAAGGTGGTGAGCGTCGGTGAGCTTGTCAGGAATCCTTTGCCAAGGCTCAGTCCGAAGAACTGGCTGTACCACAGCAGACCTGCCAGAGCGCAGAAGAGTATGTTGTGTGCCCATAGCGAGCCTTGACTGTAGTCACCCCAAGTGCTGTTCTTACCGTTCTGATAGAGGCAGTATGCAGCATTGGTGACAAAGCCGCCAAGTGTGACAAGCAGCGTGGCAGGCAGTGACCGATACATCTCTCCCGTTTCGGGGAAGTACAGATTGCTGCCAAACTCCAGTCCGACATTGAAGCAACCGCTCATGAATCCTGCCAGCAGTGCTATGGCAATGCCTTTTGGGAAGTTGAAGTCTTTCACAGCCTTCTTCTTCTCCTCGTCGCTAAGCTGGCTTGCCTTCATGCTGCCTGCAACTCCTATGATGGCAATGCCGATGAGAGTCACCACAACACCTATGAGTACAGCTGCTGTCAGCTTTTGCAAGTGTCCGGCATCGGGATAGATGATGTTCAGCATGACTGGTCCCAGCACAGTGCCAAGTCCGGCACATGTGCCAAGGGCTATGGACTGTCCCAAGGCGACACCGAGATAGCGCATCGAAAGACCGAAGGTCAGTCCTCCGACACCCCACAGCATACCGAAGAACACGGTCATGCTGACATCGAACGTATTCGCCGAAGCGAACAGTTCGCCAAGACTGTGCCCGGCTGGTATGGCGAGAAATGCTCCTGCCAGAGGGAACACAATCCATGCGAAGACACCTTGGACAAGCCAGTATGACTCCCAGCTCCAGCTCTTGACCTTGTTAATGGGCACGTAGCTGCTCGACTGGCAGAACGCGCCCACTGCTATGATGAGTAGTCCTATGAGTATCTCCATCAGTCACGCTTTGATGTAACGTCCTTCTCGTACTGCTCGATGTTGCTGATATACTCTTCGCCTACCGGAACATTGTTCTTGAGGTTGAAGTAGTCGTAGACTGCGCCGAACGGCAACGACTTGGCTTCCTCGAGCAGAGCAAGACGCTGGAAGTACTTGCCTTCGTCCTCATACTTGCGCAGTGTCGACAGCGGCTCCAGGAATGCCTGAAGCATGCACTTCTGTGTGGCACGTACGCCGACGACATATGCTCCGATGCGGTTGATGGATGCATCGAAATAGTCGAGACCTATGTGTGCACGACCCAGAGCATCGGCACGCATCAGCTCCTTGAACAGGTCGAGCGTTTGGTCGTTCATGATGGTTACGTGGTCTGAGTCCCAGCGTACAGGACGGCTGACGTGCAGCATCAGTTCCGGAACGAACAGTAGCAGTGAGGCTATCATATCGCTGACGTTCTCAGTCTGCTCGTAGTGTCCGGTGTCGAGAGTGTACATGAGCTTGCGTGTAGCGCAATAGCCTGCCACGAAGTCGTGCGAGCCTACGGTGTAGCTCTCCAGTCCGATGCCGAACAGCTTTGCCTCGAGGCATGTCTTCATGTCTGGCAGATTCTCCGACAGTATGTCGTCGAGTGATGCTGCGAAGATCTCGCGGTAGCGCTTGCGCTCCACGGTGATGTCCTTGCTGCCGTCGTGTACCCAGATGTTCATGATGGCAGGGTCACCCTGTGCCTTACCCATGGCATCGGCAATGCGGCGGCAACGCTTGGTATGCTCAATCCAGAAGTCGCGTATGCCCTTGTCGGGATTTGCCAGTGTGAGGTCACCGCTCTTGGGATGGGAGAACGAGGTGGAGTTGAAGTCGAGCTTTATGTTGTGCTCCTTAGCCCAGTCTATCCAACCCTGAAAATGCTTCACCTCAACCTGATCACGGTCTACGTGCTCACTGCCAAACTCACCGTAGGTCTCGTGCAGGTTCAAACGGTATGTGCCGGCGAGCAGAGACTTGGCATAGAGTACATCCTGACGCAACTCATCGATGTTGCGTGCCTTGCCCGGATAGTTGCCTGTCGTCTGTATGCCTCCGCTGAGTGAGGTGACGTTCTCGAAGCCGATAACGTCGTCTGCCTGCCAGCAGTGAAGTGATATCGGGGTTTTCTCCAACAGCGCTATGGCTTTGTCTGTGTCAACGCCAATGGCGGCGTATCTCTCCTTGGCTATCTCATAAGCCTTCTTGATTTGTTCTTCTTTCATGATGTGTATGTCTTTTAATATATGTATGTATAATTCTCTGAATGTGTGTGTTACAGGTTCTCTAACTTCCGGAGTGCTGCCTCCCATTTGTCTTCATCCTCGCTCAGGAACACCTCCATGCGCAGTCCGCGGCGTACTGTCTGTCGCATCGAAGCCACGTCTTTGGCTTCTCCTGCAGCTATGGCTTGCAGCATGATGTTGCCCAATGCCGTGGCCTCCGACGGTCCTGCCATGACAGGCAGACCAATGGCATTGGCTGTCCATTGGTTCAGAATCTCGTTACGGCTGCCTCCGCCAATGACGTGCAACACCTCTATTGGGTTGTCTGACAGTCGGCGCAGGTTGTCGAGTACCTGACGGTAGCGCAGTGCCAGACTCTCGTATATGCAACGCACCACCTGTCCGCGTGACTCTGGGACAGGAATATCGTGTGCCTTGCAGTAGTCCTTGATGGCTCCTTCCATATCCGAAGGATTGGCAAACTCCGGTGCATCGGGATTGATGATGCTGCGGAACGGCTCTGCTTCAAGAGCCTCAGCAGTGAGCTCTCCGTAGTCGGGGTTACCCCACTGCAAGCGGCAACGCTCGAGCAGCCACATGCCGCAGATGTTCTTCAGCACGCGTATGGTGCCGTCGACACCTCCTTCGTTGGTATAGTTCAGAGCTTCCGACTCAGCTGTTATCACTGGCTTGCGTGTCTCAACACCCATGAGCGACCATGTGCCACTGCTCAGATAAGCGAAGTTAGCATTCTTGGCAGGTACGGCAGCTACAGCCGATGCTGTGTCGTGTCCGGCTACAGCTATGACAGGCACGGCTCCAAGTCCTGTAATCTTTTGCACCTCGGGAGTCAGTGTGCCTACTGTCTCGCCGGGATAGACAAACCGTCCGAACTTGTCGGCACTGAGACCCACTGCCTCGAGCAACTGTGGCTCGAGCTGGCGTGTCTGTGCATTGACAATCTGTCCTGTTGTCGCAACGGTATATTCTGTCACCATCTGTCCTGTCAGCATATAGCTCAGGGCATCGGGGATGAACAACAGCTTGTCGGCAGACATGAATGCGGCGTCGGCATTGCGGCGCAGCGTGTCCACCTGGAACAGAGAGTTGAAGTTCATGATTTGTATGCCGGTGAGACCATAGACTGTGCTGCGTGGCACGCGACTGAACAACTTGTCGGGTGCTCCTTCGGTATGTGGGTCACGGTATGAGTAGGGTAGGCGCATGAAGCCGCCATCGCTACCGACAGCAACGAAGTCGCAGCCCCATGTGTCGATGCCTATAGATGTTATCTGTACATCATCTCTTGCCGCTACAGCTTTCAGTCCTTCAAGTATGTTGCGATACAGTTCGTAGATGTCCCAATAAAAATGACCGCCCTCCTCAATAAGGTGGTTGGGGAAGCGGTTGACGACCTCCATCTGAATGCCGTCTGCCGTGAGGAACCCGAGGATTGTGCGTCCGCTGGTGGCTCCAAGGTCGACTGCAAAAAATGCTTTTTTCATATCTTGTGTTACGTCTTGTAGTTAATCGTTATGCCAATGTCACTGTGGACAGGAGGATATCCTAATCCGACATACTCGACTGCACAAAGATGAAAAAAATAAGTCAAAGATTGCCTGTCTTCAACTAAAATTATGATTGTGTGCATAGTTTTTCAACTAAAACTCGTATATTTGCAGCGTAAAGAATAATTATACGCAGTATGAAGAGGAAAATTAGTAGGTTAGACACCATCAAGATGATTATCTCCAGCCAGGAGATGGGCTCACAGGACGAATTGTTGAAAGCCTTAAGCAAGGAAGGTCACAGCATTACGCAGGCCACACTGTCGCGTGACCTCAAGCAACTCAAGGTCGCCAAGGCTGCAAACTCTGACGGAAAGTACATCTATGTCTTGCCTAACGACATAATGTATCGCAGGTATTCGAGCATGCAGCCAGGTGAAATGCTTGGTGCCAGTGGCTTCCTGTCGATTGACTTTTCGGGCAACATTGCCGTGATACATACCCGCCCGGGCTATGCCAGCAGTATGGCTTACGACATCGACAACCATCCCTGTGAAGGAATCATCGGCACCATTGCTGGCGACGACACCATCATCATGGTGATGCGCGAAGGGTTCAACCGAAAGGAACTCGCGAAGTATCTGTCGGGAGTAGTGCCCGGCATGAAGTGAAACATTACATATAGATATAGGACTATTTGTTAGATTTGTTCAAATGGAAACCAAACACATTGATGTTATGGTTGCAGACGCTTCCCATGAGGTGTATGTGGACAAGATCCTCGACACCATCAGAGAAGCTGCCAAAGTTCGTGGTACGGGCATTGCCGAACGTACTCACGAGTATGTAGCAACGAAGATGAAAGAAGGCAAGGCTGTCATTGCCTTGTGTGGCGATGACTTTGCAGGTTTTTCGTATATTGAGAGTTGGGGCAACAAGCAGTTTGTTGCAACCTCTGGCTTGATAGTATCACCCGAATACAGGGGACTTGGAGTAGCCAAAAGGATTAAGGAATGTACCTTCAAGCTGGCACGTCTGCGCTGGCCGTGGGCGAAGATCTTCAGTCTCACCAGCGGTGCCGCTGTGATGAAGATGAACACAGAGCTGGGATATGTCCCGGTGACGTTCAATGAGCTCACCGACGACGATGCCTTTTGGAAGGGCTGTGAGGGATGCATCAATCATCCCATACTGATGAACAAGAACCGTAAGTTCTGCATCTGCACGGCTATGCTCTACGATCCTGCCGACCACAAGAATGAAGGCGGTGACGACGACAGCAACAACAATAAGAAACATTAGAATCTGGAGGAATACACATATATATATATATTATGGAACAGAAGAAGAAAGTTGTAGTGGCATTCAGTGGCGGTCTTGACACGTCATACACGGTGATGTACTTGGCAAAGGAAATGGGCTATGAGGTCTATGCAGCCAGTGCCAACACGGGAGGCTTCAGCGCCGAGCAGCTGAAACGCAACGAGGAGAACGCCTACAAGCTGGGAGCAGTGAAGTATGTCACACTCGATGTTACGAAGGAATACTATGAGAAGAGTCTCAAATATATGGTCTATGGCAACGTGCTGCGCAATGGCACTTATCCCATTTCAGTGAGCTCCGAGCGCATCTTCCAAGCTCTTGCCATTGCACGCTATGCCAATGAGATTGGTGCTGACGCGAT
>CAVHJI010000037.1:0-8683 GCA_963636255.1 Bacteroidaceae bacterium | reverse complement strand
CGGCTCAACCGGTGCAGGCAACGACCAGGTACGTTTCGACATGACCTTCCTGGTGATGGCTCCCGGTAAGGAAATCATCACATTGACCCGTGACAAGGCTTTGAGCCGCAAGGATGAGATTGACTACTTGAACAGCCACGGTTTTGCTGCTGACTTTGCAAAGCTGAAGTATTCATACAACGTAGGTCTTTGGGGTACCTCAATCTGCGGTGGAGAGATTCTTGACTCCACACAGGGATTGCCCGAGAGTGCATACCTGAAGCATTGCACTAAGGAAGGCACCGAGCAGTTGTGCCTGACCTTCGAGCATGGTGAGCTGAAAGCCATCAACGGCGAGACCTATGACGATCCTGTCAAGGCTATACAAAAGGTCGAGGAAATTGGTGCATCCTATGCCATTGGACGCGACATGCACGTCGGCGATACCATCATAGGCATAAAGGGTCGTGTGGGCTTCGAGGCAGCCGCTCCAATGATCATCATCGGTGCACACCGCTTCCTTGAGAAGTACACACTGAGCAAGTGGCAGCAGTACTGGAAAGACCAGGTTGCCAACTGGTATGGAATGTTCCTGCACGAGAGCCAGTATCTGGAGCCTGTGATGCGCGACATAGAGGCAATGCTCACATCGTCGCAGCGCAATGTCAACGGAACAGCCATCCTCGAACTGCGTCCCTATGGCTTCACGACCATCGGTGTCGACAGTCCTGACGATTTGGTCAAGAACAAGTTTGGCGAGTATGGCGAGATGCAGAAAGGCTGGACAGCCGAGGATGCCAAGGGATTCATCAAGGTCTCGTCGACAGCACTGCGCGCATACTATGCCGTACATAAGTTTGACGACGAACTCTAATCATAATCAAGAAAGGACAGAATTCTATGGAAAAGAAACTCAGACGTTCGCGCAGTCGGAAGATGATTGCAGGTGTTTGTGCCGGATTGGCCGAATATTTCGGACTCGATATCACGCTTATCAGAGTGGTATATGTACTGTTGTCGGTGTTCACAGCCTTTGCAGGTGTATTGGTCTACCTGATTCTGTGGCTCATTATCCCTTACGACAAATAAAAAAACGGATATTTGCTTCGATAATGATAAGAGTAGGAATTATAGGAGGTGCCGGATATACTGCCGGCGAACTGATACGTTTGCTCATCAACCATCCCGAGGCTGATATTGTGTTCATCAACAGCACCAGCAATGCGGGACACCACATTACCGACGTGCACGAAGGACTGTATGGTGAGACCGATATGGTGTTCACCGACCAGTTGCCGCTCGACAGCATTGATGTGCTCTTCTTCTGCACGGCTCATGGCGATACCAAGAAGTTCCTCGACAGCCATCAGATTCCCGACGAACTGAAGGTCATCGACCTTTCGATGGACTATCGTCTGAAGTCGGAGTCTCACGACTTCGTCTATGGCTTGCCCGAACTCAACCGCCGTGCCATCTGCAGTGCAAAGCATGTTGCCAATCCTGGCTGCTTTGCCACAGCCATACAGCTTGGACTGTTGCCGCTGGCAAAGAACCTGTTGCTCAATGGCGACATCAATGTCAATGCCATCACCGGCAGCACGGGTGCAGGAGTGAAGCCTAAGGACACGAGCCACTTCAGCTGGCGTACCGACAACATAAGCATCTACAAGCCTTTCGAGCACCAGCATGTGCCTGAGATTGTGCAGTCGCTGAAGCAGCTGCAGCAGAGCTTCGACTCCGAAGTCGCATTCATACCATACCGTGGTGACTTTGCCCGTGGCATCTTCGCCACCATCGTGGTACGTACAGCCGTCAGCGAGGAGGAACTCTACCGCATCTATCGTGACTACTATGCCGAAGACTCGTTCACACATGTCGTAGACCGTCCGATAGACCTAAAGCAAGTGGTCAATACCAATAAATGTCTTGTGCACCTGGAGAAGCACGGCAGTCGCTTGCTCATCGTCTCCTGCATCGACAATCTGCTTAAGGGAGCCAGCGGCACAGCTGTCCATAACATGAATCTTATGTTCAACCTCGAGGAGACGGTGGGCCTCAATCTGAAGCCTTCTGCCTTCTGACGTTGAACAGACTTAAAACTAAAAAACGGTAGAAAGAAATGAATCTGTTTGATGTATATCCGCTATTCGATGTCAACATAGTCAAGGGACGCGACTGCTCTGTCTGGGACGACAAAGGCACGGAGTATCTTGACCTGTATGGCGGTCATGCCGTAGTCTCCATAGGTCACTGCCATCCGCATTATGTCGAGGCATTGAGCCGCCAGGCAGCGACGCTTGGATTCTATTCCAACTCGGTCATAAACAAGCTGCAGCAGCAACTCGCCGACAAGCTCGGACGCATATCCGGCTACGAGGACTATGCACTGTTCCTCATCAACAGTGGTGCCGAAGCCAATGAGAATGCCTTGAAGCTGGCTTCGTTCTGCAATGGTCGCAAGCGTGTGCTTACTGCCGAACATTCATTCCATGGCCGTACTTCGTTGGCTGTGGAAGTCACCAATAACCCGAAAATCATTGCCCCCATCAACGACAACGGCAATGCCACATTCCTGCCTTACAACGATCTCGAGGCATGGGAGCGTGAGCTGGCAAAGGGTGATGTCACAGCCTGCATCGTTGAGTGCATTCAGGGTGTTGGCGGCTGTCATGTCGCCACACCCGAGTTCGTACAGGGACTTGCAGCCGCATGTCACAAGCATGGAGCGTTGCTCGTCTGCGACGAGATACAGTGTGGCTATGGCCGTAGCGGCAAGTTCTTTGCCCATCAGTGGCTTGGCGTCCGTCCGGACATCATCACCGTGGCAAAAGGCATCGGCAATGGATTCCCGATGGGAGCAGTGCTGATATCACCGTCCATCAAGCCTGTCTACGGACAGCTCGGCACCACCTTTGGCGGCAATCACATGGCATGTGCTGCTGCGTTGGCTGTGCTTGAGGTGTTCGAAAGCCAGCATCTTGTCGACAATGTCCATGAGGTAGGCGAATACTTCATGCAACAACTCGTGCAGCTGCAGAAGCGGCAGCCGCATATCGTGGAGTTGCGCGGACGTGGACTCATGATTGGTGTCGTGCTTGACATCCCACAGAAGGAAGTCCGTCAGAAGCTCATCTCCCAGGAGCATTGCTTCACGGGATGTGCATCGACCAATGTCCTGCGCATTCTGCCGCCGCTGACCCTTACGCGGCAACATGTAGACAGCTTCATCGGCAGACTTGAGCGTGTGCTCAGTGCCTGCTGATTGACGACGCAGACGAGCATTGCCCGTCTGGTATAAAACAATTGCGAGGTTCGGGGTGGTTGTCCACATCGGGCCTCGCAATATTTTCTACATACCCGCCTTCGTCATTAATATCCTGCTGACCCATTAATGATTCCTGAAGCCGCCATTTCTCCATCAGGGCTTGTGCGAATATAGGCGTAGGCAGAGAGCGACTCTGCCCCAAAAAGCAAGTACTACTGACCCGGCAAAGTAAGATATACTTCGATGGCAAAGTAAGATATACTTCGTTGGCAAAGCATAACTTTGACAGGTTAATCATAAACCCGTGTGCGGATGTCTGTTTGTACGCATGCTTTTGGTATTTTTGTGCAGTGAAGTCCTTACAGAATATGGCATTGAAGCTGACATCATACTACCGAGGGAGCAATGTCCCGTCCGACTTGCCCGGCACTGACGTGTTCCACAGCACGACGCTGTTCCGTATCTATGCTTCTACATCGGGCTTCAACCCCGTGCTTGTGGTGGCTACCGACAATGGTGTGGTGCTGGGCAAACTGCTTGCCGTGGTGCAGAAGATATGGCGCATATCGCCGTTGTTTGCCTTGCGTCGCGGCATGGCTTTCGGTACAGGCGAATACTTCTGCCTGCCGGAACAGCGGGCTGAGATATTCAATGCCATGTTGCTTGAGGTCACACGCTATGTCCATCGTCTTGGTGCTGCGGTCATGGAGTTCCGTAATCTCAACCGTGCACTCGACGGTTTCGGTCAGCTGAAGCAAAACGGATATTTCGCTGTCAACTGGATGAGCGTTCGCAATGACCTGAATGCCGTAGGCAACATAGAAGACGTGATGAGCAAGTCGCGCCTGCGTCAGCTCCGCAAGGGACTCAGAAACGGAGCGCAAGTGGCCGAAGCCCTGAGCAAAGACGATGTCCGTGCCTTTGCCGTGATGCTGAGGGAGAACTACAGGCACAAGCTTCAACACCATCTCCCGAACGTGGAATTCTTCCATCAGATAGTGCAACATATGTCTGCCAATGGCGGCAGCAAGATATTCGTCACCAAGTTTCGTGGCAAGGTCATTGGCGGATGCGTGTGCCTCTACTCCGGTGTCCGCAAGGCTTATGTGTGGTTCAGCGGAGCGATGAACAAGACCTATCTGCGCCAGTATCCAGGCATCCTGTGCGTATGGAAAGCACTGACCGATGCCAAGGAGCGCGGATACGAGGAACTGGAGTTCATGGACGTTGGTCTGCCATTTCGCAAGCATGGCTATCGTGAGTTTGTCTTGCGCTTCGGCGGCACACAGATGGGCACACGCCGTTGGTTCCGCATGCGATGGGGTTGGCTGAACGGCATCTGCCGGAAGCTGTACTCCTGAACTATCCTTGAACTGACGAAAGCAAACACTAGAGATGAGCAGAATAGAGGAAGAACAGCAGGTCGTGGAGCAGATGATACGTCTGTACTGCCGGAAGAAGGAGGGAAACAGTGAGCTGTGCCCTGCATGCACCGAGCTGTTGCAGTATGCCAAGGCACGACTCTCACATTGCAAGTTTGGCGAGAACAAGACTACTTGCAAGAAATGTCCCATCCACTGCTACCGTCCCGAGAAGAAAGAACAGATACGCAAAGTGATGCGGTGGGCAGGCCCGAGAATGATGTGGTATCATCCTGTTGCCGCCATCAGACATCTAATCAGAGAACTATAAATCCAGCGATGAACAAACGGGAATACATGCAGGCCAACAAAGATTGGCTCACGGCGAAAGCCAAGGAAGAGGGAGTGAAGGCGCTCCCAAAGGGTATACTGTATAAGGTGTTGTCCGAGGGGAAGAACGACGGTGTTCATCCTTCGACGCGCAGCATCGTGATGGCACACTATACGGGAAAGACTATCGACGGCAAACAGTTCGACAGCAGTCGTGGTGGAGCACCGCTCGCCATCCGCCTGTGCGACCTCATTGAGGGCTGGATAATCGCCATGCAGCAGATGTGCGTGGGCGACAAGTGGGAAGTCTATATCCCTGCCGAGATGGGCTACGGCAAGTTGTCGCAGCCTGGCATCCCCGGTGGCTCTACGCTGGTATTCGAAATCGAGCTGTTGGGCATAGCGTAGAAGCTACGCGGCAACAAGCCTTCAGTCTGTTGCCTTGTGCACAGTGAGCTGCGGGAACGGGAAGCCTATGCCCTGCTTGTTGAACTCGGCATAGATGGCGGCATTCATGTCGTAGTTGACGCCCCAATAGTCGCCACCCTTGACCCATACACGTATGAGGATGTTGACGCTGCTGCTGTCGAGAGCATTGAGGGCTACGTAGGGTGCCGGAGTCGTAAGTATGCGGCTGTCGCGCGAGATGACATCGAGGACTACACTCTTGACGTGCTCGAAGTCTTCGCCATACTCCACGCCTACAATCCAGTCGATGCGACGGGTGTCAAGACTGTTGTAGTTGGTGAGAGCGCTGCTGCTCAGAGAGCCGTTAGGCACGTAGATGAGCTTGTTGTCGGTGGTGCACAACACGGTGTGGAATATCTGTATGGCGGTCACGGTACCGCTGCCACCCGAACAGTCAATGTAGTCGCCAACCTTGTAGGGACGCAGCAACAGGATGATGAGTCCGCCGGCAAGGTTCTGCAGGTTGCCGCTCATCGCCATACCTACGGCGACACCGACAGAAGCAATCAAGGCTGCAAACGAAGTCGTCTCAATGCCAAGCCGACCGATGACGGCGATGGCGAGGAGAATGGTCAGCGTGATGCTTACGGCACTGGCAAGGAATGTGCGCACGCTGGCATCGACATTGCGACGTTCCATGAACGCCCGCAGGAGCTTCATGATGAACCGGATGAGGAAGCGGCCGACGAAGTAGATGAGTACGGCTACCAGTATGTTCCATCCTGTCTCGGCACACCAGCTGATGGCGGAGGTAATCATGGCCTGTATATCGGCCTGGCTTGAGATTGATGTGATGTTTTCCAGTTCTGTCGAAATGTCCATATTCTTTTCTGTGTTTCTTTTTTAGTCGTTCTTCTTCCGCCAGCACGGGCCGATAGCGGACTGTCCCGCCTCCCTGGCTGACCACGGCAAAGATAGCCGTAATCTTTCTTTCAGCAATGGTTTGCCGTTGCATATTTCCGGCGGCGTATAGCTGCAAAAAGTCTTATATATGAATCGGACATAGATAACGTTTGCGATGGCACTTTCTTATATAAGACTTTGCCATTTCTTATATAAGACTTTCCCGACCGACTCATCATCTCCTATAATGCGCATGATTGATTCTGTTGATGCGCATGATTGTCTCGAATGATGCGGATGATTCAATTCAATGATACGTATGAATCCGTCAAATGATACGTTTGACCCAATCAAGTCATGGCTTGCACAAAGACGGCGAAGAGCGGTGACAAGACGGAATAATTTGCACCGTTCGGCAAAAAGGAATACTTTTGCGCAGATTTCCAAACGGGAAGTCTGAGGGGTGCCTTAATACAACGGGCTGAGATCATACCCATTGACCTGATGCGGGTAATGCCGCCGTAGGGAATGTGAAGAAAAGATCCCTCTTTTCTGTTTAACTAAAAAATGGTATTGTTGCAATGAGAAAACATGCAATGATGGCGGTCGTGATGTCTATGACCGCAACTTGTGTCTGTGCGCAGACACAACAGAACGACAGCCTGCGGGAAATAGGTCTGCAGGAGGTGGAGATTATGGCTACACGGGCAACGAAGACCACGCCGGTGGCATTCACGGACGTGTCGCGCGAGCAGCTGAAACAAATCAACTTCGGACAGGACATACCTTACCTGCTCAGTATGACACCGTCGGTCATCACCACGAGTGATGCGGGAACAGGTATAGGCTACACCACGATGCGCGTGCGCGGTACGGATGCCACGCGAATCAACATCACAGCCAACGGCATACCTATGAACGATGCAGAGAGCCATTCGGTGTTCTGGGTCAACATGCCCGACTTCGCCTCGTCGGTGCGCGACATGCAGATACAGCGCGGTGCAGGCACGTCGACCAATGGCTCGGGTGCGTTTGGCGCAAGCGTGAACATGCAGACCGGTGAACTCAACACCGAGCACTATGCCGAGCTCAACGGCTCGTATGGCTCGTTCAACACCCACAAGGAGACGGTCAAGGTAGGCACAGGACTCATCGGCAACCACTGGGCATTCGACATGCGCATCAGCAACATTGGCAGTGACGGCTACGTTGACCGTGCCAGTGCCGACCTGAAGTCGTACTACGCACAAGCCGCCTACTACGCCGACAACACAAGCATCAAGCTCATCACCTTCGGCGGCAAGGAGAAGACCTATCACGCATGGAACTACTCCTCGAAGGAGGAGATGGCCGAGTACGGACGACGCTACAACTCCTGCGGCTACATGTACACCGATGCCAACGGCACAATGCACTTCTACGACGACCAGACCGACAACTACGAGCAGCGTCACTATCAGCTGCTGCTGAACCACAGCTTCAGCAATGCATGGAACCTGAACGTCGGACTGCACTACACCAAGGGCGACGGCTACTATCAGGAGTACAAGACTGGCCGCACGCTGTCCGAATACGGCATGCAGCCATATATGAGTGTCGACGGCGTGACGGTGAAGAAGAGCGACCTCGTGCGCAAGAAGTCGATGGACAACTGGTTTGGCGGCGGCATCTTCTCGCTGACCTACAAAGCCGAACGCATCAATGCCACATTGGGCGGCGGCTTCAACCGCTATGACGGTGACCACTTCGGCAAGGTGCTGTGGGTGAAGAACTACGTCGGCGACATCGACCCCACCGACGACTACTATCGTAACACCGGAACGAAGAATGACGGCAACGTCTATCTCAAGGCCGACTACAGCATCGTGGACGGACTCAACGCATACGTCGACCTGCAATACCGGCACATCGACTACAAGATACGCGGCAACAACGACAAGTACGACTGGTTTGGCAACGGCGGTATGCAGAACCTCGACATTCACGAAGACTACGACTTCTTCAATCCCAAGGCTGGACTGTCGTGGCAGATCAATCGCAACAACCGCCTGTTTGCATCGGTCAGCGTGGCACACAAGGAGCCTACGCGCAACAACTTCACCGACGGCAAGTTCAATGTTCACCCCAATGCCGAACGCCTGACCGACTATGAGCTGGGCTACAACTATGCCAACAGCTGGCTGACACTCGGTGCCAACCTCTACTACATGGACTACAAAGACCAGCTCATACTGACGGGTGAGGTCAACGAGATTGGCGAGGCTCTCGCTGCCAACGTGCCCGACAGCTATCGCATGGGTGCAGAACTCATGGCAGGAGTGCGCTTCGATGGCTTCAGCTGGGACATCAATGCCACGATAAGCCGCAACCGCATAAAGGACTTCACGGAGACTCTCTACGAG
Source organism: Bacteroidaceae bacterium (assembly GCA_963636255.1). Classification (GTDB taxonomy): domain Bacteria; phylum Bacteroidota; class Bacteroidia; order Bacteroidales; family Bacteroidaceae; genus Bacteroides. Next base: position 35 of record CAVHJI010000037.1, on the reverse strand, counting down.
AACGAGGACAACACAGCCGACACGTGGGTGATCAA
>CAVHJI010000036.1:13707-15818 GCA_963636255.1 Bacteroidaceae bacterium | reverse complement strand
AAACGTTTGAAAGTGCCATCGCATATATAAGACTTTGGCGACGCAAATATAAGCTACGACGGGACTTCCGGTAAGGGGCCAGTAAAGTTGACAAGTGGGCTGGCAATGTAGCCGGAAATCTGACAAGCTGAAACACGATATATCAGACTACCAAAGACAGCAAAAAAGGACATTAATGCCGGGGACTCGAGCCCTTATGTCACTGAAAGTTGCCGTTCCTCCGTCAGGATTTGTGCCTATAAGACATCGGTCAAAAGGTATATAGGCACCTGTTTGCGCGTTTGTAGGCAAATTAAAACAGGCAACGGCAGATGACCATTGAGTAATTGTTTGTAACTTTGCGCAAAATTCCACTTAGACGGGAATGAGGATAGCAGAAGTAATCAGCGCCCTTGAACGATTCGCGCCTCTGCCTCTGCAGGACGGCTACGACAATGCCGGCTTGCAGGTTGGACTGACAGATGCGGAAGTTACAGGGGCTTTGTTGTGTTTGGACGTCACCGAAGACGTGCTGGACGAGGCTCACAGCCTTGGCTTCAACCTCGTCGTGTCGCACCATCCGCTGCTGTTCCACGGCCTGAAGCAGATATGCGGTAGCAACAATGTGGAGCGTTGCGTGATGAAGGCTATAAGCCAAGGAATCACAGTCTGCTCCATGCATACCAATATGGACAATGCCGTAGGCGGCGTGAGCTTTAAGATGGCGGAGAAATTGGGTATGGAAGATGTAGTCTTTCTGCAGCAGACCTCGGACGAGGCTGGGGCAGGAGTGATAGGCACGCTGCCGGATAGCGGCATGACCGATGCAGACTTCCTGCAAAGAGTGAAGGACGTGTTCCACGTAGGATGCGTGCTGCATACACAGACGACGGACGGACATCGCGTGAAGCGAGTGGCTTTGTGCGGAGGGGCAGGGGCGTTCCTCATACCTGACGCCATAGCTGCAGGAGCAGATGCTTTCGTCACAGGTGAGATAAAATATCACGAATTCCTCGACCACAACGGCGACATCGTGCTTGCAGCCATCGGTCATTACGAGAGCGAACAGTACACCACCGAGATATTCGAACGGATAATCAAGTCGGAGTTTCCAGCACTGCCGGTGCGGACCACAGGAGTGATGACAAACCCCGTAAAGTATCTCTGACGGACCAGTGGAAGAGACACATGGAAAGAGAACAATAGAAACATACACAATATATAAAGAAAGAGAAACGTTATGGCAAAAGAAACGAAGAAAGATGCAGCCGACCTCTCTGTCGAGGAGCGTCTGAAAGCCCTCTACCAGTTGCAAACAACTCTGTCGAAGATTGACGAGATCAAGACCCTGCGCGGTGAACTGCCGCTCGAGGTGCAGGACCTGGAAGATGAGATTGAAGGCTTGAAGACACGCGTGGAGCGTATAGCTGCCGACATAGCCGACATGAAGAGGACAATCGCAGCCGAGAAGAACAACATCGAGAAGTCGAAGTCGTCAATCGCGAAGTATCAGGAGCAGCAGGACAACGTAAGCAATAACCGTCAGTTCGACCTCCTGACAAAGGAGATTGAGTATCAGACGCTGGAGGTGCAGCTCTCAGAGAAGAAGATTCGCGAAGGCAATGAGGCACTGCAGCAGAAGCAGGCAGACTATGACAATGCCAACCGCGACATCGAAGAGCGCGAGAATGACCTGCAGGACAAGAAGGCTGAACTTGAGGACATCATCTCGGAGACAAAGCAGGAGGAGGAGACACTGCGTGCTAAGGCGAAGGAGCTGGAGACGAAGATTGAGCCGCGCCTGTTGCAGTCGTTCAAGCGTATCCGCAAGAACTCACGCAACGGTCTTGGCATCGTCTACGTGCAGCGTGACTCATGCGGCGGTTGCTTCAACCACATACCACCACAGCGTCAGCTCGACGTGCGTTCGCACAAGAAGATTATCGTCTGCGAGTACTGCGGACGCATCCTCATCGATCCGGAACTGGCTGGCGTAACAATAGAGCCAAAGGAGACAGTCAAGGAGAAGCCATCTCGCCGTCGCCGCACAAGCAGCGAAGACTGATTGTCGTCTGCGGCACTCAACGAGATTGGGACATAAGCAGCAAGTCCCTGCGACCCGAGGGTTGCAG
>CAVHJI010000036.1:10722-13657 GCA_963636255.1 Bacteroidaceae bacterium | reverse complement strand
TATTGGAATTTGGAAAAAACACCTTCACCTTACTTTATGCTATTGCCCGTCTCCATGCTCATCTTATTGCTTTCTTGCGAAAGAGATATTGCCCCTTGTGTTGCGTGCGCCAATAGTTTATGGCGTGTTGAGGGCAGACGTGATAGCATGCCATGCAGTTGGTGCAACGTCCGTCGCGTGCCCAGACGGGGAGGCCTGAGGTGTTGTCGAACGTGATGTTGTTGACCGGACATGCTCCGGCACAACGATGGCAATGGACACACAGGCTTTTGTCGACACGGAATGGTCTGTCGGTGATGAGCACGCGGTAGAAGAATGTGCCGACTATATAGGTCTTGGCATGTGGCAGTGCTCCACGATGTCCGGCTTCAAGTCCGCAATGGCGGGACACGACAGCCTCGATGAATGTCTTGAGGTCGGTACTTGCCTGAAGCAACTTGAGCCGTTCCTTCTCCGGTGGGTCGGTATCGAAGAACGGCAGGCAGACGTAGCTCTCGGGCATGACAAGCGTGAAGCTGCTGCACAGCTCCAGCCCCTTGCGGTGCAAATCACGGCGAAACACATCCATGGTGCAACCAATGTCGTCGCCGCAGGTGCACAGTGAATAGCAGTAATGCCCTGCCATGCCGCCAGTGAATGCCAGTCGTCTGACGAAGTCACGCACGATGCGTGGAGGCATCCATCCGTAGGCGGGGAAGCAGAAGCCTATGCGTTCGCCTTCTGCCAACGTGTAGACCAGCGGTTCGCGGCCACAGGTGCCGCCATGGGCATCCATCTCACTGGCTATCGACAGCAGGCGTTCGCCTGTGGCTTCGGCAAGAGAGGTGGCTGCCCAGCGTGTATTTCCTGTACCTGAGAAGTAGAATATCATCCCGACGAATCCTCTCCAGCCTTAGTCGTTAAGAGCGTAGGTGACGGTCGTGACCACGCGGATCTTCTTTATATAAGGTGTGGTCTCGTCGCGGTCTTCTATGGAGAGCTGTCCCTGTGTTGCCTGCAGGATGCCGCCAAGATGGCTGTCGCTGTTGTCGGAGAACTGGCGCGCAGCTTCCTCGGCATTCTTTATGGCTTCCTTCATCATGTCTATCTTCAGGTCCTGGAACTCTGTGTAATCATAGTTCACCCAGTTGCCGTCGAAAATGATGCCCTTGGCCACCAGCTCACCGGAGTTAGAGAACGCCTGACGCACAGCATCGACCTTGCCGGTCTTCACCGTCATGCTGACGTGGATGTCGTAGCGATAGTTCGACTTGTTCTCCGACCACTGATTGGCGTTGCGGTCGTTCACTGTATAGGGGTTGATTGTCACCTCATCGCGGCTGATGCCGTTGTCGGTCAAGTACCTCAGTATTACCTCCGACGTGCTGTTGGCATTGTTGTAGAGCTGGCTCAGGTCGTTTCCCAAGACCGTCGTGCTGATGGGCCACGTCACAGTGTTCGCCTGCACCTCGCGTTCGGATAGTCCTTTCACCGTGACCTTGCGGTCTTTGTTGACGAAGTTGTCGATTCCGCCTTTCATGCACAGGCCGAAGACAACGATGGAGGCTGCAATGATCAGTGCCTCGACGATTTTGTTTCCTTCTTTCATAGCTGTTGGAATGTTTTTGTTAATTAGACTGCACAAAGATACCGTTTATATGTGTCGGACAGATAATTCGCCGGATGTTTTTGCTTTGTTATGCAGAATGTCTAACTTTGGGTGTCGTTTTTCAGGACGACGTGAAACGGAAGAAACACACACAGGGGACGAGATGAAGATTGGATATGCCAGAGCCAGCAGGTTCGACCATGAGGGCATCGATGCACAGACGGCACGCCTCACGGAAGCTGGATGCACAAAGGTGTTCAGCGAGGAGGTGGACAGAGTCGCCTCGCCTCGACGACAGCTCGACGCTTGTCTCTCGACACTGAAGCGGCGCGACACGCTGATGGTGTGTAGCCTCGAACGTCTCGGACGCTCGGTGGAAGACGTCATCAGACTGCTGCTGAAGCTCCGGACACGTGGTGTGCACTTCTGTTCTATCGACGACGACATCAGCATGCGCGGAGCCAAGGGACGCATCATGGCAGATGTGCTGCAGTCGTTGGCACAGTTCAAGACAGACATCGTCCGCACACGTCGTGCCGAAGCTGCCGACAATGGCGTCAAACGAGGAAAGCAGAAGGGTTGTGTCAACAAGGTGAACCGCGGAAAGCCCGACAGGTGCAAGCAGCTATATGAGAACGGTATTCCTGTCGGCAAGATTATGAAGCTGCTGAACATACGCAGCTATTCCACTGTGCGCAGATATCTGGAGATGACGGGGGCACGCCGTACTGCACACTTAGGCCCGGGTCTGTTCGACCCCATCATTGCAAGTCCGTCCATCATCCTGAACAAGAAGGACCTGCAACAACTCAAGAAAGATGTTTATGAGGAGAGCCACCAGCTCGACCTCTTCAGCAACGATTGATAAGCGTGTTTCCCCACCTTTTTCTACAGAGCCCTTTTTGCGCGAGCTCTCAGAAGCCGACAAGTGATTCAGTGATATAACCGGAAAATCAGACAAGCTAAATCAGGATTTGACATGAGGTTAACCTCATTGGTCCTTGAGGTTAACCTTGATGGCTCTTGAGGTTAACCTTGATGGCTCTTGAGGTTAACCTCATCGGGCACCGAGGCTATACCTTATTTTATAATGTACGCCCGTTGCCCATCACACGTACGTTCATCAGTCATCACACGTACGTTCATCGACCATCACACGTACATGTCTTTTTGAGGAAATATTGTCCTCGCACAAGGGTATATACCTTTTGGCTCAAAGGTATATACGTTTCGGCCAACACGTATATAGGCTCTGTCGCCGATGTTTGTCACCACTGATTTTCTACTGACTCCGGTCTTGCGATTGCGGACGCAATACTGTGGTTTTCTGTTCGTAAACCTATGGTT
>CAVHJI010000036.1:2280-10712 GCA_963636255.1 Bacteroidaceae bacterium | reverse complement strand
ATCGTCCAGTCTCACAAAAGGTATTCGACGGATTTGTTTTGCCTAATGCCCGACTTGCACTATCTTTGCCGCCTAATCAAAAAAAATAGAAAAAACATGAAAGCATTTGTTTTCCCCGGGCAGGGTGCCCAGTTCAGTGGTATGGGTAAGGACCTGTACGACAAGTACGCCCTTGCAAAAGACCTTTTCGACAAGGCAGACCGCATTCTCGGATTCAGCATTACCGGCATAATGTTCAACGGCACCGACGAGGAGCTGCGCCAGACACGTGTCACACAGCCGGCTGTATTCCTGCACTCTGTCGTCTCAGCCCTGTGCATGGGCGATGCATTCAAACCCGACATGACTGCCGGCCACTCATTAGGTGAGTTCAGCGCACTCGTGGCTGCCGGAGCACTGAAGTTTGAAGACGGACTTCGTCTGGTCTACGCCCGTGCCATGGCTATGCAGAAAGCATGCGAAGCTGCACCGTCGACCATGGCTGCCATCATCGGACTGGCTGACGAGGTAATCGAACAGACGTGTGCCGAGGTGTCAAAACCCGGTAACATCGTGGTGCCTGCCAACTACAACAACCCTGGACAAGTAGTAATCTCCGGAAACATCGAAGCTGTCAACGAGGCTTGCGAGAAGCTGAAGGCTGCCGGAGCCAAGAGGGCACTGCCGCTTAAGGTGGGTGGTGCGTTCCATTCGCCACTGATGCAGCCTGCCAAGGACGAACTGCAGAAGGCTATTGAGCAGACAGAGTTCAGCACGCCAATGTGTCCAGTCTATCAGAACGTTGACGGCTGTGCACATACCGATGCTGCCGATATCAAGGCGAACCTCATTGCGCAGCTCACGTCGTCTGTACGCTGGACCAAGGAGGTGCAGAACATGATTGCAGCCGGTGCTGTCGACTTCACCGAGTGTGGTCCTGGCAAGGCTCTGCAGGGCATGATTGCAAAGATTGCACATGGCAACGATGCAGTCAAGGCTCATGGCATCGAGACACAAGAGTAAACTACACTCCTTTACTTGCAACAAAAAGAAGCTCCGGTCCCGCAAAGGGTCGGAGCTTTGTGCGTCTATATGGGGACTTAGAGCAGAGGAGCGTGGCTGGACATGATGGCACGTATGGCCTGTTCCGTGCCGCTGAACGGACCGTAACCCTGCAGCTTGATGGTGCACATAGCAGCAGCGAAGCGTCCTGCTTCGTCGTAGTCGGCACCACGTCCGCGCATGTAGAGATAGCCTGCCATGTAGGTGTCGCCACATCCTGTGGCATCGACAATCTTCATAGTGGGATAAGCTGGAATGTCGTGGAACTGTCCACGGGTGTAGATGAGCGAACCTTTGTCGCCCAACGTCAGCAGCACTTCACGAACGCCCCAGTCTGCCAGCGTCAATGCTGCCTCATGCGGATCATCAGCACCGGTGACGACTTCCATCTCCTGCTCGTTGGCCTTGAGCGTGTGGATGTACTTCAGTGCCTCGTGTTTCTCGTCCCAGTCGGTGTGGCAGACCTCTTGTCCGCGCACTTCGCGCAGGAAGCCTTGTACGTCAGCACATAGCAACGAGTGCGATGATAGATGACGTATGACGTCGAGCGGAAAGTCGTCGTGGAGCAAGCTGCCGAGATGCACCACGTCGGCATTGATGGCGGAGAGACCTTCGACGGTGAATGGGTCGGGCAGGGCTGTCACACGCTGGCGGCGGTCGTTCAGATTGTCGCCGTAGATGTTCTCAAAGCACACCGACTGGCGTGTGGGCAGGCTGAACACGTCTATTCCCTTGCTCCGCATGTCGTCGACCACGGGCAACTGTGATTCCTCTACCGCCGTGACCAGCTGAAAACCGTCGGTAGAGAGATGACGAATGGCTTCAGCGAAATAGTATGCTGTACCACCGGGCATATCAACAGCCTTCTGTGGCGTGATGACACGGTCCTTGGTGATATATCCTACGCAGCAGAGCTTGTGTTCTGACATTGCTTTTGAAGAAGGATGAAGTATGTGCCGACGTTCACTCCTTGGCGCCAGTGACTGCCTTTGGAGTCCAATTGTTGAGGAAACGCAGCACTTTCTGCTTGTCATATCCCTGTCCCTCTTCAAGGTAGCTGGAGTCTTGTATGTGGAGAACCTTGCCTGTAGCATCGAGCACCACGAATACGGGGAAACCGAAACGCTCTGGACTGCCGAGGCGCTTGAGCGTGTTCTTCAGCACCTCTGTGCGGGTTGCGTCACTATTGCCGCCGCCACGACGAGGGTAGTTGGTGTGTATGTAGACGAAGTTCTGGCTGATGAGCGAAGCTATGTCGGCATCGTCGGTAATGAACTTGGCAAACCGCAGGCACCACGGACACCAATTGCCGCCAACCTGACTTATCACATACTTGCCTTCGGAAGAAGCCTTGGACAGAGCCTGGTCGAGCTGTTCCATCTGATTGATGCTCTCGTCGTAGACCTTGGCAGCTTGTGTTGTTCCGCTCTGCTGTGCGCTGGCACTTGTCATGGCTGCTACCATGAACAGCAGGCTCATCATAATTGTTCTGATCATATCGATTTTTCTTCTTTTCATTACGTTCTCTCCTTATTATATATGTATAAGACGGCGCAAAGCTAAAGAAAAATCATGAATAGTGCGGCGAAACGCAGCAAAATTAACAAGGAGGATGAAGGGTGCTGGATGTTAGGTGAAGTATATTGGATGTTGGGCGTTAAGTGGGAGCTCTTGGCATTGGATTATGGGTGATATTAGTCCTAAACTTAAAGTACACTTGTTAATCCGTGTATTTCCCTGATTACTTTAATAATCATATAAGGGTAGGGGTTTATCATTGTAACACCACTCTTACAGTGATACATATAAGACTATTCACATTTGGAATAATAGGCCTGCAGACGGTGTTTGGAGTCGATAACAAATGTATGTAACGACGCAATTCGTCGTATATCAAGCACGTAGAGATTTCAGTTAAACCGATTGTTTAACATCTTTAGATGGCATCAGAGGCTGTGAACCGTGTGGTAGTGGTAGCGTTGCAATGTAATTTGCAACAATGGTCAGTCCTTCAGCAAATTACGCATTGCGAGTTAAAGTTACTTGTATGTTGAGTAAGAGGTTGGCCGTCGCTGGCTGCAGTGGTTGACGGTTGTTAAGCCCGCGTTTGCGTTTACTTTCGTACCTTAACACGTATCATTGTTAATTTTGCTAAATGAAAAATTGTTTTTATGTTTGTACGCAAGTTTTACCAACGTAAAGACAAGTCCCATATGACCCTAATAGACAGATTCAAGATGCTGATGGACCGAGAGCAGCTGACGGCTGGAGCATTTGCCGACAAGATCGGTGTCTCGGGTGCTACCATTTCACACATTCTGAGCGGTAGGAACAAATATCCCAGTGCTGAAGTCATGCTGAAGCTGACAGACAGCTATAAGGGACTCAACCTGAACTGGCTGCTCATGGGACAAGGCGCCCCAGGCATCGACATGGGTAGCGGCAGCCTGTTGCCAGACACGACTGCATCCTCCACCACTACGGGAGCATCAATGTCCGCTGCTCAACTCGACGAGAATGCCACGGATTCGGCCAACGATGCAAACGCGCAGAAATATCGCAAGGATTTTGCGTTATCACCGGCAACAACAGAGAAGGTCGTGAAACGCAAGATACGTGAAATTCGGGTGTTTTACGACGACAATACCTACGAGACGTTCTCTCCCTCATGAAAAAAGTCTACCTTAGCACGGATTTTCAGAAAAGGATATAGTTCAGGAAAGAATATATATAGAGAGAGTGAAGCCATGAAGCAGATCATAACCCATTTCACCGACGACGACCTCTACAAGTTCACTATGTGTTGTGCGGTGATAGACAATTTTCCCCGTGCACAAGTGAAATACACGTTCGTCGACCGCAACAACACGGTCTACCCTCCAGGATTCGACAGCCTGTTGCGCGAGCAGATACTGATGATGGAGAACGTCGTAATCACCGACGAGGAAATCAGCTTCATGAAGGACCGCTGCTACTTCATCCCTCATTGGTTCTACTCATACCTGAAAGGCTTCCGCTTCAACCACGAGTGGGTGGACGTGCAGCAGGACAGCGAGGGACATCTGCACATCGAGTTCGAGGGCTGTTGGGCAGACACCATACTGCTCGAGGTGAAAATCCTTGCCACCATCTCCGAGCTCTATTATATGGTCACCGGACAGGCTGCAAGCTTCGACTACGATGCCTACTATCATAAGACACAACACAAAGCCCAACGTCTGCTCGATGCAGGATGTGTGTTCAGCGACTTCGGCACACGCCGCCGCGCCTCGTTCGAAGCAGAGGACACGGTCGTGCGCAGCATGAAGGACTGTTACGGCTCACGCCAATGGCCGGGCAAATTCGTAGGCACCAGCAACGTCTATCTGGCGATGAAGCACAACCTGGTGCCCGTAGGCACGATGGCGCACGAGTTCGTATGTGCCATCGGCGGAATGTTCGGACCTCAGATGGCAAACCATCTGGCAATGAACGCTTGGCGCAACACGTTCCGTGGAGCCTTGGGCACATATTTGTACGACAGCTTTGGCTGGCACATCTTCAGCCTTAACTTCTCCGAAGACTTCGCCAATCTGTTCAAGGGATTGCGCATCGACAGCGGCGACAACTACGAGGAGTTGCGTAAGATTGTAGCGAAATACCGTTCGTTCGGCATCGACCCGCGCAGCAAGCAGGTGGTGTTCAGCAATGCGCTCGACACAGACCGTGCCATCGAGATACAGCAGTATGCCAAGGACTTATGCCAGCCTTCATTTGGCATCGGCACGCACTTCACAAACGATTTCGATGGCATAGAACCGATGAACATCGTCATAAAGCTCGTAGCTGCAAAGATCACCGAATCGTGGGACTTCTACAACGACACCTGCAAGATTAGCGAAGATGACGGCAAGCACACAGGCAAACCGGAAGTAATCCGCCGCTTCATGGATGCAATAAACTACAAATAAACGCATTACGTGATACGTGTTGTTGTATGTTGCGTGCATAACTCCGTCAAAGTTACGTTTAAGTTCCGTGGACGATTTACGTTACTTGATAAGCCCGCATTCATCTGACAATATTGTAATCTTAACTCAAACATCTAACAGAAAAAGTAATCTAACTCTAACATCCGGCAGAAACGACAACAGGTGAGACTAATCTCTGGTGTTGGATATTGTGTTTGCTGTCGTTAGGTTTGGTGTTATGGGAGATGGGAGAACCCCTGTATGTTCCCATATATTTCTATATCATATTAAACATAATAGCGATTATTCGATTTCATGGGCAACGCTGCGGTTAGACTGAACTTATGCTTGATGATCTGCGTGTCATGCGTTATGCGTTGCGTGCTATGTTTGGCTACTGGACTAATTTGCAGGAAAAGTTTACCAAATGTCCATCGATGCTGATTCATGGCGCTGTGAGTCATGCACTTATGTTGCGGACACACAGAAGTCTCGCGCATACATATATATAATGGTGTCGGTAATTTATCTAATTTTGCGCCGTCAAAGCAAAAGGACAAGATCCCAATGATGAAGATAAGGACGTTTTTTCTTTTAGTGTCCCTGTTGACTATTGGCAGCGTCGGACATGCACAGCGGGTGCTGCCGCTCGACAGTTGCCGTGCGCTGGCACAGCAGAACAACAAGCAGCTCCAAGTGTCGCGGTTAAACAAGGAAATGACCGCCAACGCACGCCGGTCGGCACGCACACAGTACCTTCCCCGAGTTGATGTCGTGGCTGGATACGAGTACTTCAACCGCGAGATCAATCTGCTCAGCAACACGCAGAAGTCGGCTCTCAGCAACATCGGCACCTCCAGCGTGCAGCAGCTCAATGGCGACCTTGGCACTGCCATCGCCGACAACCTCACCAGCATGGTGCAGCAAGGCACGCTGACGATGCAGCAGGCGCAGCAGATGAGCGGTCTGATGCAGCAACTCGGCACGCCTCTGTCGCAATATGCCGCAGCAATGGGCAACACCATCGGTCAAAAAGTGGTCGATGCGCTTCACACCGACACCCACAACCTCTTCGCCGGCTCAGTCATTCTGCGCCAGCCGCTCTACATGGGTGGAGCCATCGTCGCAGCAAACAAGATTGCCGACATCACCGACAGCATGGCAGACGACCAGATAACGCTTCAGATACAATCCACAATCTACAACATCGACCAGGCCTACTGGACCGTCGTGTCACTGCGGCAGAAGCAGCGTCTGGCATACAGCTACCGCGACCTCGTGGTCAAGCTCAACGACGATGTGCAGAAGATGATTGGGCAAGGCGTGGCAACACGTGCCGACGGACTGAAGGTGCAGGTGCGCCTCAATGAGGCCGACATGCAGATCACGCAGGTCGACGACGGACTCACACTGGCACGCATGCTGCTGTGCCAGCTCTGCGGACTGCCCATCGACGAGTCCATCGTGCTCGAGGACGAGGACAGCGAGCAGATTGCTATCACTGCCGGCACTTCGTCTGCCGACACCGTCGTCACCAGCGACGACCTGAGCAGCCGTCCCGAGATACGCCTGCTGCAGAGCTCCGTCGAGCTTGGCAAGCAGAACACGCGCCTGGTGCGTGCAGCCTATCTCCCCCACCTCGCCCTCACTGGCGGCTATTCCGTAACCAACCCCAACGTCTTCAACGGCTTCCAGAAGCGGTTCTCCGGCGTGTGGAATGTCGGCGTACTGCTGCAGGTGCCCGTGTGGAACTGGTTCGACAGCAAGTACAAGATACGCGCCGCCAAAGCCGCCACACGCATGGCGAGCATGGAACTGGCCGACATGCAGGAAAAGATAAGCCTGCAGATCACGCAGAGCCGCTTCAAGGTCACCGAAGCCGCCAAGAAGCTCGCGATGGCAGAGAAGAACATTGCCAGCGCCGAGGAGAATCTGCACTCCGCACAGGTGGGCTTCCGCGAAGGCATCATGGAGAGCACCGACGTGATGGCGGCACAGACCGCATGGCAGCAGGCGCAGAGCCAGCTCATCGACGCTCAGGTCGACGTCCGCCTGGCACAAGTCAACCTCGACAAGGCACTGGGCATACTACAGTAGTAGCAGCAGGAAACAATAACATAGTACTCTATACACATAAACATATTGCAATATGAAAGAATTCAGCAAAGAAGAGAAAGACGTGCTTCTGGCACTGGGAGCATTCACGGCCATAGTGCTTGTAGTCGCCATCGTTGGCTTCTTCATGCTACGCAAGGGACCGGAAATCATCCAGGGCGAAGTCGAGCAGGACGAATACCGCGTGTCCAGCAAGGTGCCCTCGCGCGTCATGCGGCTGCTCAAGCATGAGGGCGACCGCGTCAGCCGTGGCGACACCCTCGCCATCATGCAAGCCCCCGACATCGAGGCAAAGATGGCACAGGCAGAAGCAGCACAGTCGGCTGCCGAAGCACAGAACCGCAAGGCCCTGAACGGCACGCGCCAGGAACAGATACAGGGTGCCTACGAACTCTGGCAGAAGTCCGTCGCCGGACTCACCATCGCACAGAAGAGCTACGAGCGCGTACAGGCACTCTTCGACGAGGGCGTCCTCTCGCAACAGAAGCTCGACGAAGCCACGGCGCAGCGCGATGCCGCCGTCGCCACCGAGTCTGCAGCACGCTCGCAGTACGACATGGCTGTCAACGGTGCACAGCAGGAAGACAAGGATGCCGCAGCCGCACTCGTGGCACGCGCCAAGGGAGCAGTGGCAGAAGTCAACTCCTACATCTCAGAGACCTGCCTCATCGCACCCTGCGACGGCACCGTCAGCGAAACCTTTCCCCAGCCGGGCGAACTTGTAGGCTCCGGCTCCCCCATCATGAACATCGCCATCGACGGCAGCAAGTGGGTCACCTTCAATGTGCGCGAAGACCTCCTTGGCGACATCAGCGACGGCACCGAGCTCCATGCCTTCGTCCCTGCACGCGGCAACCAGGAGATTTCACTCCGCGTCTACTACGTCAAGGACCTCGGCACCTATGCAGCCTGGAAGGCAGTCAAGACCACCGGACAGTACGACCTCAAGACCTTCGAAGTCCGTGCACGCACCGACAACGCCAGTCTGCTGCAGGACCTCTATGCAGGCATGTCCGTCATCGTGAAGAAGTGATTCGTTATTTCGTTTTGTTTTAAGAGTGTCACACGCAGAGAAACATACCGGTACATTCCGCCAGACGGTCCGCAGAGAGCTGTCGCGCTACTCGCACGACTGGATCTACTTCTTCTCCTTCTTCCTCGCCCCCGCCTTCGCCTTTGTGCTCTTCAGCACCCTCATGAGCAGCAGCGCGCCCACGCAGTATCCTGTCGGCGTTGTCGACCAGGACAACAGCACCTCCTCGCGCCAGCTCGTGCGACTGCTGTCGGCATTCCAGATGACCGACGTCACTGCCCGCTACCCCGACA
>CAVHJI010000036.1:0-2270 GCA_963636255.1 Bacteroidaceae bacterium | reverse complement strand
ACATCAGCCAAGCCACCGATGCCGTCCAGCGCGGCACCATCTACGGCTTCTACTACATCCCGCGCCATTTCGCCGCCGATGCCAACGCCCAGCGCCAGCCCAAGCTCTCGTTCTACACCAACAACTCCGTGCTCCTTGCAGCCTCCATGAGCATGAAGGACTTCAAGGTCGCCAGCGAGCTCGCCTCCGGCTCCGCACAGCGCACCGTGCTCCGTGCCCGCGGCTACAGAGAGGAACAGACCATGCCGCTCATACAGCCCGTTACCGTCGACGTCCACGCCATCGGCAATCCCTGGATCAGCTATGGCGTCTACCTCAACACCACGCTCCTGCCCGCCATCATGATGATGATGATACTGCTCACCACCGCCTACAGCGTAGGCTCCGAGCTCAAGGCAGGCACCGCCCGCGACTGGCTCCACACCTCCGGCGACTCCATCGTCACCGCCCTCACTGGCAAGCTCCTGCCGCAGACCCTCACCTTCTTCAGCATCGGACTGCTATGCAACGCCATCCTCTACGGCTACATGCACTATCCCCTCAACGGCGCCGGTCTGCCCGCCATGCTCCTCGCCACGCTGCTGCTCATCCTCGCCTCGCAGGCCCTCGGACTGTTCTTCATCGGACTCTTCCCCATCCTGCGCTACGGACTCAGCCTCGCCACGCTGTGGTCGGTCATGTCGTTCTCCATCACCGGCTTCACCTTCCCCGTCGTGGCTATGCATCCCTCGTTGCAGGCACTTGCCAACATGTTCCCGCTCAGGCACTTCTACTGCATCTACACCGACCAGGCACTCAACGGCTACCCCCTGTACTACAGCCTCGGCTCCTACCTCGCGCTCCTCGCGTTCCTGGTACTGCCGTTCCTCGTGCTCAAGCGCCTGCGCCGTGCACTGTTGACCTATCAGTACGTACCCTGAAAACTCCGAAACAGGCAGAGACAGCATACAATCCGCACCTTATTCATATTTATATATAGCATACACACACAAATATATATGAGCAGCACATCACGACATCACCACCTCAGGCAGAGCCTCGCCGACATCTTCCTCGTCTGGCGTCACGAACTCGGCAGCTTCCTGCACGACGAGGGCGTCATGATTTTCTGTCTCCTCGTCCCGCTGGCCTATCCCCTGCTCTACGGCTTCATCTACACCCAGGAAGTGGTGCGCGAAGTCCCCGTCGTCGTTGTCGACGAAGACAAGAGCACCCTCGCCCGCGAGTTCACCCGCCGTGTCGATGCCACCTCCGACGTCAGCATCGTCGCCCGCTGTGCCGACATGGAGCAGGCACGCGAAGCCCTGCGCCGCCACGAAGCCAACGGCATACTGCGCATCCCCGGCGACTTCAGCCAGGACATCAACAACATCAACCGCTGGCACCAGGCACACGTCGAAGTCTATTGCGACATGAGCAGCATGTTCTACTACAAGGCACTCTACTCTGCCGCCACCGCCGTCTCGCTCGACATGAACAAGCACATCAAGGTCCAGCGCAACAGTGCCCTTACCACCAGTCGCGACGAGCAGATCAACACCGCCCCCGTCGACTACGAGTACGTTGCCCTCTTCAACCCCGCCGGCGGCTACGACGGCTTCCTGCTCCCTGCCGTCCTCATACTCATACTGCAGCAGACCCTTGTCCTCGGCATCGGCATGCGCAACGCCACCGTCATGGAGCACTACCGCCACGACCGCCTGCTGCCCGCCATTGCCGACCATCACATCGGCACCCTCAGCATGGTCCTCGGACAAGCACTGCTCTACTTCATGGTCTACTGCCTCTGTGCCCTTTGGATACTCGTCTGCATCCCCCACATCTTCAACCTCCCGCAGATGGCCCATCCATGGGGCCTCTTCTGGTTCGTCCTTGTGTTACTTGCCGACATCACCTTCTTCGCCATGACCGTCTCCGTCATCGTCCGCGGCCGCGAGAAGCCCATGCTCCTCTTCGCCTTCCTCTCCGTTCCACTACTCTTCCTCAGCGGCATCTCCTGGCCTGGCTCAGCCCTGCCGTGGTTCTGGAAAGCCTTCTCCTGGCTCTTCCCCTCCACCTTCGGCATCAACGGCTTCGTCCGTCTCAACACACTCTCTGCCGACCTCAGCCAGGTCTCTGTCGAGTTCACCGCCCTCCTTGTCCAGACCGTCCTCTTCTTCTTCATGGCATGCGTCGTCTATCGCCGCATGCGACGGGCGTGAAGAGCAGAGAGAAGTGGCACCTAAACTTTCGTTGCACATCTGTAGGGACCGTTCAAAAGCGTTCAACAA
>CAVHJI010000035.1:10676-16221 GCA_963636255.1 Bacteroidaceae bacterium | reverse complement strand
ACTCGACCATAGAATGGGCATCCTTGGACCCCAACGATGGGCATCCATAGAAAGCTGCTATGGTCTCGTCAGACCATATGTATGAAAAGGGTGGTCAAGCACTGCGGCGTGTTAATAGGTGCGGCGATGCTTGCACATTCAAGCAGAATGGTTTAGCTTTGCATGGCAGAACTTGAACATCAAGTGCCGACAACAAGAAAGAGAAGAAAGAGAGGAAAGAGAGAAATGAAATTCGACACCGACCACCTGAAGACAAACACCCAGTTCATGATTGGCAACGGACTGCTGGCATTCGCTGTATTTGTATTGGTTGCAGTGTTCATCTACCTGAGCTTCCGCGATAGGAGCGACAAAGACAACGTGACTTACGGAGAGACCTACACAGTGAACCTGACGCGCGGATTTGCAGGCGACTCACTGACGGTGATGGTCAACGACAGCACACTGATGGACAACGCACTGATAGAGAAGGAACCGGCGAGTCTGAGCTTCCGCCGCTTCGCCGAACAGAGTACGCTGATTCTGGTGAGCCACGATGAGCTGTCACTCTTCGAGCTGGACGAGAACGGCGGACAGTACTTCTTCGAGAAGGACGGTGAAGAGATACGCCAGCTAGCTGCAAAAGACTGACACGTTACACTCGTAAACATAAAAACACGACAACACATCATGAAGACTTTACTAAGAAACATCACGGCAACGACCGCAGCATTGGCAACGGCTGTATGTCTGGCACTGACAGGCTGCTCAGGCAGCACACAACAGAGCGGTGACAGCACCTCACTGCCACGTGGAGAAGCATCGGCTGAGCTGACGGCAGCGATGGACAAGTATTTCCAGGCTGTGGCAGACGCCGAGCAAGACCTGCATAGCATCATGGTGCTGCAGCATGGCAAGGTGCTGGCTGAGCGTTGGCTGAGCGAAGGCAATCCGGACTCGGCACATGTGCTGAACTCCGTGAGCAAGACGTTCACATCGACAGCTGTAGGACTGGCTATAGCCGACGGCGAGCTGGAGCTGACAGACCAGGTGATTTCATTCTTCCCCGACGAAGTACCCGACACCATTAGCGACAACCTAAAGGCAATGACCATCCGCGACCTTCTGACCATGAATTGCGGACATGACACCGACCCGACAGGTTCTATACGCAACGTCGAAGGCAACGACTGGGTACAGGCATTCCTCGCCTACCCAGTAGAGCACGAGCCAGGTACGTTCTACTGCTATAACTCACTTGGCACATACATACTCTCTGCCATCGTGCAGAAGGTGACGGGCGAGAAAGTAGTGGACTATCTGTATCCGCGCCTGTTCGAGCCATTAGGCATCGACAAACCATTCTGGCAGGAAAGCCCGCAGGGCATCAACTGCGGAGGTTGGGGACTCTACCTGAAGACCGAAGACTTGGCAAAGATGGGACAGCTGCTGTTGCAGAACGGACAGTGGAACGGCAAGCAGATAATACCTGCCGAGTGGGTGGCAGAGGCATCGAAAGCACAGGTGCCGAGCGTACCGTCAGGCGTGAAGCCACAGGATGCCGAGAAACTTGGACTGACCAAGGAGAGCAGCGACTGGGTACAGGGCTACGGCTACCAGATGTGGCGTTGCCGTCACAACGCCTTCCGTGCCGACGGTGCCAACGGACAGTACATACTGGTGATACCCGACGCAGATGCTGTGATAGCAGTGACAGCCCACATCGGCGACATGCAGAAAGAGCTGAACCTGATATGGGACAACATACTGCCGGCTCTGCAATAGAAAATTTTTGCCTAACTTTGCGTGGGCTTTCATAACCGCAGACCTTTTGCAGCATGGACGAGTGGATAGAGATTCTGTTGTTTATAGCGTTTGTCGTTGGAGGAATAATCCTTGACAAGCGGCAGAACAAGAGTGACAGTGCCGACGCAGACGGCGACACCGTCATGCCTGATACAGCTATGCCAAACACTGTCATGCCAGAAGAGGTCATGCCACACACCACACCGCAAGAGGTACAACCCGTAGCCGCCGTGAGACGACAACCGGTGCGGACAGTGCACAAAGCTGCGGACAACACCAGACGTACAGTTCCAGTGCAGCCGACAATGGTTGCGGCCGAAGAGGAGCAAAGCGAATTTGCACTCGACGATGCAGACGACGTACGACGGGCAATAGTATGGTCCGAAATATTGCGCAGGAAATATTAACCCTTTAAAAACAAATATGTCACTTAAGAACATCACAGCTCTCGAAGCTGCATCATTGATCAAGAATGATGAGAAAATCGGACTTAGCGGCTTCACGCCGGCAGGCACCGCCAAGGCCGTAACAAAGGAACTGGCAAAGCTCGCCATAGCCGAGCACGAAGCAGGACGCCCATTCCAGGTAAGCATCTTCACCGGAGCCTCCACAGGCCAAAGCACCGACGGCGATATGGCCAACGCGAACGCAATAAAGTATCGCGCACCATACACCACAAATGCCGACTTCCGCAAGCATGTCAATGCGAATGAGTTCGCCTACACCGACCTGCACCTCAGCCACATAGCACAGGAGATGCGTTATGGCTTCTACGGTCAGCTGGACTGGGCCATCATCGAGGTCTGCGACTATGAGGTCGTAGGCAATAAGGTTCACGCCTACCTGACAGCAGCCGGCGGCATCAGCCCCACAATAGCAATGCTGGCAAAGCACGTCATACTGGAGCTGAACGCTTTCCACAGCAAGGGAGCGAAGCTGTTGCATGATGTCTATCAGCCTCTTGACCCACCTCAGCGTCAGCCTATTCCAATCACCAAGGTCAGCGACCGCATCGGCAAGCCGTATGTAGAGATTGACGCAGCAAAGGTTGTAGGCGTGGTTGAATGCGACATCCCCGATGAGGCTCGCGGCTTCCGTGATCCCGATGCCGTGACATCACAGATTGGTTACAACACAGCAGAGTTCCTCGTTGAGGACATGAAGCGCGGCATCATCCCAAGCACATTCCTGCCTCTGCAGAGTGGTGTGGGAGCTACAGCAAACGCCATATTGGGTGCACTGGGCAAGGACGAGAACGTGCCTAACTTCAACATCTACACCGAGGTGCTGCAGGACTCTGTCGTAGCTATGATGCTCGAAGGTCGTGTCATCGACGCTTCAGCATGCTCGCTGACAGTCACCAACCCGTGCCTGATGCAGGTTTACGACAATATCGACTACTTCAAGGATCACCTGACGTTGCGTCAGAGCGAGATCTCGAATTCACCTGAGATTATACGTCGCTTAGGTGTCATAGCCATCAACACTGCTATCGAGGTGGATATCTACGGCAACGCCAACTCCACACAAATCAGCGGCACAAAGATGATGAACGGTATCGGCGGCAGCGGCGACTTCGAGCGCAACGCATACATCAGCATCTTCACCTGCCCGTCAACAGCAAAGGACGGTCTCATCAGCTCAATAGTACCATTCGTGAGCCATCAGGACCACTCAGAGCATGACGTGAACGTCATCGTTACAGAGCAGGGTGTAGCAGACCTTCGCGGCAAGTGCCCACTGGAGCGTGCAGAGACAATCATCGAGAACTGCGCACATCCAGATTACAAGCCTTTGCTGCGTGACTACCTGAAGATTGCCAAGGGTGGACAGACACACCACTACCTGCCGGCAGCATTCGCTATGCACGACACACTGGCTCGCAAGGGCGACATGCGCCTGACCGACTTCAGCGAGTACTTAAAGAAGTAAGGGAAAGGACGCTGGCCGACAGCGCAACCAGACAAGAACTGCAGGAGGCAAGCACAGAGATATCGTTCTCTGACTGCTTGCCTCCTGTCTTATTTATGTCTACTACCGCGGATTTGTGGGGGAATATTGTCCCCGTGATTTTCTGCCGGGCCTTGATTTATGCTTATTGCTGCTGAGCGGACTTGGAGAGCTTGCGCCGCTCAAGGATGATGACTGCAATAGCTCCGACCAGCATAAGCGCAACGGCTATGTAGGCAATGGTCTCGGTGACATGCAAAGACTGCGGGTCGAACACCATATCAATGGTATGTGTGCCTGCAGGGATGTAGAGCGTACGCAGCACATAGTCGGCACGAGCCGGCTCAACAGGACTACCGTCGATGCTGACCTGCCAGCCATGCGGATAGTATATCTCCGAGAAGACAGCCACACCGTCGTACTTGTTGTCGGAACGGTAGGTCACACGATTAGGCTCATAGGCAGTCAGCACAATGCTGCTTTCGGCATCCTTCTGCAACAGTTCCACGCCATTGAGCTGACTCTTGAAGCGTGCGTCGACGACAGCTGTCCGATTGGGCATGATGTCGTCCAAGGCAGAGATCTCTTCATTGGCATTGCCTACATACATGACACTGTCTACAAACCATGCATTGCCGAGGGCATACGGATTACGTATTGGCACTGTGCCGTCCTGCGTCGGGAAGACAAGGTAGCGTGCATTCAGCATATTGACGACACGGAACTTGGACGACTGGACACTGTCCATGTCGCCTCCGGCATTCAGCACTTCGGAATAAGCCTCCTGCATCTCCGGCGAGATGTGACGTTCTATCAGTTCCTGATAGCGGCGCAACTTGGCTGCATGGTATCCGCCAATGCTCTTGTGCCAATAGGATGTGTTGTTCTCGTTGAACGTATTGGTAGCGAAGTTCAGCACACGATAGTTAGGGTCGGTATCCTGAAGAATCAGCTTGTCGGCATCGGTCTGACTGAAGGTTGTGGTACGTACCGAAGGCTGGACAAACTGTGCATCATTGAGATAACGCTTGTTGACTACCCACAGGTCGGCAAGACACAGCACGGCAATAGCGCCAACGGCAAAGTTGGCACGCAGCTTTCCTTTTATATATAGGAGCATGATGACGATGCCGACAACGATGACAAAGACGGAACGCAAGGCATCAGACGTGACGAGAGCACGTCGCATATCCTCAAGATTCTGCATTATGCCTGCGACCTCAGATGCAGGAATCATGCCTTGAGAGGCTGCGTTCTGCAACATCTGTGCTTCCTGCTGCGGCATAAAGTCCGTGAACATGCCGGGAGCTACATATATCAGCAGGGCCATGCCGAGCGTCAATGCCAGACTCACAAGAAAGGCTTTCTTGTTACGTGCAAACACGTCCGGTTGGCTGATAATCTCCTTCAGTGCCAGCACAGCAAGCAGAGGTATGGTGAACTCGGCAATGACAAGGATGGACGACACTGCGCGGAACTTGTCGTACATCGGTACGAAGTCGATGAAGAAGTCGGTTACGGGCATGAAGTTCTTACCCCACGACAGAATGATGGAGAACACCGTGCCGCCAATAAGAGCCCACTTCATTGGGCCACGCACTATGAAGCAGCCTGCAAAGAACAGGAACATCACAAAGGCACCGGCATAGACAGGACCGGAGGTCATGGGCTGGTCGCCAAAATACTGTGTGAAGCTGCCATACAGGCTTGTGTACTGCGGATTGGCTTTCGCCATTGCCGTACTGCTCTGACTCAGTGGCACTGAAGCGCCACCCTTGAAGTTGGGGACAAGGAGCGTCATGGTCTCCCC
>CAVHJI010000035.1:0-10666 GCA_963636255.1 Bacteroidaceae bacterium | reverse complement strand
GCGTTATGTAGTCACGGTCGAGTCCGTCGGTCTGTTGCTGTGATTGGGTGGTATTGGCATCGACAAGTTCGCTCTTGCCACGCATGGTCTCCTTGCTGTAGCTGTACGTGTGATACAGATTGCTTATGTTGGCAGACAATCCCACAATTCCAGCTACAAGCAACACAGCCGAAGTCTTGAGGAACTGCGGCACTGTCTTGCGTCTGATGGCTTCGGCAAGATATGCCAGTACAAAGAACAGTATCACGAACAGGAAGTAGTAGGTCATCTGCACATGATTGGAGAGGATCTGCAACGCAGTGAACAGGGCAAATACAAGTGCACCCTTAAGCGTCTTGCCGCGATAGGCCATCACCACTCCAGCCAACGTTGGCGGTATGTATGCCAGCGTCACGAACTTCCAGATGTGTCCTGCCGAAATCAGTATGAAGAAGTATGATGAGAATGCCCACATTATGCCACCCAAGCCCGACAGCCATGCCGACAGTCCGAAAGCACGAAGCAGGATGTAGAAGCCGAGCATCATGATGAATGTCAGGTATACGTAGTTAGGCAAGAACAGCTGGTAGACCTTCTGCACCCATGTCAACGGCTGCGTGGAGTCGTAGGACGGAGATATCTGATATGTAGGCATTCCGCCGAACAGTGCATCGGTCCATCGCGTCCGCTCACCTGTCTGCTCATAATATTCTGCTGCCTCGTGTCCTGCTCCCATGCCTGCCGAAGTGTCCTGCTGAAACAGAATCCTGCCCTCGATATCGGCTGGGAAGAAGTAGACGAGCGACAACACTACAAAAGCCACAACGGCTATCAGGTCGGGTAAATATTTCTTCATGACAATGAGTATATTGGTCCGCAAAGGTAGCAAAAATTGCACTACCTTTGCACTGAACAATAAGGACTGAGACTATATGAGGATTTGCGTTATTAGTGCCATGGAGAGCGAACACCGCCAGCTGGCAGGTCGTCTGAAAGAACGTACCAACGAGACCGACGGTATCTACAACTATGTCATCGGCAAGGTTGGCGTCAATGAGCTTGTACTTATGCAATGCGGCATCGCCAAAGTAAACGCAGCATTAGGCACACAAGCTGCCATAAGCCGCTATAAGCCCGACTGCATTCTGAGTACTGGCGTGGCAGGTGGCATAGACAGTAGCCTGAAGGTAGGAGATGTAGTGGCAAGCAGCAAAGTTGTACATCATGACGTGTGGTGTGGCGATGGCAACGAACAAGGACAAGTACAAGGACTGCCAACATTCCTTCCTGTAAGCGAACCATTGCTGAAGCACGCATTGAGTCTCAACAAGACGCACCACGAAGACAAGACACGCATTGTGGGTGGACTGATATGCACCGGCGAGCAGTTCATCAGCGACAAGCAACACCTGGCATATATAAAGAAGACATTCCCTGACGGGATGGCAGTGGACATGGAGTCGGCAGCAATCGCACAGACATGCTGTGTATATGGTGTGCCGTTCTTTAGCTTCAGAATCATAAGCGACACTCCTGGAGCCACAGCCGACAACTTCAGCCAGTACACCGACTTCTGGAAGGAGATAGCACAATCGTGCTTCCACACCACATGGTCGTTCCTCTACACATTGCCGGAGAAACTGTAAAACACAAAAGGACTATGGATTCTACAAGACAAAGCAAGATAGCAAGACTTCTGCAGAAAGAGCTGAGTGACATCTTCCAGAAGCAGACGCAAGGCATACACGGAGTGATTGTCAGCGTCAGTGCCGTACGCGTAAGCCCCGACCTAAGCATAGCAAGCTCATACCTGAGCGTATTCCCCTCGGAGAAGCGCGACGAAATACTCAAGAACATCAACGCCAATACACGCACCCTGCGCTATGACTTGGGCAAGCGTGTCAGACACCAGCTGCGCATAATCCCCGAACTGAGGTTCTTCCCCGACGACTCGCTGGACTACTTTGAGCATATTGATGAGATTCTGAAGAGCACCCACAAAGACAGCACACCAAACGCCGAGCAAGAGTGAACCTGCCGCTGTACATAGCCAAGCGCTACCTCGCATCGAAGAAGAAACACAACGCCATAAACATCATATCGGCAGTGTCGGTGTGCGGAGTGGCACTGGCAACAATGGCTATGGTATGCACATTGTCTGTCTTCAATGGGTTTCAGGAGATGGTGGAAGGGCTGTTCACAGCCTTTGACCCACAGCTGAAGATTACCGCACGTCAAGGCAAGACATTCGATCCATCGGGCACGGAGTTCCAAGAGGTTAGAGACATGTCCGAGATAAAGGTGTGGATGGAAGCACTGGAAGAGAATGCCGTGGCACAATACAAGAGCCAGCAGGCCATGGTGACGATAAAGGGCGTTGAAGACAACTTCGAGCAACTGACAGACATCGACAGCATACTGATAGGCAACCGGCAGTTCATGCTTGAGGATGAGGTGGTCTGCTATGGCATAATGGGAATTGGCGTGGCAGAGACACTCGGTTCAGGTATAAGCTTCGTAGACCCACTGACGATATACGCCCCTAAACACAATGCCACGATAAACATTGCCAACCCATCGGCAGCATTCAGCAAAGATTATCTGTATTCGCCAGGCAACGTGTTCATCGTCAATCAGGAGAAATACGACTCACGCTACATCATCGTGCCGCTAAGCTTCGCACGCCGTCTATTCCGTTATGACAAAGAAGTCACATCCATAGAGCTGCAGCTGACGCCCGATGCCAACGAAGATGCTGTGAAAGAGAAGATAGAGTCAGCACTCGGTGACCGCTACATCGTACAGAACAGATACGAACAGCAGGCAGATGTGTTTCGTATCATGGAGATAGAGAAGCTCATTTCGTACTTCTTCCTGACATTCATTGTCGTGATTGCCTGCTTCAACATCATCAGCACACTGTCGATGCTGATAATGGACAAGCGCGATGACGTGAAGACCTTGCGCCACCTCGGAGCAGACGACCGCCTTATACGTCGCATCTTCACCATAGAAGGATGGCTTGTCTCACTGGCTGGAACAGCGGCAGGCATAGTGCTAGGACTTGCACTGTGTTGGGCACAGAAGCAGTTCGGACTGATAAGTATGGGTAGCAACTTCATCGTCAGCGCCTATCCCGTAAGCGTACACTTCAGTGACATACTGATAGTGGCACTGACCGTGACGGTCGTAGGCTGTGCTTCTGTAATCTATCCTGTCCGATACATCTGCGGCAAGCTTCTCTGAGTTTCACCGCTGCATCGCCACTGTCCGCATTACTTCTTGCGTATTATTGTCAGTCCATCGCGAAGTGGAAGGATCACCTTCTCCACACGGTCATCCTGCGCCACAAGGTCATTGAAGTGCATGATGCCAAGCGTCTGCCGGTCTGACTCTCTGACGTGTTCCTCTGTGACATGACTGTCCCATAGAGTATTGTCTGCAAGGATGAAGCCACCGGGACGTAGTACTTTGAGCGTCATCTCGTAGAAGTCCACGTATCGTCGTTTGTCCCCATCGATGAATGCCATGTCGAATGTCACTCCCAACGTCGGAACAATCTCCAATGCATCACCAATGCGGAAGTCAATCTTGTCGGCATAGCCAGAACCATCAATCCATGGTCGGGTGAACACTTCCTGTTCGTCGTTGATTTCAATGGTGTAGACCTTGCCTCCGTCTTCTAACCCTTCTGCCATGCAAATGGCAGAGTAGCCGCTATATGTACCTATCTCGAGTATGTTCTTGGGACGTATCATCCGGACTATCATCTTCAGGATGCGTCCTTGGAGATGGCCTGATACCATGTGTGGGTACAGCAGTTGCAGGTGTGTCTGTCGGTAGAGCTTCTGCAGATAGTCGCTCTCCTTGTCAATATGCTGCAGGATATAGTCGTCGAGGTCCATCACTCACCCTTAAGATTCAGCAGAGCCTCCAACGCCAGACGATAAGAGTCCAGTCCGAAGCCCAGTATTACTCCCTTGCATGCGCACGATATCATAGATGCATGACGGAATGCCTCACGTGCATGGACATTGGAGATGTGCACCTCCACCACTGGTGACGTGATGGCACGTATGCAGTCTTGCAGTGCAATGGACGTATGCGTATAAGCTCCTGCATTGAGGATTATGCCATCCACACTGAAGCCGGCTTCCTGCATCTTGTCAATCATCAATCCCTCGACATTCGACTGGTAGTAGTCTATCTGCACATCGGGATATTTGGCGCGCAGTTCCTCCAGGTAGGCATCAAACGCTGTGTGTCCGTAAATGCCCGGCTCACGCTTGCCCAAGAGGTTTATGTTCGGTCCGTTCACTATCAGTATCTTCTTCTGCTTGGCCTGTCCGGCTGCCTCATCGGCAAAAACTGCACTCATAGGTCTCATCGGTTTTAGTTTTATCTCTTTATCTTTGTAGAGACAAAGTTAGTGAAAATGGACGAAGCAAGAGCAACGACACGCACAAAGATACTGAAAGAATACCGCCAATACCTCAGGCTTGAACGCAATCTGTCTCCTAATACTCTCGAGGCCTACCAGTCCGACCTCGACAAACTGCTCCACTATCTCGACAGCGAAGGCATAGACATCCTCGATGTCACGACAGACAACCTGCAGAACTTCGCTGCCGGCCTGCACGACATAGGCATACATCCACGTTCGCAGTCACGTATAGTCTCCGGCATCCGCTCATTCTTCCGTTTCCTCGTCATAGCCGACTATCGCAAGGGCGACCCTGGGGAACTGCTCGAGAGTCCGAAGATTGGCTTCCACATACCCGAAGTACTCACGGTCGACGAGATTGACAGCATCATAGCAGCCGTAGACATGGAGAAGAACGAAGGACAACGCAACCGTGCCATTATTGAAACGCTCTACAGCTGCGGACTGCGTGTCTCCGAGCTGTGCGGTTTGAAGATATCCGACCTCTACTTCGACGAAGGCTTCATCAAGATCGAAGGCAAAGGCAGCAAGCAACGGTTGGTGCCTATCTCCGACCGTGCCATTCGCGAGATCAAGCTATGGCTGGAGCAACGCATCGGGTGGCGCATCAAGCCTGGCTTCGAAGACCATGTCTTTCTGGCACGCTGGGGCAACGGCATCTCACGCATCATGGTATTCCACATGATAAAAGAGCTGGCTACAATGGCAGGAATAAAGAAGAGCATCAGTCCGCACACGTTCCGTCACTCTTTTGCCACACATCTGCTCGAGGGCGGAGCCAATTTGCGTGCCATACAGGCGATGCTGGGACACGAGAGCATAGCGACGACCGAAATCTACACACACATTGACCGCACCATGCTGCGTCAGGAGATTATAGAGCACCACCCACGCAACATAAAGTACAACAACAGCCACTCTTAAGCCACACCACAAAAACGACGAAGACGCATCATGCTTCTTTGCCTGATGCGTCCCCGTGCCTCTTACTTGCGTGTTGGACTACTAGGACTCGAACCTAGTCAAACAGAACCAAAACCTGTTGTGCTACCATTACACCATAGTCCAATGAATGACTCACGCCGTCTCGGATGTGGCGGCAAAGATACGCTTTTCCTACAAACAGACACAGGAGAAGTAACGTTTTTTTGTCTGCAAGGCTCGTGAACGGTCATTTTGAACTAACTTTACGCACTGTAACAATATTATACCCCAACAAGACTAATACACATTATGTTCAGACATTCAATCGCACTGTTGGCTCTTGCCTTGACAACAGCTGCAGCACAGGCAGTGACGCCGTTGTGGCTGCGCGACGTGCAGATTTCGCCCGACGGGACACAGATCCTGTTCTGCTACATGGGCGACATTTACAAAGTGAATTCACAGGGTGGCACTGCCGTACAGCTCACCACACAAAGCTCCTATGAGAGCAATCCGGTGTGGTCGCCCGATGGTAAGCAGATTGCCTTTGCCAGCGACCGTAACGGCAACTTCGACATCTTCGTGATGCCGGCAGCAGGAGGCTCTGCCAAGTGCCTCACTACCAACTCGGCAGCAGAGACACCATGGACCTTCTCGCCTGATGGCAAGTATGTACTGTTCTCTGCATCAATACAAGACCCTGCCGAGAGTGCCACCTTCCCCAGTGCAAGACTGACAGAGCTGTATCAGGTGCCCGTCAATGGCGGACGCACCACACAGGTGCTTGCCACTCCTGCAGAGATGGTAAGCTACAGCCGCGACGGCAGCAAGTTCCTCTATCAAGACCAGAAAGGAATGGAAGACCAGTGGCGCAAGCACCAGATATCATCGGTGAGCCGCGACATCTGGCTCTATGATGCCAAGACAGGACAGCACACCAACCTGACCGACCGTGCCGGTGAGGACCGTAATCCTATTCTCTCTGCCGACGGAAAGACGGTGTACTTCCTTAGCGAACGTGGCGATGCACGTGTGTCGAACGTCTACTCCATGCCGCTCGACAATCCGCAGAGCGTCACACGCATCACCAACTACAACCCACATCCCGTGCGCTTCCTCTCTGTTGCCGACAACGGCACACTGTGTTATGCCTACGATGGTGAGATCTACACACAGCAGGCTACAGGACGTGCCAACAAGGTCAACATCACACTGACACGCGACGAGGAGAACTTGCCTGCAGACCTTAAGTTCACAAGTGGAGCACGCTCGGCTGCAGTCTCACCCGACGGCAAGCAGGTAGCATTCACCGTACGCGGAGAAGTATTCGTCACGTCTGTAGAATACAACACCACGAAGAGAATCACCAATACGGCAGAAGCCGAGAGCGATGTCAACTTCGGTCCAGACAATCGTACACTGGTCTACGTCAGTGAGCGCGACGGACACTGGAACATCTATCAAGCAACCATTTCCCGTGAGGAAGACCCGAACTTCCCTAACGCCACACTCATCGAAGAGAAAGCTCTCTTCCCGACAAACGACGGCATCGAGCGCACAGCACCACGCTTCTCACCCGATGGCAAGGAGCTGGCATACATCGAAGGACGTCACAAGCTGAAGGTGATGGACATGGCATCAAAGAAAGTACGCCAGATTACTGACGGCTCCACATGGCCCAGCACCGACGGAAGCTTCGAATATGCATGGTCGCCCGATGGCAAGTGGTTCACACTGGAGTTCATAGGTAACGGTCGTGACCCGTATGGTGACATAGGTATTGTCAGTGCACAGGGTGGTAAGATAACAAATATCACCGGCAGCGGATACATAAACGGTAGCCCGCAGTGGGTAATGGATGGCAACGCCATACTGTTCCAGTCAAACCGCTACGGTATGCGCAGCCACGCTTCATGGGGTTCGCAGAACGATGCACTGATGGTGTTCGTCAACCAGGATGCCTTCGACAAGTACCGCCTCAGCAAGGAAGACTATGAGTTGCGCAAGGAGCTTGAGAAGGAGCAGGAGAAGAAAGCCGCAGCCGCTGACGACAAGACGAAGGATAGCAGCAAAGACAAAGACAAGAAAGACGATAGCGAGAAGGTGAAGGATATCGTCGTTGAGCTCGACGGCATCGAAGACCGCATCGTACGTGTGACACCGAACTCGGCAAGTATGGGAGGCATGACAATCGACAAGGATGGTGAGAGTCTCTACTACTTCGCATCGTTCGAAGGCGGCATGGACTTGTGGAAGCTGGACCTGCGCAAGCATGAGACCAAGCTGCTGAATAAGATGAATACCGGATTTGCCAGCCTTCAGATGGACAAGGATGGAAAGAACCTCTTCATCCTCGGCAGCGGACGCATGCAGAAGATGGATATGAAGAGCGACAAGCTGACACCTATAAGCTATAATGCAGAGATGCGCATGGACCTCGCCACTGAACGTGAGTACATGTTCAACCGCGTTGACCAGCAGGTACGCCAACGTCTGTTCGACCCGCAGATTGCATTTGCCAACTGGGACGTGATGACTAAGGCATACCGCAAGTTCCTGCCGCACATCAGCAACAACTACGACTTCCAGGAGCTGCTGAGCGAATGGCTCGGAGAGCTTAACGTATCGCACTCAGGAGGCCGCTATTCACCACGTCTCGGCGGTGAGCAGACGGCTACGCTCGGCTTGTTCTACGACTGGAGTTACGATGGCGACGGACTGAAGATTAGCGAGGTAATCGCTGATGGGCCATTCGACCATAAGACGTCGCGCGTTAAGGCAGGCGACGTGGTCGAGAAGATTGACGGTACGAAGATTGACGAGAGCACCAACTACAGCAACCTGCTCAACGACAAGGCAGGACGCAAAGTGCTTGTCTCACTCTATAGTCCTGCAAGCGGTGAGCGTTGGGACGAGGTGGTTCTGCCCATCAGTCAGTCAGCACACAACAGTCTGCTCTACAAGCGTTGGGTTAAGCAGCGTGCAGCAGACGTGGAGAAATGGTCAGGCGGACGCTTAGGATACGTGCATCTGCAGTCGATGAACGACGGCAGCTACCGCACCATCTATAGCGACGTGCTTGGCAAGTTCAACAAGAAGGAAGGTATAGTAATCGACACACGTTGGAACGGTGGCGGTCGTCTGCACGAAGACATACAGGTGTTGTTCACCGGTACCAAGTATCTGGAGCAGGTCATCCGTGGCGTCGTATCGTGCGATATGCCCAGCCGTCGCTGGAACAAGCCCAGCATCATGTTGCAGTGTGAGGCCAACTACAGCAATGCTCACGGCACACCATGGGTCTACAAGCACGAGAACATCGGTAAGCTGGTCGGCATGCCTGTACCTGGAACGATGAGTAGTGTCATGTGGGAGACCTTGCAGGACCCGACGCTGATATTCGGTGTGCCTGTCATCGGTTACCGCCAGGCAGACGGCTCCTATCTTGAGAACACACAGTTGGAGCCTGACATCAAGGTTGCCAACTCACCGGAGACCGTGGTCAAAGGCATGGACACACAGCTGAAGGCTGCTGTCGACGAACTGCTGAAGGAGATAGACTCAAAGAAGTAAGTCCTCTACCGACAAGCTCGGTACAGACAAACATCTAACGACAAGGGGCTCGGGATGCACACTCACAAGCATTCCGAACCCTTTTCATTTGCACGACAATCGAGTCATAAAGAATTTATGGCAATATTGCCATTTTTTCTTTGTAATGGTACTGCGAGTCAATAAAGACATGGTGGTAGATAAGAGAATAAAGCTCAGAAGACAAAACTTTGTAGTCAAAGTCCTGCAATGAGCCCTTTGCTGCACTGCATTTGTATAACCCTCTCAGGCTTCTACAAGCACTTAACTTCCGTCGAGAAGATATCTGATATCATCATGCCAAAGTTTGCAATTATCATACCAAGCTTTGGTACGAATATTGCAAACCTTGGTATGATAATTGCGAGCTTTGGCATGAGCCAGTACAATATACTTCATGGGCCAAGACAATATACTGCGAGGACCTATGCAATATACTGTTCCGAGCATGTCAATATTGTCCCAGACCGATGCCTATAGACTTGGGCGCCGCAGGCAACTGTGGTAGATGTTAAGTTTTGAGTTATGTGTTACCTTCTCCTTCACGCATATGCCTCTTCGAGAGTGCGCCGCACACGCCACAAAATATGACTAATTTTGAAGTGAACGAAGGTATCTCGTTGAGAACATCGTGGTTCAAATGCTGACAGCAAGCGGTAACAGGCTACTTTCCTATCGTAAGTCGTCAGAAGAAGCCGAAGAACGTATGAAGATTGACTTCTTGTTCCAAAAAGACAAAATACCAGCCGCCACAACATCCTTCCAATAGAGGTAAAAAGCGGCAAGGACTACACGTTGTCTTCCTTGCCAAAGTGTATGGAGAGGTTTGAAGAGTACATGACCTCACCTACTGTTTAACATGCTGCCGACTATAAGGTAGAGGATGGCGTAACCTATCTTCTGCTTTATATGACACCTTTATTGAGCAATCTGTAAAAGGACGTACAGCTACAGCAACGCGGTTGTACGTCCGTGTAACAGCCAATTCATTAGGAGAATAAAAGATTGAACAGCCAAAGGACAAATATGATTCCCAATGCAGCAAAGGCGATTCTTCCAATACACCCTACTGCCATGCATCCACCTGCCATGGCCCCATCTATAGCATCTTCAGATTTCCCTGAATTTGCATACCCAATGAAAGCTCCGATTGCAATTGCAATTATGATAACCCAAATCCACATATTATAAAAGGTCACCTTTAGATCCCCACCAGAAAGGCTTTTATAGATTGTTGTTTGTTCACACACAAAAGAAAGAGCATGGGGACTATTGGTGTTTACTAACATAAAGTTCTGGACTGCTTGCAAAATAGTATAACAAACAATAGCCCATGTTCCACGCGTTATATATAGGACATATATGCGACATGAAAGCATGAGCACCTTGAACTGTCATCTCATTTTGCATCGAATTGTCCAGATCCTATGTCGAGATAACGTCAAACGCTCATTCTAAACATGTATTTCTACTTCTTACGAAGTCTGCACAAATTTAGCAAAAAAGTTTAACTAACCAGCGATTTGTTTGTCTTTAATTGCGAGTATGTTACGTTAAAAGCTAATCAGTCAACGATATACATAGAAGGAACTCTTACAATTCTATTCCTTAAAATCAGAGATTCATAGATACACAAATAGGCTAAGTTCTTAATCACAAGATACTTAGCCTAAGTGGACCAGCTAGGGCTTGAACCTAGGACCTCCAGATTATGAGTCTGTTGCTCTA
>CAVHJI010000034.1:1156-16509 GCA_963636255.1 Bacteroidaceae bacterium | reverse complement strand
AGAGTTCGACATGTTCGTAAAACATCGTTGTACGAACTTCGGTATAGAAAAGACCAAATATCTGGGCGATGGCGTTGTTACCGGATACGGTACAATAGACGGTCGTTTGGTATATGTCTTTGCACAAGACTTCACCGTATTCGGAGGAGCCCTGTCGGAGACATTGGCATTGAAGATATGTAAGGTGATGGACCAAGCCATGAAGATGGGTGCCCCCGTCATCGGTTTGAACGACTCGGGCGGTGCACGTATTCAGGAAGCCGTTAACGCACTTGCCGGATATGCTGAAATCTTCCAGCGCAACATCCTTGCCTCCGGCGTGGTTCCCCAGATATCGGGTATCTTCGGTCCGTGCGCAGGTGGCGCCGTTTATTCACCTGCCTTGACAGACTTCACCATCATGGTTGAAGGCACATCATATATGTTCCTCACCGGTCCGAAGGTTGTAAAGACAGTCATTGGTGAGGACGTGACACAGGAGCAGCTGGGTGGCGCAACTGTACACTCCACCAAGTCGGGTGTTGCCCACTTTGCCGTGAGCAACGAAGAGGAGGGCTTGCAGCTTATCCGCAAACTTCTCAGCTATCTTCCGCAAAACAATCTTGAGGAGACTCCGCTGGTTGAATGCACTGACCCCATCGACCGCCTCGACGACGTGCTCAACGAAATCATCCCCGACAACCCCAACCAGTCGTACGACATGTATGAAGTTATCGGGACTATCGTCGACAACAACGAGTTCCTTGAGGTTCATGCCAACTATGCCAAGAATATCATCGTGGGCTTCGCACGTTTCAATGGTCAGACCGTAGGTATCGTGGCCAACCAGCCAAAGATTATGGCAGGTGTGCTCGACTGCAACGCTTCGCGCAAGGCAGGTCGTTTCGTACGTTTCTGCGACGCCTTCAATATCCCGTTGGTTACATTGGTAGATGTTCCGGGCTTCCTTCCGGGCACAGGTCAGGAATACAACGCAGTTATTCTGCACGGTGCCAAGTTGCTCTACGCTTACGGCGAAGCAACTGTGCCTAAGGTAACGGTAACCCTGCGTAAGTCATATGGTGGTTCGCACATCGTGATGAGCTGCAAGCAGCTCCGTGGCGACATCAACTACGCATGGCCTACAGCCGAAATCGCAGTCATGGGTGCAGCAGGTGCAGTTAAGGTCCTCTTCGCTAAGGAAGCAAAGGACGCAGCAGATCCGAAAGCATTCCTCGCAGAGAAGGAAGCAGAGTATCAGAAGCTCTTCGCCAATCCTTACAACGCAGCACAGTATGGCTACATCGACGATGTCATCGAGCCGCGCAACACGCGCTTCCGCATCATCCGTGCCCTGCAGCAGCTGAGAACAAAGCGTCAGGAAAATCCGGCAAAGAAGCACGGCAATATTCCACTGTAATTCCAAGTATCGTAAAACAGAGAATTTATGAAGAAATTAAACATCGGAATAATTCTTGCATGTGCGCTTGTCTTCAGCCTCACGTCCTGCCGCCAGCAGTCTACGTCCAGCAAGGTATTGCTGAACGAAATCTGCATGGAGAACGTCGAGGGCGCAGTCAACGACTACGGACAGCACACGCCATGGATTGAATTGTTCGTCAAATACTACGGCCCGATAGACGTTGCAGGGTATGCCGTGGAAGTTGAGGCAAATGGCCAGACAACACGCTACACCATACCTACCGGTGACGTTTCCACGAAAGTCCAGCCGCGCCAGCACATCCTGCTGTGGGCCGACAGCAACGACCTGCACGGAACGCTGCACACCAACTTCACGCTGGACCCCAGCCAGGAGACTACCCTTCGTCTGTACAACAGCAACAAGGACTTGATTGATGAGGTGACAATCCCCGCCAACAAGCTCAGTGCAGACCAGGCATACGGACGCAACGGTGACCTGTACTATGGCAAGGTGACAGACGAGTGGAAAGTGTTCGATCTCAACAGCAAGGACGCTCCAACCACGGCTGGCGTAGCCAATGTCGTTGTTGACACCACTGCCAAGATGCGCAACTTCGAGACCCAGGATCCTATCGGTATCGGTATGACCCTCACTGCCATGATTGTCGTGTTCAGCTGCTTGATTCTGCTGTATTTCGCATTCAGCCTAACAGGCAAGCTCTCGATGAACCTGGCTAAGAAGAACGAGCTCAAGGCCAAAGGTGCCGAGCCAGCTGCCGCAGCTACGGCAACAGACAATTCTTCCAAGGACTATGTTCCCGGCGAGGTCTATGCCGCCATCGGTATGGCCCTGCACGAGATGCAGAACGATGTCCACGACATGGAGGAAATGGTACTCACCATCGGCAACGAGCACGAGCGTACGCTCTCTCCTTGGAACGCCAAGTCAATAACAATGCGTCAATTACCCCACAGAAAATAATTAAGGAACAATGAAAGAATACGAGTATAAGATCAACGGCAACAAGTACACAGTGACCGTTGGCGAGATTGAGGAGAACGTTGTCAACGTAGAGGTCAACGGCGCTCCCTACAAGGTGGAAATGAAGAAGGCTCCCAAGGCTGCACCTAAGGCAGCAGTGCGCCGTCCCGTACAGGCTAACCCCGCACCCGAACCGGTTGCCAAGGTCGACAAACCGGCTGCACCTAAGGGTGGCAAGTCGGGCATCAAGTCTCCGCTGCCAGGCGTAATCCTGCAGGTTAAGGTCAACGTTGGCGACGACGTCAAGAAGGGTCAGGTTCTTATGGTACTCGAGGCCATGAAGATGGAGAACAACATCCTTGCAGACAAGGACGGTAAGGTAACAGCCATCAACGTTGCCAAGGGTGATTCAATCCTGGAAGGTACAGACTTAATCGTAATAGAGTAAAAGAATATGGGAGAGTTTTTGAATTTCTTAGGACACAACCTGCTGGACTTCTGGAATTACACCGGATACGCCAATGCTACGCTTGGCCACTGGGTAATGATAGTAGTGGGTCTGTTCTTCATATACCTGGCGGTAACGAAGGAGTTCGAGCCGATGCTGCTGATTCCTATTGGTTTCGGTATCTTGGTCGGCAACATCCCCTTCAATCTGGACGCAGGTCTTAAAGTAGGTATCTACGAAGACAGCTCCGTATTCAACATCCTATACGGAGGTGTGACCAACGGATGGTATCCGCCGCTGATATTCCTCGGCATCGGTGCCATGACCGACTTCTCCGCACTGATATCTCAGCCACGTCTGATTCTTATCGGTGCAGCAGCACAGTTCGGTATCTTCGGTGCATACATCATGGCATTGGCACTGGGCTTCGACCCGAAGCAGGCAGGTGCAATCGGCATCATCGGTGGTGCTGACGGTCCTACCGCAATCTTCCTGTCATCGAAGCTGGCTCCTAACCTCATGGGTGCAATTGCGGTTGCAGCATACTCATACATGGCGTTGGTTCCTGTGATTCAGCCGCCTATCATGCGTCTGCTCACCACAAAGAAGGAACGCGTCATCCACATGAAGGCTCCGCGCGTCGTTTCGAAGAACGAGAAGGTCATCTTCCCTATCGTCGGACTGCTGCTTACAGCCATGCTCGTTCCTTCGGGTATGCCATTGCTGGGTACACTGTTCTTCGGTAACCTGCTTAAGGAGAGCGGCGTGACACGCCGTCTGGCCGAGACAGCACGAAACCAGTTGATCGATGTCGTAACAATGCTTCTGGGCTTCACCGTGGGTTGCTCCACACAGGCTTCAGAGTTCGTCACAGTCAACTCACTGCTCATCTTCGGTCTGGGTGCTGCTTCGTTCGTCATCGCAACAGCAGCAGGTGTAAGCTTCGTGAAGTTCTACAACCTGTTCCTGCCGAAGGACAACAAGATAAACCCGCTCATCGGTAACGCCGGCGTTTCGGCTGTACCTGATGCTGCGCGTATCTCGCAGAACGTAGGTCTGGAATATGATCCGTCGAACTACCTTCTGATGCAGGCCATGGGCCCGAACGTTGCAGGTGTCATCGGTTCTGCAGTTGCAGCCGGTGTCCTCCTCGGCTTCCTGGTTTGATACTAAGGTCTATAGACAAATGGTTAGAGGCTGTGCCGGTTTCGGCACAGCCTCTTTTTTATCGAAAAATCCTTAAAAGCCACAATAGAGTACCAACGGAACAGTTAATAGAGAATAAGAGACACTCTGCACCTTGGGCAGTTACGTCGGAAATCAATATCTTTGCGCACAAATTGTGCCGCGAGAGGCACTACACAACAGGAAACGTCATGCGCAGACATCTACTATATATACTTTTCACCTTCGTACTGCTGGGACTGACATCTGTAGCCAAGGCACAGAAGATAACCGGCATCATCACCGACTCACTGACAAATGAGCCGCTGCTCTATGTGACCGTGCAGTACGAGGGCAAGGGCGTAGGTTCGGTGTCGAACAACGACGGATACTATGAGGTAGAGACCCACCGTGGCTGGTACACGCTGACATATAGTGCCATTGGCTACGACACCAAGCAGATTACGTTCCAACCCGGAACACGCGAGATCAACGTGAAGCTGAAACCCAGCGACATCATGCTTGGCGAAGTGGTGGTGAAGCCGCAACGCGAACACTACTCGCGCCGCAACAATCCGGCAGTAGACTTCATGCGCAAAGTGATTGCACGCAAGCGCGGTCTGAAGCTGGAGCAGAAAGACTACTACTCGTACTACAAATACGAGAAGATGAAGACCTCGCTCAACAACGTCACGCCAGAGAAGATGGAGAAGGGCGTGTACAAGAAGTTCTCGTTCTTCAAGGATCAGGTCGAAGAGTCGCCCAAGACAGGAAAGATGATTCTGCCCATATCGGTGAAGGAGACCAGCTCACGCACCGTCTACCGCAAGTCGCCCGAGAGCAAGAAGGAAATCATCGAGGGCATGACCTCCAACGGCATTGACGAGTTCTTCAACAACGGCGGCACTATGGGCACGATACTCAACGACGTGTTCACAAACATCAACATCTACGACGACAACATTCGTCTGCTGCAGCAACACTTCGTCAGCCCTATAGGCAGCGGAGCCATCTCGTTCTACCAGTTCTACCTGGTAGACACCATCATGGTGGACAATCAGATGTGTGTACACCTGAACTTCGTGCCGCAGAACTCACAGGACTTCGGCTTCACCGGACACATCTACGTGGCATACGACTCGACCTATGCCGTGAAGCGCTGCACGATGAACCTGCCCAAAAAGACCGGAGTGAACTTCGTGGACAACCTCGACATAGAGCAGAACTACGAGCAGCTGCCCGACAGCACATGGGTGCTGACCGACGACGACATGACCGTGGAGCTTAGCCTGATAAAAGGCACGTCGGGCATGGAGATAGAGCGCACTACCAAGTACACGAAATACGACTTTGCCGACATTGAGCCGCGCCTGTTCCGCCTGAAGGGCGACGTGATAAAGGAAGCCGACATGATGAACAAGAGCGACGAGTACTGGGCAGAGGTGCGGCAGGTGCCGCTGACAAAGAACGAGAGCACGATGGACTTGTTCATGAACCGCATCGAACAGATACCGGGCTTCAAGTACATGATATTCGGTGCGAAGGCAGTCATACAGAACTTCGTCGAAGTGGGAGGGCGCAAGCACCCAAGCAAGTTCGACATCGGCCCCATCAACACCATGATAACGAGCAACTATGTCAACGGACTGCGACTGCGACTCAGCGGACTGACCACAGGCAACCTGAGCAAGCACTGGATGGCGAGCGGCTATGGTGCCTACGGATTCAAGGACAAGAAATGGTTCTATCAGGGACAGCTGGCATACTCGTTCAACAAGCGCGACTACGTGCTGTGGGAGTTCCCGCAACACTACATAGCATTCCGCTACCAGTACGACGTGATGTCGCCAATGGACAAATATCTGGCTACGGACAAGGACAACATGTTCGTAGGATGGAGATGGACCACGGTGGACCAGATGTCCTACATACGCGATGCCGAGTTGTCGTATGTCGTAGAGACAAATGCAGGACTGTCGTTCAAGGCTATAGCACGCCACCGCAACGACCAGCCCACAGGCGCACTGGAATACTGGAAAAACGACGGACAGACGCCGGGATATCTGGACGCAACAAACACACGTGTGCATGACATCACGACGTCAGAGATGTCGTTCACGCTGCGCTATGCCCCTGGCGAGACTTTCGTCAACACCAAGCAGAGACGTGTGCCCGTGTCACTCGACGCACCAATCTACACCATCTCACACACCATAGGAATGAAGGGAATACTCGGTGGCGAGTACAACTTCAACCTTACCGAAGCAAGCGTTCACCGCCGCTTCTGGCTGGGCTCATGGGGTAAGCTGGATGCCACACTGCGTGCCGGAGCACAGTGGAACAAGGTGCCGTTCCCATTCCTAAACCTGCCGCAGGCGAACCTTTCGTACATAAACCAGCTCAACGAGACCTTCAGCCTCATAAACAACATGGAGTTCCTGAACGACCGCTACGTATCGCTCCACCTGAAGTACGACATGGGCGGCAAGCTGCTCAACCGCATTCCGCTGATAAAGAAGCTGAAGTGGCGCGAGACGTTCAAGATTCGCGGACTGTGGGGCACACTGACCGACCAGAACAACCCATACAAGCAGACAAGCTCCGACCTGTTCCTCTTCCCGATGCGCAACGGCACGGCAACAAGCTTCGTCATGGACCAGAAAGAGCCGTACATCGAAGCCAGCGTGGGCATCTACAACATCTTCAAGCTGCTGCACGTGGAGTATGTGCGCCGTCTGACGTATACAGACATCCCCGGCGTGAAGAAAGGCGGCTTGCGCTTCATGGTGATGATGACGTTCTGACACACACCTATTATATATATAAGGAGTACACACGATGCAGCCACTGGCAGAACGCATGCGACCGAAGACACTCGACGAGTATGTCGGACAGAAACATCTCGTGGGCAAGGGTGCCATACTGAGACAGATGATTGACTCGGGCGAGGTGTCGTCGTTCATCATGTGGGGACCTCCTGGTGTGGGCAAGACCACGCTGGCACAGATCATCGCCACACGGCTGAAGACTCCGTTCTATACACTCAGCGCAGTGACCAGCGGTGTGAAGGATGTGCGCGACGTGATTGAGCGTGCCAAGGGCAGCCGCTTCTTCTCGCAAGCCAACCCTGTGCTGTTCATCGACGAGATACATCGCTTCAGCAAGTCACAGCAGGACTCTCTGCTCGGTGCAGTGGAGCAAGGAGTGGTGACGCTGATAGGAGCAACAACGGAGAACCCGTCGTTCGAGGTTATACGGCCGTTGCTGTCGCGCTGTCAGGTGTACACGCTGGAGCCGTTGGGCAAGGACGACATGTTGGGACTGCTCAGCCGTGCCATTGCGACAGACACCGAGCTGAAGAAGCGCAACATACGACTCGAAGAGACCACGGACATGCTGCGCTACAGCGGTGGCGATGCCCGCAAGCTGCTGAACATACTGGAGCTGGTTGTACAGTCGGAACCGGAAGACCCCATGGTCATCACCGACAAGCTCGTGGCAAGCCGACTGCAACAGAACCCGTTGGCATACGATAAGGACGGCGAGATGCACTACGACATCATCTCTGCATTCATCAAGTCCATCCGTGGCAGCGACCCCGATGCTGCAATCTACTGGCTGGCACGCATGGTCGAAGGGGGCGAAGACCCTGCATTCATAGCACGACGTCTGGTAATCTCGGCAGCCGAAGACATCGGTCTTGCCAATCCCAATGCGCTGTTGCTGGCAAATGCCTGCTTCGATGCCGTGATGAAGTTGGGATGGCCCGAAGGACGCATACCGTTGGCGGAAGCAACAGTCTATCTGGCGACAAGTCCCAAGAGCAACTCAGCCTACAAAGCAATTAACGATGCTCTGGCAGAGGTGAAACGTTCCGGCAACCAGCCTGTGCCGTTGCATCTCCGCAATGCCCCAACCCAACTGATGGAACAACTGGGATATGGCAAGGACTACAAGTATGCCCACGACTTCGCTGGACACTTCGTCAACCAACAGTATCTGCCCGACAGCCTGAAGGACACCATGTTCTGGCATCCGCAGCCCAACGCAGCCGAAGAACGCCACAAAGAGCGTATGTCGCAGCTGTGGGGGAACAGCAAGAAGTACACGATATGACCGCTGTCGTCCGGACTGCCCACTATGCATAATCCGGTATATACACCACAGGACGTAAGGAATCCGTGGACTTCTATAGTTTCCTTAGATGTTTCTCAGACCTTTTTGACGACTCATAGAAAGCAACGCCACGCCGTATGTCCGGCTGTAACACAAATCTGCGGAAGAGCCAGTTTCCGCCGGTGATGTCATTTCCCCTGAAAGCAATATCCCCTTTCCGCCTTTGCGGCGATAGGTTTCCCGACCAGCAGGCTATGCCCGATGCGTCATCTGTGCGTATAACAGCGCCAGGAGCATATATCGCCGACATACCGTTAAGGCGGAAGCGTGCCCACATCATCATTTTTCCAGTCCACCCCATCATATGGTCAAGTTTGCCAATGCTGTTCGTGTAGACTACTGGCACACCGAAAGCATCCCGGTATTCCGTGCAGAAAAAGTCCGTCGTGCGCCGTTCGCCTTCCGGAACTTCAGGATTGCCGGGACTGCCGTGAGGAAACAGGATTAGCGATACAGCCTCATCCTTTATATTGTCGTAGAAATGCTTGCGGCGGGCATCATAGCAGATTGCAACTGCAATATTCCCCAAGGGGGTATGTACAATGCTGCCGAAGTCTCCCCTTCTGAACACGTATGCCTCTCCCTCGCTTTTCCTTACAATGCCACAAACCTTGTCGCCATCGGCAATGAGGTACGAATTATAGAAGTCGTCACCGTTCTTTTCCACATAGCCAACGGCAATGCATGTATGGTATTTCGCAGCCATCGCCACTGCCCATCTGCCCGTGTCGGCACTGTCCTCATCGGCATATTGCCAGATTTCGGTATTCCCCATGTAGCTGCACAATGCCAGTTCGGGCAGTACGACAAGGTCAGGAGCCTCGGTCTTTGCAATCAAGGCTTCTATATACTGTTTCCGGGCGGGTATTCCCTTTATGTCGTTGTCCAGCTCTATGGAATAGATATTCATGGGGTCAAGCACATTGTTGTCCTAAAACGTTCATGATGTGAATAGAGGAAGCATCAGTCGTACTGCCGCATCAGCCGTTTCACCCCGCGTTCCAACGATTCTGTAGGCTCAATGATGTTGTACTGCCCCCAGAAGTCCTCGTCGTAGAAGTCCGTTACCTTGTCGTCGAGCGACTGGTTGCTGCGGAAGCTCTCCCTATAGGCAATGTCGGCAGGCGCGTTGTCCTCACGGTCGGTGACCACCATCTCGGAGTGTACAGTGTAGCGTGTCGAGAACAGCCGCTTCTTCCAGTCGCACCGGAACATGGTCATGCTACTGACGTAGTGCAGGTAGCTCCTGTCGCCCGACCGCTTGTAGACCACGGTGAATGCCATCTCCTCCGGCTTGAACCTCAGTCCCGCCGGCTTCTTGCGCAGTATGGTCTGTGTGGCCTTGGTCAGGTCGGACATGTCGAGCTTGAACTCTGCTCTCGACACCGTCCCCGTCTCCTTGTCGATGTACAGCGTGCCTTGATACAGCGGATATGGCATGACCCTTATGGGACTGAAGTCCACGGTCAGGTGTTCGCGGTTGTCCACCATCACCGGCAGGCCGTAGCTGAACCTGTAGTTGGCCATCTCGGATACGTCGAACAGCAGTTCGCGGTTCTTCACCAGGTCCATAGCTACCGACAGTGTCGGTCCGCCCTCAAGCTTCACCGTCAGCGTATCCTTGCTACGCTGACTCAGCAGCCTGCGTCCCTTGAACAGCCGCACGCGATCGCGCCTGATGTCCTGTGTGTATGGTGTCTTGCTGATGTCTATCACGGCTTCGGCAACGTTGATGAAACGGTTACGCTTCTGTATGGTCTCGCGGTAGAAGCCTGTCAGCAGTGTATGCGTAGCCGAGTAGTTGTCCGCAATCTTGTCTATCGCCTCCATTACAAGCCGCGTGGCATCGCCACCGAAGATGTCAATCTGCGGCAGTAGCACGGCATTCGGTGTCAGCCTGACCTTCACGTCGTCCATGTCGACACTGCCAATGATAATCAGACCATTGTTGTATCCTATGTCCTCGACGGTCAGGTTACGGACGTTCAACGAACGCGGAATCTTGAGCGTGAAGTATCCGTCGGCGTTGGTGACAGTGCTTATGTTTGTGCCTTGTGCTGATATGCTGGCCGATTCCAGCCGTTCGTTCGTAGTGCGGTCGCGCACAGTGCCGCTGACGGTGATGTAGCTCTCAGCGACGTTCTCCTGTGCCGTTACCGGCACCGGCAGACAGCCCATCAGTATGGCTGTCACCAATAGCAGTAGTAAGGTGTTCGTTTTCATGGTAATAGACTTTTAGGGTATTGCGCCCCAATGTAAGCATAATTTCCGGATTACGCAAGTCCTTACGGTAAAGTCGTACAGTGTGGGGATCACCAACATCCAACACATAACATTCAAAACGTAGCCCACTCAACGCAACACGTAACACCCGACACGCAAAACGTAAAACGCATCATGCTACACGCATCGCCCAACACACGCTCCGCCTCATGCAATGTTAAAACCTTTGTCGCATGATACATATTTAACCAGAATCAATACCTTTGTGCAATTCCGCTGATGAAGAGGAAAGCGAAATTCACACACATTACAAATTTAAAAACACCATTTCTTATGAAAAAGTATCTTGCTGAACTATTGGGTACCTTCGTACTCACGTTCTTGGGTTGCGGCGCAGCCGTCAGCCTCAATTGTGGTAGCGACACCGCTTCAGTCGTAGGCACTGCAATCGCATTCGGTTTGGCTGTAGTAGCCATGGCCTACACCATTGGCGGCATCTCCGGTTGCCACATCAATCCTGCCATCACACTTGGCGTGTTCCTCAGCGGACGCATGAATGCCAAGGACTGCGGCGGCTACATGATTGCACAGGTCATCGGTGCCATCGTCGCAGCTGCATTGCTCTTCACGCTCGTCAACACAGATCCCTCGCTGGCTCAGGGCACAACCACAGGCGCCAACACTTGCGCTTCAGACAATGTCATGAACGGACTTATTGCCGAAATCATTCTCACCTTCATCTTCGTGCTCGTGGTGCTCGGTGCTACCAGCAAGACTAACGGTGCTACCAACAACTTCGCCGGTCTCGCCATTGGTCTCTCGCTCATCCTCATCCACCTTGTAGGTATCCACTACACAGGTACATCTGTCAATCCGGCACGTTCCATCGGTCCGGCTCTGTTCGAAGGTGGCAAGGCACTCTCGCAACTTTGGGTGTTCATCGTAGGTCCTCTCGCAGGAGGTGCTCTGGCAGCCGGCTTCTGGCGTGTTATTGCTATGGATGACAACAAGTAATCCTTATTAGAGCTACACACGCCTGCAAGGCGTGCCCCCTTCCGCTGCTTTGAGTTTTGCACCATCGCTAAGCTCCAAGCAGCGGAATCTTTCTATGGTAAAGCCGCCAACACACGTACGTGCGTTGCTCATCATACGTACAAGTCTTTTTCAGGACCATCTTTAGTAACCTAAGATGTCAAGAAAAGTATCACGTTTCTTGACAGGAAAGACAGCGCGGCAAAGACCTATTGCAATCCGTACTCGCACACACAAAAATATCTATCGCGTAAACTTCAAAAGAACTGATTTTGCGTGGATTGCTTGCGCATCTATAGTTTTTTTTGCAACCTTTGCACACAAGGTAAGGACTGCAACGACTTAGTGCAACTGATGCATGAGGCGACAAGAACATGAGGCAATAAGAACATGATGTGATGGGAGCTTGAGGCACGGTCGGTTTTTACCCAAAGAGTCAAGATAACTATTGAAAAATACGAGATAGAGAACATGAAGATAACAGTATTGGACGGATATGCAGGCAATCCCGACGGCTTGTCGTGGGAGCCATTGCAGGCACTTGGAGAGTTGACGGTCTATGACCGCACGTCACCGGCAGAGCTCATCGAGCATGCCAAAGGTGCAGATATTGTGCTGACAAACAAGGTGGCATTGGGTGCTACCGAGATGGACCAGCTGCCCAGCCTGAAGTATATAGGCGTGATCGCCACTGGATATAACATCATCGACTGCAATGCAGCCCGAGAGCGCAACATCGTGGTGACAAACATTCCTGCCTACAGCACCGACTCTGTGGCACAGATGACATTCGCCCACATCCTGGCAATCTGCGACCGCGTAGAGCACTACACCGAGGAGGTTCGTGAGGGCAAGTGGACACGGAGCAAGGACTTCACCTTCATGGACACTCCCATCGTGGAGCTGCGTGGCAAGAAGATTGGCATCATCGGACTGGGACATACCGGTTCGG
The DNA here is from genome assembly GCA_963636255.1 of Bacteroidaceae bacterium. Taxonomy (GTDB): domain Bacteria; phylum Bacteroidota; class Bacteroidia; order Bacteroidales; family Bacteroidaceae; genus Bacteroides. The sequence continues at coordinate 4,131 of CAVHJI010000034.1, read as the reverse complement.
CAACAGCACGCATCGCCATAGGCTTCGGCATGGAGGTATTTGCCTACACATCGAAGTCGGACCTACAGTTAGTACACGAGATCAAGAAGGCTTCGCTCGAGGAGATCTTCAGCAACTGCGACATCGTGAGCCTGCACTGTCCGCTGAACGACAGCACACGTGAGCTGGTGAATGCCGAACGCCTCAGCACTATGAAGCCGACAGCAATCATCATAAACACAGCCCGCGGAGCACTGGTGAACGCACAAGACCTTGCCGACGCACTTAACAGGGGACGCATTATGGCTGCCGGCATGGATGTGCTGGAGCAAGAACCGCCACATGCCGACAATCCGTTGCTGACAGCACGCAACTGTTTCATTACTCCACACATAGCATGGGCAAGCCGCGAAGCGCGTGAACGCCTGATGCAGATACTGACAGACAATGTCAAGGCCTACCTTGAAGGCGCACCGGTAAATGTGGTGAGCAAGTAAACAGAAGACACGGCCTATCACAAGATAGGAAACACGGCCTGTCACGGAACCAAGAAGCCACGCCCTATCACGAAGATGAGGCGTGGCTCTTTTATTGATATTCAAGACTCTCTATAGCGTCAACAGCACCTAAGAGTGTGGTGACTGTCGATGTTTCAAAATCTCACTCCTACAGTCAACAGAGCCTGCAAGCGATTGTTGGTGATTCCAGTCGCTGTTCCAGGATAGAGGGTGTTGTCGGTGATGTTGACAAACGGATACATGTCTGCCTTCGTAACATCGTACTTGAACGCCAGGTCGGCATAGACCGCGCTGCCACGATAGCCCAAGCCGAAGGTTGCAGTATGACGCTTCTGTGTGTTGGCATAGTCTGTATCGGTCTCGATAGAGTAGTAAGGCATGTCCTTGTAGGCATCGTTCTCGAAGATTGCCGAACGGTAGTTGTAGCCGGCACGGATTGCGAACTGCGGCACAGGCTTGAACTCAGCACCGATACGTAATGTGCTGACGCCCTTCAGCATGTCGCGCGTAGAGTTCTCGAAGCTGAACGTGCCGTCATAGCCGTCAACATCGGAGAACTTCATCGTCGAGTAGTCCTGATACTCATACTCTGCATCGAAGGCGAAGCGTGAACCGACTGTGGAGCCTATGCTGACATTGAACAGCCACGGCGTTCTGAGCTGGAAGCTGCGTACCATGTCGCCACCGCTGCTAATCTCGTCGCGCGAATTCACTGCGTAGTCCTTCAGTACGTCGTCTGCATAGCTGTAGACGGTCGAGGTCAAACGGGCGCTCGTCTTGTAGTCCAGCTCATAGAATGTAGGCGTATGCACAGCCAGCCCGACGCGGAACGGAGAGTCGGCAAACGGACGTATTATGGCACCGAGCTTCAGGTCGACACCGGCACCAGTGATGCGGTTCCATCCTTGCAGGTCATAGCCTTCGCCAGTAAAGTCTCCGGTGTACGACTCCTCATAGTAGGTGTACTTCTTGTAGTTCAGGTCGTAGACGCCGACGGTGAGACCTAGGTAGACACGGTCGTTGAAGTTCATGCTCATGTTGAAGTCATACTGGTCCAGTCCGCCACGCTCCGAGACATTCAGCTTGCCATAGCCGTCATCGTACATGCCGACGTAGGTGTTGCCAGCGTCGCCCACAGGGTCAATGACATATCCCTCGTAGCCGAAAGCCGAAAGCCAGCCGATATTGTTGTCGTCGAACGGAGCATTGCCCCAGTTGGAGATGCCTGCTGCCTGCGACGCCATCTGGTAGGTCTGCGATGTTGTGCCGAGATTGCCCGAGAAGCGCTGGTTACTGTAGAACGACTTTGCGCGGTGATAGTTGAAGCCGAAGTTCAGATAGCGCAATGTCGTGTTGTTACCAATCTTTGTGGAATACACCAGACCGATGTTATTGAAGTCGCCGCGCGTCTTCGACACGTCATAGTTGCCGTCCCACGTATCGCTCTTTGTCTTATAGTTCGATAGTCCGAAGCTGACCATGAAGTCGTTGCTGCGGTATATTCCTATGCCTGCAGGATTGGTGCCCATGGTCGATATGTCACCGCCCAAGGCGTTCATGGCTCCGCCCATGCTGACGAAACGTGCCGTTCCGTTCAAGTCCTTATCTGTGATGCTGGCTCCGTCATACACGGTCTGTGCACCGGCAGGCACCGTCACAGCCAATGCCAATGTGCCGAGAGCCGTCAACAAAAAATTTCTTTTCATCTCTGTTTCTTTCCGTTTTTAGGTGGGTTCTGAACAAAATTGATTTCTCTCTACGTGCTTAACGTCCACGTCCATGGCCACCGCCGCCACCGCCACTCGAGCGTGTTGCGCCACCGCCACTGTATGAGCCGCCACTACGACTTGATCCGCCGAACGAGCCACTGCCAAATGAGCTGCGCGACGAGCTACTGCTGCGCGACGATGTGCCGACACTGCTGCGTGAGCGTGATGTCGTCGAGCTGCTGGATGAGCGCGACTGCGTGGATGTCGATCTGCTTCTGACACCTACCGACGACTGCGACGACTGTCCGTTGCGGCTGTTTGTCGGGCGTGTGTAGCGCGAGCTGCCCGTTGTCGTATTGTTGCTACGACTTGCCGAGCCTTCTCTCACGGTAACATCATTGTTGCTGCGGTTCACTGTCGTGCCCTCGCGGTTTGCTCTTGACATGCTGCTGGAGTTGCCTGTCGACACGCCACTATTGTTGTTGCGCGTACCTATGACACGTCTGTTGACGCTGCCACTGCGACTTACGTTGCCATCGCGTGTGACGTTGCCATTGCGATTGACATTGCTGCCACGCGAAGCACTTGTGGCATTGCGCACCGAACCGTTGTTGCCGCGTATCACACCGTCGCGACCACGTTCGGTCATGCCACGACCGTAGTTGCTGACGTAGCCAGGCTGTCCGCGGAACGTGCCACATCCTTTATGACCATCTTCGTCGCCCACCAATATGCCACTTACGTCAAACTGAAAGGCGTCTTCAAGCGT
>CAVHJI010000034.1:0-1146 GCA_963636255.1 Bacteroidaceae bacterium | reverse complement strand
CCTCCCCAGCCATAGTAGGGGCCATGATGATGAGGACCACCCCATCCGCCATGCCAGCCACCGTACCATCCGGCATAACCGCCATACCAAGGACTGTACCATGGATCATACCAGCTGCCATACCACCACGGGCTGTAGGCATATCCCCATCCCCAGCCGTAGGAGTTGAAGCGCCAGTTCCACCACAGCGGATTGGTGTATGTCGGAAATGCATAAGCATAGAAGTCGTCGACGTAGACGTTCCACTCCCACGAGTTCAGTCCGTAGACGATGTCCCAATAGTAAGGACTGGTGATGCTGACTGCGAAGCGCGGATTGCGGAAACGTATGATGCGTGTGGCATACTCATAGTCGGTCTCCGAACCGTCGAAGCCGTTCACCCATTCACCGTCCGTTGCGGTGTCGTCGTCATACTCCCGATAGTTCTGTTGCATATTGGCATCGCTGCTGCTCGAGCTGCTGCTGTATCGGCGGTTGTACTCGTCGACACTGCGGCCGCCACGCTTCGTATTGCTCTTCCTGACGACTGTAGCATCGTCAGTGACAACGACTGTCGTCGCTACCGGTTGTTCAGACTCCACGACCACGGTCTTGCGTGTCGCAATCGGGCGTCCGCTCTTCTCCGTCTTTGCTTCCTTATTTGTCTTTGTCGGAACGTAATAAAGATCGTCAACTACATTCTGTGCCACCATCGTCAACGGCATGCACATCGACATAAGCAGTAAAATAAATGACTTCTTCATATCTGTAGTTCTTTTAAAGATTAAACATTCATTTATGGTCTATAAAACACCTCATCGTTGGCATTCTTGCATCAAATCGACGACAAAAATCATGCCTCGCTGACATCCTGCCACACCTGACGGGTCTTCAACCATAAAATTATATAGCAAAAATATGAAAGATGGAGCAAGCCGCAATAGGCCGCCCCATCTTTTAACTAAATTATCCACTATGTCCGCCATCGCGGACACTATGTAGCGTCAACGGTTGCGATACATGTCGTCGTAGTACCGCTGGTAGTCACCGCTGGTGACGTTGTCCATCCACTCCTGATTGTCCAGATACCAGCGCACGGTCTTCTCTATGCCTTCCTCAAACTGGTACTCGGGCTCCCATCCCAACTCGCGCTGCAGCTTCCTGGAG
>CAVHJI010000033.1:0-16603 GCA_963636255.1 Bacteroidaceae bacterium | reverse complement strand
ATGCATAGTTGTAAGCACCGATATTGGAGTTACCAGTTGTACCGTAACCGGCACGAATCTTCAGGTCGTCCAACCATGTAGCGCGAGCCTGCTCGAGGAACTTCTCGTCAGATATACGCCAACCAAGAGAGATTGATGGGAATGTACCCCAACGGTTCTTGCTCGAGAACTTCGAAGAAGCATCACGACGCATAGTCAATGTAGCGAGGTACTTGCCTTTGTAAGAGTAGTCGGCACGTCCGAAGTAACCAAACATAGTGAACTTGCTCGGGTAGTAACCGCTGACGGTCTGGCTTGCACCGCCACCGTTGCTCAGTGTCCATGTGTTCGGGTCACGCTCGAAGATGTAGTCGTAGTCAGTACCGGTCATGCTCTTGCCAATGCCAGACTTGATGGCTTCTGTACCAATCATGACAGTAAGGTCATGATCATCGGCGAAGGTGTGCTTGTATGTAGCGGTGTTGGTCCACTGCCAGTCGAAATTCCAGTTGGCAGTCTCTGAGAGGCTGTTACGGGAGCTTCCTTCCTTGTTCCACGCCACACTCTTCTCGTTCATAGTCGTGCTCCAGCCGCCCATAAGGCTTACTGAGAACTGTGTGCGGAATGACAAGCCCTTGATCCATGGATCTTTCAGCTCTGCAAACACTGCCGACTGCATACGGAACATGCGTGAGAAGTCGTTCTTGGAGTTGATGACGGTGGAAAGGGCGGAATTGTCACGACCACCACCACCGACAGAACCGGCGAAGTCACCGCCAACGTTATAGGCAGGAACCCATGCATTCATGGTGTATGTCTGTGCGAAAGTACTGCTATCGCCCTGACGACCACGCTCACCAGTCATCTTCATGGTCGATGCATTGGTATTCTGACCGATGGTGAAGTGCTTTGTAGGATTGAACGTGGTGTTTACACGCAGATTGTAACGCTCAAAGCTTGAGTTCTTGATGGTACCCTCACGGTTCATGTAGCCGAGAGAGATAGCATACTGACCTTTCTCGCCACCACCCTGAACAGAGAGCTCGTGGTTGGTAGAGATACCGGTCTGTGTCACCTGGTCGTACCAATTGGTACCAGCGAGTGCCTCCTCTTCAGACTTGCCGAGCACGTCCTTCAGATAGTAGTATGCAGAGAGAGCATAGGAGTGCGTACCGTCTGCCTGATATGAGTTTACAATGTTCTTATAGAGAGAGCCGTCAGCGTAGCTGCCACCGAACATACTCTCCGCAGCAGAGATGGAGGTTCCTGACGGCACGATGAGGTAAGGCATCTGCAGATCCTGAGTGCCAGTGACGTTGCCGTTGGCATCGGTCTTATAGTAGCTACCAAACTGGCTATGGCCGACTGTAGAAGGATCGACATTACGATAGGTAACCTGGTTGATCTGCGACTGCTGAATAGCCTTCATATAGTCGTTGGCATTGAGCATGTTGTAGCCATTGTTTGCCATTGTGGAGGCTGAAATATAGCCGTTGTAAGATACGCGGACCTTACCTTCCTTGTTACCCTGCTTTGTGGTGACGATGATGACACCATTGGCAGCACGGGCACCATAGATAGCAGTTGCAGCGGCATCCTTCAACACCTGCATAGACTCGATATCGTTCGGGTTGACAGAGTTGATATCAACACCCTGCACACCGTCGACGATAATCAGAGGGTCGGAACCATTGACGCCACCGACACCACGGATACGGATTGTTGATTCACCCGAAGGGCCACCAGAGTTAGAGATGTACACACCAGATGCACGTCCCTGAAGAGCTTCAGCAAAGGTTGTAACAGGCTGCTCGGTGATAGCATCACGGCTGACGACCGCTACAGAACCGGTAATATCCTTCTTTGCCTGCGTACCGTAACCAACGACAACGACTTCGTCGAGGGTCTCAGTGTCTTCCTTCAGGGTGACGGTGAGTGATGTCTGATTGTTCTGAAGTGAAATTTCCTGTGCGACGTAACCAATGTAGGAAACCTGAATTATGGCTCCCGAAGGTACGCCATCGATAGTAACGTGACCATCCATGTCGGTGATGCCACCCATTGTGGTGCCCTTTACAAGGACATTGGCTCCTATGACAGGGCCCAATGCATCATTGACTGTTACAGTCACTGTGCGTCCGTTCTGCCGGACAGAAGCGATACTTTCTGACGGAAGCGTCTCTGTGCCCGAAGCCATGGCCGGAGTGGCACATGCCAAAAAGAGCGACGCACCATACAGGAAGGTGTGCTTCCAGATGTTAATGTCATTCATAATACTGAAATTAAAAGTTAATACTTAAAGTCTATAGAAAGCCCATCTCAGACTTTCTTCTACTACTGGCTTCAAAAGTATTGGCTTTTTTTCACAGCGTGTTGAACAATTGTGCTTAATAGTTGCACTATTGTGCAAGCTGCGCAAGCTCGGTCCGACTCATATATAGGAACTCAGTAGAAAATCAGCGGGGAGAGACATCGGCTACAGTGCCTATATTCGCCTTGGCCATGACCTATATATGTGTTAACCTAAACATATATACCTTTAGGTCAAAACCTATATACCCTTTGCGCAGGGACATTCGGTCATGTCACCGACTCTCTTGTCGACTTTTGCAGACCCGTACCGGAAAGCTTGTCGGGGCTTATATTTGCGATGACAAAGTCTTATATATGCGATGGCACTTTCAAACGTTTGCGATGGCACTTTTAGATATAAGCGTTGGGCATTTCAAATATATGCACTCGGCAAGAGAACCCGGGCACCTTTGTCAAGGGTTGGATGTTGAGTGTTGAGTGTTGGGCGACTACCCTCAAAAAGCAAGTACTACTTACTTGGCAAAGTAAGATATACTTCGAGGACAAAGTAAGTAGTACTAACTTGCCCAAGTAAGTGCTACTGACTTCGGCGGGGCATATTTTGGCGCCTCAGGTGTCTGCCTGCTTGACCTCGCGAATATGACGGCACATTAAGGGTGAAGAAAAAAAAGAGCAGTGGCAACCCGATAGGCTGCCACTGTTCTTTTTTCAGTATGAGTCCGGGATTCATCCAAACCAGCGGACGTAGCAGAAGTCCTGACGATGAGGAAGTGCTGCGTTCTTCGGGAACATGCGGCATGCCTGCTTGAAGCTGCCGCCATTCTCCATGGTGAAGTCTGCCTGGAATGTGTAGAGATCGCCTTCACGCTTGACTACGCGGAACGGCACAACCGAATAGATGTGCTGACGTCCGTCGGCATCGGTATAGGTGGTTACCATCTCCAGACCTACGGCATCGTCGAGGCCTTTCTCGTCGACAACATACTTCACGGTATAGGTCTTGCCACTCTCGAGCGTATGCTGACGAACCTCGTCAGGCTCTTCGCAGCTGACAATCTGTATGCTGTCCCATCGGAATGCCACATTCTCCTTCCATGCTGCCAACTCCTTGGCATGTTCGTTGTTGTTGGCAGAGAGGTATTTGAAGCGGCGAGCCTCCTTGTTGTAGAATCTCTCATAGTAGTCATCAAGCTGTCGCTTCATGGTGAAGTGGGGAGCTATCTGCGCTATTGAGTTCTTGATGACCTTTACCCATTCCTCTGAATAGCCCTGGGAAGAAATGTTGTAGTACTTGGGAGCTATCTGGTTCTCGAGGATAGAGTAGATGGTTGCTGCATCGAGCTGGTCCTGCTGATCCTGATTCTGGTATGTGCGCTGCTCAGGCAATGCCCATCCAGCACCTTCGCGATAGCCTTCACACCACCATCCATCGAGTACAGAGAAGTTGACGACACCATTCATCAGTGCCTTCTCACCCGACGTGCCCGATGCTTCCAGCGGGCGTGTAGGTGTGTTCATCCAGATGTCGACGCCGGAGATGAGGCGACGTGCCAGCTTCATGTCGTAGTTCTCGAGGAAGATAATCTTGCCAAGGAACTCGGGACGACGTGAAATCTCAACAATCTTCTTTATCAGTCCCTGGCCTGCGCCATCGTTGGGGTGAGCCTTGCCAGCAAAGAGGAACTGCACAGGACGGTCGGGGTTGTTGATGATACGAGCCAGACGGTCGAGGTCGGTGAAGAGCAGGTGTGCACGCTTGTAGGTAGCAAAGCGACGTGCAAAGCCTATGAGCAGTGCGTTGGGATTGATCTTCTCAAGCAGTGCAACAATACGCGAAGGGTCACCCTGATTCTTGAGCCAGGTCTCGCTGAACTGCTGGCGTATGTAGTTGATGAGATCGGTCTTGAGCGTCATGCGCGTCTTCCATATCTCAGCATCGGGCACATCGTAGATAGCCTTCCATATGTCGGCATTCGACTGGTCGTAGAGGAAGTTCTCGTCGAAGTGAGAGGCATAGAGCTGTTTCCATGGATCGGCAGCCCAAGTGGGGAAGTGAACGCCATTGGTGACATAGCCCACGTGCATCTCCTCAGGGAAGTAGCCCTTCCAGATAGGTGCGAACATGTTGCGCGACACTTCGCCGTGCTTGCGGCTTACGCCATTGACCTCCTCAGAGGTGTTGCAGGCAAAGACTGACATGCAGAAGCGTTCGCCATGGTCGCCAGGATTGTTGCGTCCCATGTCCATGAGCTCGTCCCAGCTGATGCCCATGCGCTGCGGATAGCCACCCATGTACTTGCCGAAGAGTCCTTCATCGAAGTAGTCGTGACCTGCAGGGACGGGCGTATGTACAGTATAGAGCGAAGAGGCACGTACCAACTCTATGGCCTGATCGAAGGTCAGTCCGTCTGCCACATAGTCGCAGATGCGCTGAACGTTGATGAGTGCAGCGTGTCCCTCATTGCAATGATAGACATCTTTGTGAATGCCAAGTTGCTTGAGGGCAATGATGCCACCTATGCCAAGCAGTATCTCCTGCTTGAGGCGGTTCTCCCAGTCGCCGCCATAGAGCTTATGAGTGATGGTGCGGTCAAACTCACTGTTCATTGGGTTGTCTGTGTCGAGCAGATAGAGTGACACACGACCTACATTGGCACGCCACAGATAGGCATGTACAAAGTAGTCACGATAGGGCACATCGACGATCATCTGCTTGCCATTGGCATCGAGCACACGGTCGATGGGCAGCTGTCCGAAGTTCTGCGCTTCATAGTCAGCGACCTGCTGGCCGTCCATGGACAGTGCCTGAGTGAAATAGCCATAGCGGTAGAGCAGTCCGACTGCACACATGTCGACATTGCTGTCGGAAGCTTCTTTGAGGTAGTCGCCGGCAAGGATGCCCAAGCCACCGGAATAGATCTTGAGTACATGATCCAAGCCGTACTCCATGCTGAAGTATGCCACAGAGGGGCGTGATGTGTCGGGGCGGACATCCATGTAGTTGCGGAACCGCGTGTAGATGTCGTCCAGACGGCGCAAGAGAGCCTTGTCATTGGCATAGGCCTCGAGCTTGGCATAGCTTATGCGCTCGAGCAGGAGAACGGGGTTCTGCCCCACCTTCTTCCAAAGCACGGGATCCAAGTCCTTGAAGAGATCGGTGACATCGAAGTTCCATGACCACCACAGGTTGTGAGCCAGCTCGGAGAGCTTCTCCAACTCGGCGGGGATGTGCGACTTGACAGACACATCTTCCCAGTTAGCCGCATTTACGTTACTCGCTTTGATTTTCATTTCTCAATATATAATGTGTTGATTTTTCTTATTTTCTATTCTTCACTCATGCGCGACATGTCCAGCCGTCTCACGACAACAGCGCTTCAAGGCATTGCCGAATGCCATGTCGTAGGCAGTGTAGTAGTAGCTGATGAAACGGCTCCACGAGGCTTTGGATGCCAGTGAAGCTGCACGCCGGCGCGCATCACGCACATCAGTATTGCTCTTGCCGGCATATTCGAGGATGACATCGACCAGACTGTCGGTCAGCTGGAAGTAGTTGTCGTCGGTACGATGGAGCACCTTGACACCGCTGTCGATGGCGCGGTCGCCCTGTGCATCGAGCACCCAACGTCCAAAGCCAGCAAGGTCGGTAGTGACAGTAGGCACATGGAACGCAATGCTCTCGAGCGGCGTGTAGCCCCAAGGCTCATAATAGGATGGATAAGCGGTGAGGTCGAAGCCGGGCACGAGGTCGTAGTACTCCTTATTATATATACCGTCATGACCGTCGAGATAGCACGGCACGAACATGACGCGGACATTGCTGTCGGCTGCGTTGAGGAGTCCGTGATAGCGCAACATGCCTATGATGCGGTCGGAATCGGCATTATGGATGGTATGGGTGATATAGGGGTCGGGCAATGGCACGGCAAATGACAGTCCGGAGTCGAGACGCTGACGCAGATCGGAGCGACAGGTGTCGAGCCATGCAGGCACAGTGATTAGTGCCAACACCTTGCGGTTAAGGCGGCTGTCGTGCTGCAGACGCGAGAGTGCCTCGATGAATACGTCGATGCCTTTATTCCTGAACTCATAGCGTCCGGTAGTGGCAAGTACAAGCGTGTCGTCGGCAAAAGTCTCGCCCACAAGGCAAGAGGCGACACGAAGCATCAGGCGACGTGCACTGCGTCGGGCGGCTGTGTATGCTGCTCCCTGCGGTACGATGGCAGGTTCAAAGCCATTAGGCAGAACCACGTCGGCAGGTTTGGTGAGTAGCTGGCGGCATTCGTCGTCGGTGATGCGACTGACGGTGGTGAAGCAATCGACATGCAGCGCTGTCTGCTTCTCAATGGAATGCTTGGACTGCATGTTCAGCTCGGCAGCCATCTGGTCGCCGTTGTATCCCGGCAGACAGCTATAGAGGGGCTTGCCGTTGCCAGCTATGGATCGGCCTATCGATGTGGCATGGGTAGTGAAGACAGTGGCTATCTCCGGCACTTGCTTCTGCAAGTAGAGGACAGACATGCCAAGCATCCACTCGTTGGCATGATAGATGACGTGGTCGGAAGGTGTGAGGCAGAAGTGATAGTAACTCTCTACGACCTTGCCGACAGCCACGGCAAACATGCATGATTCGTCATAGTCGCCATAGGCATGGAGCGAATCGACACCGAAGTCACACCACATGCGACCGTAGATGGTATCCTTCTCGCAGAACTGCGACTTGAAGTCGACAAGAATAGCAAGTGGACTGCCTTCGACGTTCCATCGTCCGATGCGCACACGGAGGCCGTCGTTGACAGCGGCATGATGTTTCCAGGCTTCGCAGTAGTTGCTCATCTCGGTGAAGAGAGGATTGTCCGTACCAAAGTCTGGACCTATGAATATCAGCCTGTCGCCAAGAGAGGCTTTCAGTGTCTTAGCGCGTGTGGAGAGGACGGTATAGATGCCGCCTACCCTATTGCAGACCTCCCAACTGGACTCAAAGATAAAGTCCGGCTCCTGTGGCTTCGTTGACATATTGGGCATTATTATTCTGTTTTTGGGCGCAAAATTAGCAATAATACCATCAATAGCGGACAATGACGGAAGAAAAACGAGGAAACGGGCGGATGACAAATGCTACAACACGTTGGCCGAATGGGCAAGACGAGTCTCAAGGCAGGAAGGATGCGCCATGGCGATAGACCGATGGCGAGACGCCTTTGTACTTCTTGAAGACGCGGTTGAAGTAGGACACACTGTTGAAACCCGTCTCAAAACAGATGTCGGAGACAGAGCGTGTGGGGTCGCGCATGAGCATGACACAGGCTGTATCGATGCGGTAGCTGTCGAGATAGCTGACGAAGCTGCTACCTGTACCCTTCCTGAAGAAGGCACAGAAGGCAGACTTGCTCATGCTCATATGGCGGGAGACTTCATCGAGGGTGATGCCACGCCAGGCATTCGTCTTTATGAACTTGCATGCCTTACCAATGGCTGTGACATCGTCGGCAGCAGTAGCCTCGCCCTGTGTCACTTTGTGTGATTCGTCGTTTTCAGCTCCAATGGTGACAAGTCTGAGTATGTCTGACACCTGCATGGCAAGGCTTTCAGTCTCCATCGAGAGCATCACTTGTGCAAGACGCTGTGTGACTGGATCATCGAACTTGACAAGCAGCGATGGATTGTCGCAGACGGTACGGACATTCGTCAGATAAGGATTGGTGCTACAGAGATTGCGGAGGAATGCATCGTTGACATTGAGGCAGAGACGTTCGGCACGACCGTCTTCACCAGTGTAAGTGACAGGACTGAAGTCCCAACGACATGATGCATGCGGAGCTATGAGGACTACATCACCCGAAGAGAAGACCGAAGACCGGTCTGCAGCAGTGATAATGCCGAAGCCGGAGACTATATATGACAACTCCCATACCTCTTTCTCGTAGGCACGGACAAGTTCTGCAGCACTGAGCGTTTCCCGCTCAAGGAGGAAGTCGTTGACGGCAGTGTAGAGAAGCCGTGGATGTTGTGTCTTTGTCATAGCAGTGTGTTTCTAACAAAAAAATGGCAACTGCGCTCACGCGTGGTTGCCATGTAGTTAATACTTAAATCTAACTCTTATGAATAGTGTGTATGAAAACATACCCATAAGCAATACATATAAGCGGAAAGCCCTATAAATTTTCCGCGCCGCAAAAGTACCGACTTGCCTAGTGTGCAGTTTGCACAATCGTGCGTCGATATTGCACTATGTTGCATGGCGTCGCAAAATTAATCCTAATAGTCACCGACGCACGTTAATTAGGCTTAACATTGGGGCACATTATGTTTTCATTGTTTAACGGAATACCGAAAACAGGGCTTGCAAGTAGGCAGAATGGCATTTGCGCGCGGAATGGAAGCGTTGAGGCAAGGCATAAATAAAGGTGTGCGCGCCAAAAGGCACGCACACCCACTATCTCTTGATATCTGCGCGGGAATTACACCATGAGGATTCCAATCAGTGCAAGGATGGCGTAGAACTCAGGAAGAGCGCAATAGATCATGGTGTTGACCATGACATCGTGCCCCTGAGAGATTCCGTTGATACCATTGGCAGCAAGCTGGCCCTGACGGATGGCAGAGATGAGGCAGATGGTACCTACAGCTGCACCGACGCCAAGCATGAGCAATCCGTCCTGTGCAAAGTCACGGCTAATGGACATGATGAATGCCACGAAGCCATAAAGACCCTGCGTAGAGGGGAGTGCGGATAGAATCATGTAACTTGCAGACTTTGAAGGATCTTTCTTCAGAGCTGCTTCTGCAGCGTTGCCTGCGATTGTAGTGCCGTAGCAGCTACCTACTCCGGAGAGGGCAAACATAAGTCCCAATCCGATGTAACCTAAAAGTACGTTAATGTCCATAGTAATTGATTTTTATTGATTTTGTTGTTTTCTTGTTTATGAAATACTCTGAGTTAACTGATTGCCTTGTTGTCAAACGGACGGTACATAGTTCCCATGCCCTCATAGCCCGAATTCTTGAAATATTCCACGAAGTTAAGACGCAGAGGATGAACGAATGCACTGATGCTTGACATGGCAATGTTGAACGTGTGTCCGAAGACCAGGATGAGGCAACATACAGCCCATCCGGGGACTCCACCGGCAGACTCTTGCACCATGAAGGCAAGCTGGTTGAACACGCCACCAAGCATGCCGCCAGCAAGTCCGAGTGCATAGAGACGCATATAGGAGAGGATGTCACCCATTAGTCCAGTAGCCATGTTGTACGTATCCCACACTCCTGCACCAATGTTGATGAGCACATTGCGATGCAGATTGTTGAGCAGATATATGCCTATGGCCGCTATGCCGCCGATGATGATGAACGTCCACGTAGATATGTTCTCGGGCAGAATGTTGAGGAACATGACCGTGCCAATGATGGGGAACGTGCTGACAACGAGGAACCATCCCCATTCGCTCAGCGCATTCTTGAAGCCATAGCGCGTGGTGGCAACGAGTGCCTTGACGAGCATGGCGACGATGGTATGGACAACACCTATTCCAAGGGCGAGAACCATCTGCTTATCGTAGGTGGTGCCAGGTATCTTGCCCGAGATCATAAACTCTTTGAGACCTGCAGGTACCCATGCGGCATCGTAGAGGCTGACTCCGAAGAACGTGCCAAGCACGGAACCGAAGATTGCCGTAAACAATCCCAGCGAGATGACAAGGTTGGCAATGCCGCGCATGGCAGGCATCTTCTTCTTGAGAATCGAGCCCAGTAGGATGTAGACTATGCCATAACCGGCATCACCGAGACAGAACGCGAAGAACAGCGAAAAGAACGGGGCGATGAGCGGCGTAGGATCAAACTCATTATATACAGGCATGCCATACATAGCCGTGAGTCGCTCGTAGAGGCTCGTCCACCAGTTATTCTTGAGCTTGATGGGCGGATTGTCGCCACGCACTGCATCACGAATCTCGTAGAAGACACTGCTCTGGTCGAGGAAGCCACGCATGGCAGCTTCGGTATCGGCAGGTATCCAGCCTTCCATAAGGATGACCGCACCTTCTGCCTGTGGCTCGCCATCGAGACGTACTCGCATGAGGTCTATGTCAGCAGAAAGCTCTTTGTCGTGCTGTACCAATGTGTTGTAGTTGACAACACAGAACTGAGACAGCTCTTCTTTGGCCGCTGCAATGGCGGCTACAGTCTGTTCACGACGTGCATTGAGCTGCGAGAGACTCTCTGAAGGCAACCTCAGAGGTTCTATGCCGATATTGACTTCATCACGAGAGACAACGACGAAGTTGATATGACTCGTCGATTTCTGAATGACGACAACATCATAGTCCTCGTTCCATTTAGGATTGAGTTCACGCTCGGTGCACGAATAGAACTTAATGGTGTAGCCCGCATCAGAGAGACGTTGTACGGAAGACCAGTCGAAATCCCCCCAAGGCTTGATGTCGGCAATCTCCTTGTCGATGGCAGGGAGCTGCTGGGTTAGGCTCTGGATGTTGCTGTTAAGAGTTTCGTACTGTCGCAACAAGTCTTCGGCAGACAGTCCGTTGTCTACAGCAGGAGCGGCAGGTGTCTTCATCTTGAACGACATCGTCTTCATGACTTCCTTGTAGACGGCACGCTGCTTGAGGGCATCTTGCAACTCTGCATTCATCTGTCCCTGCTGACGTTCCTGCACATGGACGACTCCCAACTCGCGGATGCGGGTAAGGAATGTCTCATAGTCACGATGGTAAATCAGGAACGTGAGTTTCTTCATCTTGGTAATCATGCCACGACCTCCTTTCTCTGCGCCTGATGAGCCTTCATTATCTTCTGGGACGACTTAGACAGATTCTCTTCGTCTTCCATAAATCGCTTGATCTTTCTGATGGCATCGCTATAGCCCGGAATCTGTACCTTCTCGAAGAGGTTGACCTTCTGTGTGGTCTTCTTCCTGGCATGTTCCAACAGGCTGAGCTTGGCATCCACGAACTCGCGTTCAATGGCTGTATGGGCTAATGCCTTCAGAAGTTCCGTGCCTTCAAGATACCACTCAGGCGAGTTGAACAGGCTGAAACGCGCCAACGAGAATTCTATCTCGTCGAGCTGCGGCACGCGCACGCCGGCAATCTTGCGTACGGACATACGCACGTCACCGATACGTATCAGCGAGGCATCGAACTCACTCCATAGGGCAAACATGGCTTCGTAGGACTGTATCCCGTTTTCAAGAGCCTCTTCCAGCTGCACGGCTTCGTCCTTGCAACGTTTCACTTCCATGCGCAGGGCACTCTCCTTGTTCTTGATGATGGGCAGAGTGCGCTCGCGCACCTTGAGCTGTTTCTCAAGCTGCTGGAGTGAGGTCTTATTATATTGAAACTTTATAGCCACGGTGTGTGATTGAAAATATGTTGTTTGTTATTTCTGTTCCGGCCAGTATTGGTCCACAAACACCTTCTTGATGTTGACCTCCTCAGGACGGAAATACTTCCCAAAGAGCTGCCATGCCACGTCGAGCATCTCGGTGGTGTCGAGGTTGACATCAATAGCAAGAAGCTTGTCCGAATAGTCCTTAGCGAAGGCAAGCGTACGCTCGTCGTAGTCGGTGAGGTCGAAACCGTTCTCCAACTTCGTCTTTGCATTGGCAGCATCGGCATACAGACGTACTGCAGCGTTCATTACCTGCGGGTGGTCCTTACGTGTCTTCTTTCCAGTAACGTTCTGCTTCAGACGTGACAGAGAACGGAATGGGTCGACAATGACCTTACCAATATCACTGTCGCGACGCAGGAAGAGCTGTCCCTCGGTGATGTAACCAGTATTATCAGGCACGGCATGTGTGATGTCACCGCCCGACAGTGTTGTGACAGCGATGATGGTGATTGAGCCACCTGCAGGGAACTGTACCGCCTTCTCGTAGATCTTCGCGAGGTCTGAATAGAGAGAGCCTGGCATGGAGTCCTTGGAAGGAATCTGATCCATACGGTTAGAGACAATTGCCAGCGCGTCTGCATAGGATGTCATGTCGGTGAGCAGCACCAGGACGTTCTCATTATTGCGGACAGCAAAGTACTCTGCAGCCGTGAGGGCCATGTCAGGCACCAGCAGACGCTCGATTGGAGGGTCTTCGGTGGTGTTCATGAAGCTGATGATACGGCCGAGAGCACCGGCATTGGAGAATACGTTCTTGAAGAAGAGGTAGTCGTCATTGGTCATACCCATACCGCCAAGAATAATCTTATCGGCCTTGGCACGCATGGCTACAAGTGCCATGACCTGGTTGAACGGCTGGTCAGGATCTGCAAAGAACGGAATCTTCTGTCCAGACACAAGCGTATTGTTAAGGTCAATGCCCGCAATACCAGTGGCGATGAGCTCAGACGGTTGCTTACGACGTACGGGGTTGACAGAAGGTCCACCAATCTCCACTTCTTCTCCTTCTATTTCCGGACCGCCATCAATGGGATCACCGAAAGCATTGAAGAAGCGACCAGCCAGCTGGTCACTGACCTTCAGTGTAGGAGCCTTGCCAAGGAACACGACCTCAGCATCGGTAGGAATGCCCTGCGTACCCTCGAAGACCTGCAACGTAACTTCATCTCCGGCAATCTTCACCACCTGGGCAAGCTTGCCGTTCACCTTGGCAAGCTCGTCATTGCCAACGCCAGTAGCCTTGAGTGAAAGCGTGGCCTTGGTAATCTGAGTGACCTTGGTGTATATCTTTTGGAATGCTTTAGTTGACATCTTTATCTATGTGTGTTTATTCGTTTACTCTGTGTTATTCAACGGCACGTTCCTTCACCATTGCCTCAATCTGACTCTTGAAGTCTTCGTATTTCTCCGACTTGTAGGGCGCATAGTTCATCTGCTTGCCGAGGTTTATCAACTTCTTGAAGTAGTCCATTACGTCGTTGAAGTTGTCGAAGTTGAAGCGAGTGTGGCAAATGCCGATGACGAGGTTCATAATCTCTTCCTGACGGTCGAGAGGAGTAACGGCATCTACCTCATCGAAGGCATCTTGCTGGAGTACGACGAAGTCGATAAGTTCGGACTTCCAGAACGTTACGTGATAGTCCACAGGTACACCGTCGTCACCAAGGATGTTTATCTGCTCTGAGATTTCCTTACCACGCTGCAGACGCGTCTTCAACTCGTTGACCTTGTCGAGCCACGTCTTGTCGATGCGCTGTGATATGTATTCCTGGAATTCAGGATACTCGACGTACTTGGAATAGGAGTCTATGGGGCTTACAGCCGGATAACGCTTTCTGTCGGCACGATCCTGCTCCAGAGCATAGAAGCAACGAGCCACCTTCTTGGTGTTCTCGGTGACAGGCTCCTTGAGGTTACCGCCGGCAGGCGACACCGTACCGATGAAGGTGATGGATCCCGTGTTGCCATTGTACAGACGTACATAGCCCGCACGGCCATAGAAGTTGGAGATGATGGACGACAAGTCCATTGGGAATGCATCAGGACCAGGGAGCTCCTCCATACGGTTTGACATCTCACGCAAAGCTTGTGCCCAACGAGAGGTGGAATCGGCCATGAGCAGAACCTTGAGTCCCATGCTACGATAGTATTCGCCAAGAGTCATGGCTGTGTAGACAGAAGCTTCACGAGCAGCCACAGGCATGTTTGATGTATTGGCAATAATAATGGTACGTTCCATGAGGCGACGGCCTGTATGCGGATCAATCAGTTCGGGGAACTCTGTGAAAATCTCCACGACCTCATTGGCACGCTCACCGCAGGCTGCGATGATAACAATGTCTGCCTCGGCCTGCTTGGAGATGGCATGCTGTAGCACTGTCTTGCCTGTTCCGAAAGGTCCTGGGATGAAGCCTGTACCACCCTCAGTGATTGGGTCGAGCGTATCGATGACGCGCACACCAGTCTCAAGCAGACGGAATGGACGTGGTTTCTCCTCATAGTTGGTCATGGCCACCTTGACAGGCCACTTCTGAATCATGTTTACGTTGATATCATGACCGGCGGCATCTGTGAGCACAGCCACTGTATCTTCAATGGTATAGTCACCTTCAGCGGCTACGGACTTAACGGTGCATTCTCCGGCAAGATTGAATGGAGCCATAATCTTCAGAGGTTGGTGATTCTCTTCGACCTGTCCCAACCAATAAGAAGACTTGACCTTGTCGCCAGCCTTCGCGATAGGCACGAAGTGCCATTTCTTCTCTTTATCGAGCGGATAGGTGTACTGTCCGCGCTTCAGGAATACGCCCTCCATCTTGTCCAAGTCGTTCTGTAGGCCATCATAGTTCTTGGAAAGCATTCCGGGACCAAGCGTCACCTCAAGCATATGACCGGTGAACTCAGCCTCGGCACCAACCTTCAAGCCACGGGTGCTCTCGAACACCTGAACATAAGCCTGAGAACCTACCACCTTAATAACCTCGGCCATCAGCCTGTCGCCACCGGTCGTGATGTAGCAGATTTCGTTCTGCGCCACGGGGCCGTCGACATTGAGGGTCACCATGTTGGATATTACTCCACTAACAGTTCCTTTTGTTGCCATATTATATTTGATACTATATATTTTTATTTTCAGATTTCATCTGGGACTTTCACGTCATTCTTAAACGAAGCGATGATGTCGCGGAACATCTTGTTGCCCTTGTCCTTGTCGAGAGACAGCCAACGCTCCACCAGTTCTACCTGCAGGAGGAATACGTACAGACGCTCTATTGAGAAATACTCAAAGAATGTTTTGTCTTCCATCCACTTCCACTTCAGCTGATCAATCTTCTTTTCTCGTTCAATGAGGTTATGCGTCTCCCCTATTTTCAAAACTTCGTCAAGATAGTCGAGTTCTCCAACGAGTCCAAAGTCTCTCGCATTCGACGTCCTTATGGCTTCGCATACTGGCGTGTCACCGACAACGACCGAAGGAACTTCGAGCTTGAACTTCCTGGCATTGATGGCAGAAAGTATGTTTTTCACATTCAAGTTGAATTCAAACCACGACGACACAAACCAATTTCCACATTTCATGGCGTAAGAATAGTAATGTGCCGACAGCTTATCCTCAAGCGCAGTCTCATCGACTGCAGCATCGCTTTCTTTCTGCTCAAAGTAGTCCACAATGAACGCGACCAGATACTTAGGCAAGCCGTGGGCGTTTGATATGACGCCGTCATCTTCCTTATACTGCCTGATTACATCCAGAAACTGCTCCGCCTTAAAGAGGCCACGAGGGTCTATATCAGCAGCATTGTCCTTCAAGAGAGCAAGCAAGTTGCGGTTATCATATTGCAGATAGAAGAAATCGACCAGCTTCTTGTCAAAGCCGGACAATAAGGGGTAAAACTCCGTCTTGAAGTCAGCAACGGTATGATTCAATTTATTGTCTTCCAGAGTAAGTTCCGGAAGTCCTGTCACCAAGTAATAATACTGACTCATAAGCGGGGCTCTTTACTTGAACAACAGGTCAATCAACTGTGGACGAAGGAAGTCTTTAAGGTAATTCTCGAACTCTTCCTCCCCGAAGTCCACTTTATACGAACCATCGGCTGGCGATATGGAGAACAAAGCCTTCTTACCATTCACCTGTTCTATCTTCACGCCCTTGTCAAGCAAATCCTTTGCCTGTGCGGCGAAGAACTTCTTAAGTCCTTCAGCATTCTCAGTAGAAATAGTGATAGGTTCTGTCGTAGACCATTGCTTTGCCAGCGAAAGAATGAATGAATTTAGGTAGTCCTTGTTAGCTGTAAAATCCTTAACATCTGCACTTACAATCTTATCCGTAATTAGCGTAGCTATTTCAGACTTGAGAGCATTCACCGACTGTCCGGCAAAAAGTTTCAACTCCGATTTGGCATTCTCACTCAGTTCGGTTGCGGACTTCTTAGCCTCGGCTATGATTGTGCCGGCCTGCGACTGAGCTTCTTCCACTATCCGTTTTGCATCTTCCTTGGCTTTAGATACAATCTTCTGAGCTTCGACGTTGCCTTTCTCCACTCCCTCGTGATAGATTTTATCAGTCAGCTCTTGAATTTTATTTTCCATTATTAAGCAGAAGTTATATATTTATTAGATTCGGTTATGACAGCATTGAGCTGCTTTCGGGTCTAAAGTTAGTAATAATAAACTAACATGTCCACAAACATGAAGTAAAAATCGTTCTTTAATGACAAATTTTAATAAAAATAACATCTCTGATAACGATAATGTTACAAAGATAGAGGATTACAGATAGAGGGAAACCGCGGGAATTCGATAGCAAACATGCTCTCCAAGACATATATATAATCACTGCTGTCCGGAGAAATTTTACCATAAAGTTAGTTGCCTATAGGAGCCGTCCTCCGGA
>CAVHJI010000032.1:14384-16991 GCA_963636255.1 Bacteroidaceae bacterium | reverse complement strand
CCGGCATGTTGACAGTGACGCAGAACGTGTATGATGGCGGACGCATTGCGGCTCAGCGGCAGGTGGCGGCGGCACAGAGCGACGTGCAGCGGCGACAGCTGGACGTGACGATGTATGCCGTCGACGAGCGCGTGGACGAGCTGTTCTTCGGCATTCTGCTGCTGGACGAGCAGATGGTGCTGAACGAAGTGTTGCAGCACGACTTGGCTACGAGCGAGCAGACCGTCAGGAGCATGATGCGTGGTGGCGTTGCCAACCAGAGTGACCTGGACGCCGTACTCGTGGAGCGGCTGAAGGCGGAGCAGCAGATGGATGCCCTCGATGCATCGCGCAAGGCTTACGTGCGCATGCTTGGCGTGTTTGTGGGACAGGAGCTGCCTGAAGAAGGCACGCTGCAGCGACCTGCGGACAGCGGGAGCGGCGGCACACAGTGGGGCGTGAACCGTCCGGAGATGCAGTACTATGCCTCGCAGGAGGTGTTGCTCGATGCCCGTCGCCGACAGCTGAACGCACAGCTGCTGCCACAGGTGAGCCTGTTCGGTGCAGGAGTGCTGCATACTAAGGTGAGCGGACTCGTGAACAATGGTCTGCTGGCGGGCGGCGTGTCGGTGACATGGAACATCGGGGCGCTGTACACGCGCAAGAACGACCTCAGGAAGTTGGAGGTGGAGCGTGCCATGAACGACAGCCAGAAACGGGTGTTCCTCTTCCAGAACCGTCTGCAGAACGAGCAGGCTGACGGCACCATAAGCTCACTGCGGAAGCAGATTGCCAAGGACGAGGAGATTGTGAGGCTGCGCGAGAGCATCAGGAACAAGAGCGACAAGAAGGTGCAGATGGGCACGGAGAGCGTCAACGAGCTGGTGAGGGCTATCAATGCCGTCAGCATCGCCAAGTCGCAGAAAGCACAACACGAGATTGAACTACTGAGAGAAACCTACAAACAGAAACACATAAACAATGAAGAATAACAACAATGGACTACGCGTCGTGATGGGCATGATGCTGGCAGCTTCGTGGCTGGCATCGTGCGGCGACAGTGAGAAGGAGTATGATGCCACGGGAACCTTCGAGGCTACGGAGGTGACGGTGTCGGCGGAGCAGAACGGTACGCTGCTGCTGTTTGACGTCGACGAGGGCGACAGGATTGGTCAGGGCGAGCAAGTGGGACTGATCGACACCGTGCAGCTGCACCTGACGGCACAACAGCTCGGTGCAGCCCGACAAGTGTATGCCGCCCAGCGTCCCGACACGAGCAAGCAGGTGGCGGCAACACGGCGCCAGCTGGCGAAGGCACAAGAGGAGTATGACCGCTTCGAGGAGCTGGTGAACGACGGTGCCGCCAACCGCAAGAGTCTGGACGATGCACGCAGTCAGGTAGAGGTGCTGCAGCGGCAGTTGGAGGCACAGCTGTCGTCGCTGGGGACCTCGACAGCGAGCCTGAACGCACAGATGGAGACTGCCGACCTGCAGCGGCAGCAGGTGGCAGACCAGCTGAAAAAGTGCCGCATCGTGGCACCGCTGACGGGCACCGTGATTGAGAAGTACATGGAGCGCGGCGAGTTTGCGGCTGTAGGCAAGCCGCTCTTCAAGATTGCCGACACCGACCACATGTTTCTGCGTGCCTACATCACCTCGAGCCAGCTCGAGAACGTCAGGACCGGACAGGAGGTGACGGTGTTTGCCGACTATGGCGACGGTGCGAGGAAGGAGTACCGTGGCGAGGTGACGTGGATCTCGTCGAAGTCGGAGTTCACGCCCAAGACCATACTGACCGACGACGAGCGTGCCGACCTTGTGTATGCCGTGAAGATAAGGGTTGAGAACGACGGATACATAAAGATTGGCATGTATGGCGAGGCAAAGTTCCGCTGAACTATCGAGATAAGGAAGAATAGACGTTTCAACACTGTTTTGATGGAGAAAATGGACAAGGCAATCGTGGTGGAGCACGTCTCCAAGCACTACGGCACGGTGTGTGCCTTGAGCGACGTGAGCTTCACGGTGGGTCGCGGCGAGATCTTCGGCATCATCGGTCCTGACGGTGCCGGCAAGACCACGCTGTTTCGCATCCTCGCCACGCTGATACTGGCTGATGCAGGCACTGCCACGGTCTGCGGCAACGACGTGGTGCGTGGCATGACGGAGATACGCCGCATCACTGGCTACATGCCAGGCAAGTTCTCGCTCTATCAGGACCTCACCGTGGAGGAGAACCTTGAGTTCTTTGCCACCCTCTTCGGCACCACCGTAGAGGCAGAGTACAGCCAGATACGCGCCATCTATTCGCAGATTGAGCCCTTCAGGAAGCGGAAGGCAGGAGCACTGTCGGGTGGCATGAAGCAGAAGCTCGCCCTCTCGTGCGCACTGGTACACAAGCCGCGCGTGCTGCTGCTCGACGAACCCACCACTGGCGTCGACCCCGTGAGCCGCAAGGAGTTCTGGGACATGCTGGAGACGCTACGCGAACGCGACATCACTGTCGTCGTCGCCACGCCCTATCTGGACGAGGTGCGGCGCTGCCATCGCATCGCCTTCATGCACGAGGGAGAGATTAAGGGCATCGGTGCACCCGACGAGATTCTGGACCGCTTCAGCGACGTGTTC
>CAVHJI010000032.1:0-14374 GCA_963636255.1 Bacteroidaceae bacterium | reverse complement strand
ACGTGTTCTGCGCGACAGGAATCAGCCGCACGGAGCACACGACAGGCGGCGACAACGTCATCGAGGTGGAACATCTGGTGAAGGCGTTCGGGACGTTCCGTGCCGTCGACGACATATCGTTTGCGGTGCGACGCGGCGAGATCTTCGGCTTCCTCGGTGCCAACGGCGCGGGCAAGACCACGGCGATGCACATACTGACAGGACTGAGCCGACCGACGAGCGGCAGCGGGCGCGTGGCCGGCTGCGACATCGTCGGTGCCTACGAGCAGATAAAGAAGCACATCGGGTACATGAGCCAGCGCTTCTCGCTCTACGAAGACCTGACGGTGCGCGAGAACATTCGCCTCTTTGCAGGCATCTACGGCATGAGGGACGAGGACGTACGGCGCAAGACCGCCGAGCTGCTCGACCGCCTGGACCTGACCGGCCACGGCGACGACATCGTAGCGAGCCTGCCGCTGGGCTGGAAGCAGAAGCTCGCCTTCTCCGTGAGCATCTTCCACGAGCCCGAGGTGGTGTTCCTCGACGAGCCAACAGGCGGCGTCGACCCCGCCACACGACGCAAGTTCTGGCAGCTCATCTACGACGCTGCCGACCGTGGCATCACCGTCTTCGTCACCACGCACTACATGGACGAGGCAGAATATTGCGACCGCATCTCCATAATGGTCGACGGCAAAATCCGCGCCATGGGCACGCCCGAGGAGCTGAAGCGGCGACTGAACCAGCCCGACATGGACGGCGTGTTCACCTGTCTGGCACGACAATCTACGAGGCAATGAAGCAGTTCCTATCGTTCGTCATCAAGGAAGCACGGCACATCCTGCGCGACAAGCGCACGATGCTGATTCTCTTCGGCATCCCCATAGTGCAGATGCTGCTCTTCGGCTTCGCCATCTCCACCGACGTGCGCAACGTGCGTACCGTCGTGGTGCTGACATCGGTCGACCACCGGACGCAGCAGATGGTGGAGCGGCTGGGAGCCAGCGAATACTTCGACATCGTCTATAAGGTGGTGACCACAAGCGAGGCAGAGAGCCTCATAAGGCATCAGAAGGCCGACATCGCCGTGGTGTTCGGTGCAGACTTCGCCTCGAAGCACTCGGACATACAGGTTGTGACCGACGGTGCCGACCCCAACATGGCGCAGATGTATGCCAACTACGTCATGCTGACGCTGGCGCCGACGGACAGCTCGTCGGCAGTCTCCACAAAGTTGCTCTACAATCCGCGCATGCAGAGCAGCTACAACTTCGTTCCTGGCATCATGGCAATCATACTGATGCTGGTCTGCGCCATGATGACGAGCATCAGCATCGTCCGTGAGAAGGAACGCGGCACAATGGAGGTGCTGCTGGTCAGCCCCATTCGTCCGCTGCTGATCATCATTGCCAAGGCGGTGCCCTATCTCGTCATGGCCATCGTCAGTCTGACGTCGATATTGCTCATCGCAAAGTTCGTCCTGGCGGTGCCCGTGGCAGGAAGCCTGCTGTGGATCTACGTGGTGTCGGGCATCTACATACTGCTGGCGCTGTCGCTCGGGCTGCTCATCAGCACCGTGGCACGCACGCAGCTCGTGGCGCTGCTGGCTTCGGCGATGGTACTGCTGATGCCGTGCATCCTGCTCAGCGGAATGATCTATCCCGTGGAGAGCATGCCGGAGGTTCTGCAGTATGTCTCCGCCATCATCCCGCCGCGCTACTACATCTCAGCCATGCGCAAGCTGCTCATCATGGGCGTCGGCATTGACCGCGTGGTGCCCGAAGTGGCGGTGCTGACAGGCATGGC
Organism: Bacteroidaceae bacterium; assembly: GCA_963636255.1. GTDB lineage: Bacteria > Bacteroidota > Bacteroidia > Bacteroidales > Bacteroidaceae > Bacteroides. The sequence continues at coordinate 12,586 of CAVHJI010000032.1, read as the reverse complement.
GACGGTGCTGCTTGCCGCAGCACTCCTGAAGTTCAACAAAAGACTGGAATAGGATTATATATAAACAGTAGTAGATATGTCGGCACTGATTCACCTGCTCCGCAAAGAGATTCTGCAGATACGGCGCAACACGTTCATCCCGCGCCTCATCCTGGTGTTCCCCATCATGATTATGTGCGTCATGCCGTGGGTGATGAACATGGAGGTGAAGAACATCGTGGTCGATGTCGTCGACAACGACCGCTCCACCCTATCCACGCAGCTGGTCCACCGCATCGAGTCGAGCGGCTACTTCGTCTTCGGCGTACAGAAGGCGAGCTACGGCGAGGCACTGGAGGACGTCGAGCGCGGCAGTGCCGACATCATCGTGGAGATTCCGCAGGACTTCGAGCGCTGCCTGAACCGAGGCGAAGCGCCGCAAATTCTCGTGGCCTCCAATGCCGTGAACGGCACCAAGGGCACGATGGGCAACGTCTACCTCAGCAGCATCGTCGCACAGCATCTGCAGAGAGCCGTGCCGTCGATTGTCTCCGTGCTCTACCTCTACAACAAGCACCTCAACTACAAGGTCTTCATGATTCCGTCCTTGATGGCGATACTCGTCATGCTGCTGTGCGGCTTCCTGCCGGCGCTGAACATCGTGGGCGAGAAAGAGCGCGGCACCATCGAAGCCATCAACGTCACTCCCGTCAGCAAGTGGGAGTTTATCCTCGCCAAGCTCATCCCCTATTGGGTCATCGCCATGGTCGTCATGACCGTCTGCTTCGTGCTGTCGTGGGCGGTCTACGGCATCACGCCCGCCGGCAACATCGGACTCGTCTATCTGCTGGCAATGCTCCTGGCATTCGTATTCAGCGGTCTGGGACTGGTCATCTCCAACTACAACGACACCATGCAGCAGGCAACCTTCGTCATGTGGTTCATCGTGATTTGCCTGCTGCTCCTTAGCGGACTGTTCACTCCCGTACGCTCCATGCCCCACTGGGCTTACCTCACCACCTACGTCAACCCGATGCACTACTTCATCGACGCAATACGCACCGTCTTTGTCCGCGGTGGCGACTTCGGCAGCATCGCCCATCAGGTGATGGCGCTCGCCGTCATTGCCCTCATCGTGAACGTCTGGGCAGTGAAGAGCTACCGGAAGAATGCGTGAAGGTGCCGCAGGCAACGGCGTTGGGGTGAGGCTCTTGGATGCTATGATATTTTGCACGTCTGCGTGCTTTGTGCTACTTTTGCCACACATAAAGGTGGATTCTATAAATTTCCACCGTAACGAAATAATAAAATTAGCCAATTCGTAGAAAACACCTCAAGAAAAGGAACAGGAAAGCAATGAAACGTTTTTTCTTCATCATAGCGGCACTCGTGATGTGCCTCGCCTCGGCAGAGGCACAATCAGCCACCAGCACTAAGAAGCAGCACAACAACAATCTGCCCGTCGGCGTCAACCTGTCGCTGTGGCGCGGCGTGTCGACACAACGCACCGACACCGTGGGGAGCACAGCCCTGAACATAGGACTATTCTCGGTGATGAACCGCCTCAATGGTTTGGGCGTGAACATACTGGCTGGCGTGGCACAGAATGGCGTCAACGGCGTGCAGGTAGCCGGCATTGCCAACATAGTGCGTGGCAGCATGCACGGCGTGCAGATCTCGGGCATCACAAACATCAACGGCGACAACATGACGGGAGTGTCTGTGACGGGACTGTTCGGCCTGTCTGGCAGGAACGCATACGGCGTGATGTTCTCCGGACTGACCAACATCACCGGTGACAACAGCCGCGGACTGATGGCTGCCGGACTGGTCAATATCGGCGCGGGCAGGTCGACAGGCGTGGAGCTGGCTGGACTGGCCAACATCAACGCGGCACACCACAACGGACTGCAGCTGGCAGGACTGATGAACGTTGCCGGCGACACGCTGCGCGGCATTCAGGCGGCGACGCTGCTCAACGTGGCTGCCAAGGACATGAGGGGCGCACAGATTGGCATGATGAACATTGCCGTGCGTGCTCACGGACTGCAGGTTGGACTCGTCAACTACTACTCCGACGGGCTCGACGGCTTCCAGCTGGGACTCATCAACGCCAATCCCAACACGCAGATAGAGTTCATGGCGACAGCCGGCACATCGACACTGCTCAACGCCGGTCTGAGGTTCCGCAACCGACTGTACTACACCATACTGTCCTTGGGATACGACTACCACAAGATAGACAAGACCAACTTCACCGCCACATACCGTGCCGGACTGCGCGTGCCGGTGTGGGGCGACCTGGCCCTGAGCGGTGATGCCGGCGTGCAGCACGTCGAGACGTTCCACAGCGGACGCAATCTGCAGCCCGGACATCTGTTCGCGCTGCAGGCACGACTCAATGCGGAGTACCAGTTGAACAGCCTACTGGGCGTGATGCTGACCGGCGGCTACGAGCACAGCCGCGACTACCACGGACACCGCTATCACAACGGACTGTTCATGGAGGCAGGCACATACATCCGCCTCGGCTCTTTCGGCGGGAGGAACTGACGCCATGGCACTGACGGTCTATAAGGCTTCGGCAGGATCGGGCAAGACGTTCACCCTGGCGGTAGAGTACATCAAGCGCCTGGTGCTCGACCCGTCAGCCTACCGACACATCCTCGCCGTCACCTTCACCAACAAGGCAACGACGGAGATGAAGGACCGCATACTGCAGGAGCTGTGGGGCATCGCCAACAGCAGCGTCGCGTCGGAATCCTATCTGTCGGCAATAAAAGGAAAATTGGCGGAAGACGGACATGGCGACATCGACGACGACGCAATACGCCGCCGCTGCAGCGAGGCTCTGCACAGCATCCTCCACGACTACAGCCGTTTCCGCATCTCGACCATCGACTCCTTCTTCCAGAACATCACACGCAACGTGGCACGCGAGCTGGGCATCGGCTCGGACATGAACATCGAGCTGAACACACGACGTGCCGTGAGCGATGCCGTGGACCACATCCTGGAGAGTCTCGACCGACATCCCGAAACGCTGAAATGGATCAGCGACTTCATAGGCAGCCAGCTCGACAACGACAAGTCACGCCACGTGGAGCGCGGACTCAAGGACTTCGGCGGCAACATCTTCGACGAAGAATATATGGAGCACGGCGACGTGCTGCGACGGCAGATTGAGACCAAGGACTTCATGCGGCAGTACATCGATGCGCTGCACGCCGCCCGGCGGAATGCCCTTGGCAGTCTGAAGCCGTACTACGACCGTCTGCACCGCACGCTGGCAGACAATGGCATCGACCTGAGCGAACTGCCAAGCAGCGGGAAGAATATCGAGGCATACTTTGCGAAGCTGCGCGACGGACATGGCATTGAAAAGCCCGGGAAGACCATCGACAAAATCTCCATGGATGCCGGAAGCTGGGCAAACAAGTCATCGAAGCGGCACGATGCCATCGTTGCACTGGCAGAAGCGGAGCTCGTGCCACTGTCGGCAGAGGCAGAGAAGGCACGGCACAAGGCACTGCACGTGGTCAACAGCGTCGATATGACGTTGCGCTATCTGTATCAGCTGCAGTTGCTCAACATCATCGACCGACAGGTCGACACTGACAACCGCCGGCAGAACCGCTTCCTGCTGCCCGAGACTAACAAGCTGCTCTCGGGACTGCTCGCCGACGACGACTCGTCGTTCATCTACGAGAAGATTGGCGCAAGCATAACGAACATAATGATCGACGAGTTTCAGGACACGAGCCGCATGCAGTGGACAAACCTGAGACCGCTGCTGCGCGAAGGACTGGCACAAGGTGCCGACAGCCTGATTGTGGGCGACGTGAAGCAGTCAATCTACCGGTGGCGCGGCGGCGACTGGAGCATTCTCAACAACATGCGCGAGCAGCATTCACCCTACGGCATCAGCATCAGCAGCCTCGACACCAACTGGCGCAGCGAGAGGAACATCGTCGACTTCAACAACGCCGTGTTTGAGGGCGCCGCACGCTACTTCAACGACAAGGAGAATGCCGACCGCCAGCGCGATTGTGAGGAACTGACGAAGGCATACAGCGATGTGGTACAGCAGAGCAAGAAGAAGCAGGCGGAGGGAATGGTGAAGGTGCAGTTTGTCAACACCGATGACTACAAGACCAACATGCTTGAAGCCCTGGGACGCGAGGTGCAGGAGCTCATAGCGAGCGGCATCCCGATGAGGAGCATCGCACTGCTGATACGCAAGAAGGCGGTGAACCTGCCGCTGATTGCCGAATATTTTGAGAGCACGCTCCACCTGCCCGTGGTCAGCGACGAGGCATTCCGCCTGGACGCTTCGACGGCAGTCAACATAATAATCGACGCTCTGCGCGTGATTGTCAACTCCGACGACAGCATAGCGCGTGCAGCACTGGCGGCAGACTATATCTCGCTGGACGATAACACCGACGGCAACACGCAGACGCTGTTCGGACCAGAAGCCGCGGCACAACTGCCAGCAGCCTTCACCGGACACGCCGAGAGCCTCGGACTGATGCCGCTCTACGAGCTTGTGGAACGACTGTACAGCATCTTCGGTCTGGACCGCTGCCGTGCGCAGGATGCCTATCTGCTGAAGTTCTTCGACGAGGTGAGCAAATTTCTCGACAGCAACGCCTCCGACCTCAGCACCTTCCTCGACTACTGGGACAACGACATGTGCAGCGCAACAATCCCTGGCGGCGAGATCGACGGCATACGCATTCTGACCATACACAAGTCGAAGGGACTGGAATATCACACTGTCGTCATTCCTTTCTGCGACTGGTCGCAGACCACCGCACGCGACGACGAACTGGTGTGGTGCAGCACCGACGAGCAGCCGTTCGCTGCGCTCGACATGGTGCCGCTGGCTTACGCTTCGGCCATGACCGAATCTGCCTACAGCGACGACTACTACCGCGAACGCATGCACCTGTGGGTGGACAATCTGAACATGCTCTACGTGGCATTCACCCGTGCCGGAAAGAACCTAATCGTGCTGGCACGCTCCGACGATGCCATGAGACAAATCGGCAAAAGCCCGCATGGCTCGCGTGTCTGCATCGGCGACATGCTCTTCAGCGTGTTGCCCGACGTGGCGCAGCAGACCGGCGCTGAGTGGGACGGGCAGCAGCTGCAGTTCCTGTTGGGAACGCTGGTGACGGCACATGGCGGCAGAGGCAACAAGAACACAGAAAACCTGCTTGAGACGCAAGCCGAGGAGAAGAAGGTGGAGATGAACAGCAGCGAGCCCGACGTGACATTTCGTGAGTCCAACCGCTCTGCCGACTTCATCGCGGGTGCCAGCGGCGAGGAGAGCAGCCATCGCTTCATGGACCGTGGCAACATAATGCACCATCTGTTTGCCTCCATCAGCACTGCCGACGACATCGACCGTGCCATCGACGCACTGCTCTCCGAAGGCATCGTGGCTGCGGGCGATGGTCTCGCCGACGACATCAGGCAGGAGATGCACCGTGCCTTTGCCGACGAGCGGGTGCAGGGCTGGTTCGACGGCTCCTGGACGCAGCTCTTCAACGAGCGCAACATCATTCAGCAGACGGCAGACGGCAGACTGAAGCAGCAACGGCCCGACCGCGTCATGATGCGAGGCAACGACGTGGTGGTCATCGACTACAAGTTCGGCAAGCCCAACAAGAAGTACCGCACGCAGGTGCACGACTACATGCAGCTGCTGTCGCGCATGGGATATGCCGACAGAAACATCACGGGTTATCTGTGGTATGTCGACAGCATGGAGATTGAACAAGTGGATTGAATCATCAACACACGCACATTATATATACACACATATACCATGGAGACATTTCTGCAACTCGTAGCGCGAGACCTGTACCGCCGTGTCGGGCACGACCTAAGCCGTACGGCTGTGGTCTTCCCCAACAAGCGTGCCAGCCTGTTCTTCAACGAGGGCTTGGCATCCGAAGCTGGCGGCAGACCGTTGTGGTCGCCTGTCTACAGCAGCATCAGCGAACTGTTTCAGAGCCTGTCGCCCTACGCCGTGGGCGATCCGCTGCGACTTGCATGCCTGCTCTACAAGGTCTACAAGGAACAGACCGGCAGCAGTGAGACGCTCGACGAATTCTTCTTCTGGGGCGAGCTGCTGATAAGCGATTTCGACGACATCGACAAGAACATGGCCGATGCCGACCGCCTGTTGGGCAACCTGCAGGAGCTCAAGGACCTTGACGACTACAGCTTCCTGACCGCGACGCAGGAAGCCGCCATCCGCGAGTTCTTCCACAACTTCTCCATCGAGAAGAGCACACAGCTCAAGCAGAAGTTCATGACCATCTGGAATCATCTCGGAGGCATCTACACAACCTTCCGGCAGACGCTCCACGAAGCCGGAATAGCCTATGAGGGCATGATGTACCGCGACGTCATCGAGCGCCTCGACGTGTCTGCCCTGCCCTACGACCGCATAGTCTTCGTGGGCTTCAACGTTCTGAACAAGGTGGAGCAGCTTCTCTTCAGTCGTCTGCGCGATGCCGGCAAGGCTCTGTTCTACTGGGACTACGACGTCTACTACGCTTCCGCACGTCCCGCAGCGGCTGCCGAACTGCCCTTCGCCCGTGAGGCTGGGGAATTCATAATGCGCAACATGCAGGAGTTTCCCAATTGTCTGCCCGAAGAGTGCTTTGACGTGATGCGCCGGCAGAAGACCGTGTGCTATGTCGCCGCACCAACCGAGAACGCGCAGGCACGCTACATCCCGCAATGGTACAACTCCATCAACGCCGTAGAAACCTGCAATCGGACCACCGACACGACCCACCGCGAGAAGGAGAACGCCGTGGTGCTGTGCAACGAGGCACTGTTGCAGCCGGTGCTCCATTCGCTGCCGCGCGAGGTCAGGAGTGTCAACATCACCATGGGCTTTCCGCTGTCGGGCACGCCCATCTCGGGACTCGTCGGCGTGCTCACCGCCATGCAGACCGAGGGCTACGACGCTCGTAGTGCGACATATGCCTACAGATATGTGGCTCCCGTGCTGCGCCATCCCTACATTCAGCAGCTCAGCTCCGTGGCGACAGCCCTCGACCACGAGCTGACGCAGGGCAACCGCTTCAGCGTGGCACCGTCCGATTTGTGGCGCGACGAGCTGTTGTCGCGCGTGTTCCGTCCGCAAGAAGGCAATGCCGCCATCTGCCGCTGGCTGAACGGCATCATCAGCGACGTGGCGACGCTCTATCGCGACAATGCCGACACCGATGCCAGCCGCGACATGTACCGCCAGCTCTACCGCGAGTCGCTGTTCAAGGCATACACGCTCGTCAACCGCCTGCTGACGCTGACTGAGAGCGGCGAGCTCAGCGTCACTACACCCACGTTCGTCAGTCTGCTCGACCGCCTGCTTGCCGCTGCCAGCATACCGTTCCACGGCGAGCCCGCCATCGGACTGCAGATCATGGGCGTCCTCGAGACGCGCAACCTCGACTTCCGCAATCTGCTGATGCTCTCGGTCAACGAAGACAAGCTGCCGAAGAACGACGGCGACGCCTCATTCATCCCCTACAACCTGCGGCGGGCATTCGGGCTCACCACGGTGGAGCACCGCATGTCGGTCTATGCCTACTACTTCTACCGCCTCATACAGCGAGCTGAGAACGTCACGCTGATGTACAACACTTCCGACGACGGTCTGAACCGCGGCGAGATGTCGCGCTTCATGCTCCAGTATCTTGTCGAGTCGGGACAAGCCGTCAGCCGCATCAGCCTCGTGGCAGGACAGATGCCGGAATCGGCACGCACCATCTCCGTCGTCAAGACCGCCGACATGTTGCACCGCCTTGCTGCGCGCTACAACCCCGCGATGACCGGCACCAGCTATCTGTCGCCGTCGGCAATCAACAAATATCTCGACTGCCCCCTGATGTTCTACTACCGCTACGTCGCCGGCATCCGCAGCGACGACAAGGTGTCGGCAGACATCGATGCCGCCACCTTCGGCAACGTGTTCCACAAAGCTGCCGAACTGCTCTACACCGACTTGACGGCACGCGGCGGCATGGTTCAAGCCGAAAGCATCGAAGCTCTGTTAAAGGCCTCGGACAAACGCCTCATCGGGCGCTATGTCGACGAAGCCTTCCGGCAGGAGTTCTTCCACGTCGCCGAGGGACAGACGGTCCACTATAACGGCACGCAACTCATAAGCTGCTCCGTCATCGGACGGTTCATCGAGAACATGCTCACTGCCGACCGCACCTATGCCCCGTTCACCATCGTGGCGCTGGAGCACAACGTGACCGAGACCATCGACCTCGACACCTCTGTAGGCAGCATCAGTCTGCGCCTCGGCGGCAAGATCGACCGCCTCGACAGCAAGGACGGCGTGCTGCGCATCGTCGACTACAAGACCGGCGGTGACCTGCCCAAGAGTCCGTCCATCGACAAGGCGTTCACCGGCAAGGACCGCGACGGACGTCTGCTGCAGACATTCCTCTACAGTGCCATGACGTGCCACAGCCACAAGGGCTGCAAGGTGCGCCCTGCCCTGTTCATGGTCAGCAAGAAGCAGGGAGACGAACGGCCACTGGAGCTGAAGTTAGGAAAGGAAACCATCGACGACTTCCGTCAGTACGACGCAGACTATCGCAGCCGCCTCACCGCCGTCGTCCGCCAAATCTTCGACACCGCCGTACCGTTCTCACAGACCGACAACAAAGACAAGCACTGCGCCAACTGCGACTATGCACGCCTGTGCCACATCCGCATCTACAACAACAACGACAGATAAAATAACAACAAGAAACTGTAACCACTATAAATTAAGGAGGACATACTCAATGAAAAGACTCATGCTTTGTGCCCTGACGCTCGGCTGCACGCTCGCAGCCACGGCAGACGACATAAACGTAACCACGGTGCTGCACGCCGGACCCTATGCCGTCCGGCAACCTATGATGATCGACAGCGTCGACGTCAACTCTCAGGCGTTTGCACCGACATCGATGCTCAACACCGCCATCCCTGCCGACGCCGTATTCTCAGCCGGCAGCAACAAGCTCAGCAGCCGTGCCGGCGGCATCCAACTGCCGTCGACGTCGACAGACTATGCGCTGCAGCTCCTGGGCTTCACCGCCGACAATGAGACCTACGGCAAGGCTAAACTCACCGTCGACGGCTTGACCGACTATGCCGTCTACGTCGACGGTGCCAAAGCCGGTGCCGACAGCATTGCGCTGGAGCCAGGCACACACCGCTTCGTCGTCAAATGCCTCACGCATCGCGGACAGGCAGCAACGGTGAAGATTGCCATTGGCAGCAGCCGCGACGGACTGCTGACCGTGGGCGACGGCGGCAACCGCAAGTACTCGCTGCGCGACGTGCTCCTCGGCCGCCGCTTCAGCAACGCCAGCCTCTCGCCCAGCGGACGCTATCTGCTGACAGGCTACACCAACACCCTCGAGGGCGGCAGGACCGAGCGCATCACGCGCCTCACCGACCTGCAGACAGGCAACATCCAGGAACGCAATGCCGCTGAAGCCACGTGGATGACGAGTCAGGACCGCTACTACACCACCCGTCAGTCGGCAGCGGGCCGTCAGCTCATCGCCGTCGATGCCGCCACAGGTGCCGAGACCATCCTCGCCAGTCAGCTGCCCGACGGCCACTTCATCATGTCGCCCACCGAGGATTTCCTCATCTACATGGTAGAGCAGTCAGGACCCAAGGAGCGCGAAGACATCTACGAAATCATCGAGCCCGACGACCGCCAGCCCGGTTGGCGCGACCGCTACAGCCTCGCCCGCTACGACCTCAAGACCGGCGTGATGCAGCAGCTCACCTTCGGCTTCCACAACACGCGGCTCCTCGACCTGTCCCCCGACGGCAAGAAGCTGCTCTTCGGCATCAGCCGCAGCCGCCTGACGAAGCGTCCCACCACGCTGAGTGACTACTACATCATGGACCTCGCCACACTGCAGACCGAGAAAATCATCGACAGCGACGGCTTCGTCGGAGCGTGCAGCTTCTCGCCCGACGGCAAGCGCCTGCTGCTGCAGGGATCACCCGAATCTCTTGGCGGCATCGGCAAGAACGTACGTCCTGACCAGATACCAAACTCCTACGACTCGCAGCTCTACCTCATGAACCTCAGCGACAAGTCCGTACGTCCCATGACCAAAGACTTCAACCCCAGCGTCGAACACGCCGAGTGGAGCAACGCCGACGGCATGATCTACTTCACGGCAGAAAACAAAGACAGCGTCAGCCTCTACCGCATGAACCCCGACAACGGCAACATACAGCAAATCCGCATCGACGAAGAGATGGTCAGCGACTTCACGCTGGCACGCCATGCCAAGCTGCTGGTCTATGGCGGTCATGGATCGTCAAACTCCGACCGCGTCTACAGCGTCGACCTCGCCACCGACCGCAGCACCATCCTCGACGACCTCAGCCGGCAGATTCTCGACGGCATCGAGCTCGGACAGTGCCAGACATGGAACTTCGTCAACAGCCGTGGCGACACCATCTACGGCCGCTACTACCTGCCGCCCCACTTCGACGCCACGAAGAAATATCCCGTCATCGTCAACTACTACGGTGGCTGCAGCCCCACCAGCCGCAACTTCGAGAGCCGCTATCCGCACCATCTCTATGCAGCCATGGGCTACATCGTCTACGTCGTCAACCCCAGCGGAGCCACCGGTTTCGGACAGGAGTTCTCGGCACGTCACGTCAACACCGCCGGTGAAGGTGTGGCACAAGACATCATCGAAGGCACCAAGCGCTTCCTTGCCGATCACGCTTTTGCCGACGCCACCAAGGTCGGATGCATCGGAGCATCCTACGGCGGCTTCATGACGCAGTATCTGCAGACCAAGACCGACATCTTTGCAGCAGCCATCTCCCACGCCGGCATCAGCGACCACACCAGCTACTGGGGCGAAGGCTACTGGGGCTACTCCTACAGCGAAGTCTCCATGGCAGACAGCTATCCCTGGACGCGCAAGGACCTCTATGTCGACCGCAGTCCGCTGTTCAATGCCGACAAGATCCACACTCCACTGCTCTTCCTCCACGGCAGTGCCGACACCAACGTCCCCGTTGGCGAAAGCATACAGATGTTCACAGCCCTGAAGCTGCTGGGACGCCCCACAGCCTTCGTCGTCGTCGACGGACAGAACCACCACATCCTCGACTACGGCAAGCGCATCCGCTGGCAGAACACCATCTTCGCCTGGTTCCAGAAGTGGCTCAAGGGCGACGACTCATGGTGGGAGAGCATGTACAGCAAGAAAAATCTGTAAGCAGAAACGCCGAATCCACAGGGACGTACAGCCATCACGACGCCGGACGCCCCACTCTTTAACGACAGCCCCCGACTGCACGACAACCGAAAGTCCGCAGCCGGGGCTTGTTGTGTGAGTCCGCACGGTTTCATATTCCAAACTACGCGGTTTCAGCAAGGACGTGGCAGTAGAAATCGAAATATTCCAGCCCTTTCTTGTGGCTTTGCTGCATTTTGCCTAACTTGCCACGGTCTTTGGGGGTGGACCGGATGGGAAGCCTTCCACTAATTGTAAGTCTAACGCTTTAACTATAGCTTTATTATGAACGACACAAAAACAACTGAGTCTCCTGCCGCAACAACAGGTACTCCAAAAGGAAAATCACGCAAATTGCTCTATGCCTTCGCCGCAGGTGTAATAGTAGGACTGTGCGCTTGGGGGATTTGGACTTTCGTCCTGAACGACAAGGTGAGGACATTCACGGTGAATGGTGTGACCTTCGACATGATTAAGGTCAACGCGGGAACATTCACTATGGGTTATACGGGTGAAAAGAATGTCGATGAGTATTTTGACGAGATGCCTCACGAGGTGACGTTGACCAATGACTACTACATGGGCAAAACCGAGGTGACGCAGGCGTTGTGGACAGCGGTGATGGGGAGCAACCCGTCGACCTTCAAGGGCGACAACTTGCCGGCAGACGGACTGTCGTGGAACGACTGCCAGGAGTTTGTCAAGAAGCTGAATAGCCTTACGGGCGAGAACTTCCGTCTGCCGACGGAAGCGGAATGGGAGTTCGCGGCACGCGGTGGCAACAAGTCCCAGCACTATTTGTACTGCGGTAGCAACAATATAGATGAGGTGGCTTGGACGTGGGACAACAGCGGCAATACATCTCACGAGGTGGCAACGAAACTGCCCAACGAGCTTGGTCTATACGACATGAACGGTAATTTGTCGGAATGGTGTCAGGACTGGTACGGTGATTTCGGTAGTGTGGCACTGCAGAATCCCGCAGGACCTGCGGACGGGTATAACCGCGCAATACGTGGTGGAGACTGGGATTGCGTGGATGAGAACTTCATAGTTTGGAGTCGTATGAACAGTCCTCAAGACTACAGGTGCAACGAACATGGCCTTCGCCTCTGCCTCACAAAGTGATGGGGCGTAACTTGGTATCTGCGGCACCGTGTTACGTGTTGCGTGTTGGAAAGTCCTTTGGCAGCATGCGCCATTTGCAACACGCTTCACGCCCTTACCATGCACCCCGCTACCAGTTGTAGCAGGAGCTTACGCCAAGTGCGGTGAGTGCCGCGACGAGTGCC
>CAVHJI010000031.1:9947-17085 GCA_963636255.1 Bacteroidaceae bacterium | reverse complement strand
GCCAATCCAGCCTACGGCGCGAGTCAGAAGACCTGTGGTGGACAGTCGGGAACAAAGCTGCTGCGTATGCGCCATTCTTGCGGATAGAGATTGTTGGCACGCGTGCCGAGATTCTTGGCAAAGCCCAGCGGCATGCCACAATATGTCAGGAGCACGAAGCCACGCGGGGCAGACTGTGGGAGCTGCATCACCGAACCTTGCAGATATGCCACTGCCTGACGGTAGTCGAGAGCCACTGGCGCAAAGGCTGCAACATTGAGGGCTGTGCTCATCGCCAGCGCATGTTGCGGGACAAGGTCCTTGCCTTTCAGCACTGCCAATGGCACACCGGCATGCAGTATGCGGAAGCCAAGGCTCGTCATGCTGCGCAACACATATATATAAGGAGTGGTGAAAGCCGTTATGCCCTCTCCCACCGCCATAAGTTCCATGTCGTCCCTGCCGTTTATCCATCCGGAGACAGTGCGGATGGACTTCTCAAGCAGTGGATTTGTCTGTGCATTCCGCCGGTTTTTGTTGCGTGAAGCTGTGCTTTTGCCCGTGCAAGCCACAGCGTCGTCTCCCCTCTTCCGCAACGCTGCCATGAAGAATCCTTCACCGCGTATGCGTCCGGGCAAGAAGTGACAGACGGGGAAGTCTGCACTCTGGAGCATGTTGCCTGCAATGTTCCATCCGTCGTGCAAGGCAACAGGCAGTATGTCTGCCCCAAGCTCTGAGGCAATCCATGCCACGTTCTCCTCATTCTCGTGCGTGTTGAAGGTGCAGGTGCTGTAGATTAGCAGTCCGCCGCCCTTGAGTGCGGGCCACACGTCGGCAATGATGTCGCGCTGTCGTTGGCGGCACATCTCCACATTGGCTGTGCTCCACTCCGCCACAGCAGTTTCATCCTTGCGGAACATTCCTTCGCCCGAACATGGCACGTCGGCAACGATGACATCGAACGCAGACTGCATCCGTGCGAAGTCCGCAGGGGCATTGTTCGTGACGATGACGTCGGGATGTCCCCACTTGGTCATGTTCTCTGCCAGTATGTTGGCACGCTGACGCACATATTCATTGCTGACAAGCAGGCTTCCGCTGGGCAGCAGACGCCTGAGATGTGTGGACTTGCCGCCCGGAGCGGCACACAGGTCCAGAGCAATGCAACCTTTGTCTCTCTCAATATAGTTCGTGAGAGCCTGCTCCAGAAACATCGACGAGGCTTCCTGCACATAGTAGCACCCGGCATGGAACAGCGGGTCGAAGGTGAACTGCGGTCTGCCGGCAAGATAACGTCCATCGGCACACCAAGGCACAGCATCCGTAGCCTCCGTGCATGGCAGTCCGTAGAGTTCTGCCTTCTGCCGGTTAAGGCGTATGCTCGTCACGCGTTCGTCGCCGCCAAGTGAAGCAGCAAGAGCCGATGCCTCATCTTCGGGCATCTGGGCACGCAGCATGGTCATGAAGTCTTGCGGTAATTGCATCTCTCCGGTCTCCCTTCTGTTCTGAATCTTTTACGAGTGCATCGGCAGTCGTCGCGGGCAAAGATATAACTTTGCCTGTGAAATATTTTGCAGCGCGTGCAACCTTTTGCGCCGCCGCTGCGTCTAATGCATGAAAACAAAAACAAAAAACGCTCATCAGATATGAAAAGAATAGCAACATTGGCAGCAGCGGCATTCTTGACAATCGCTCCTGCATTGGCACAAAGCCACCAGACAACAACCACCGACAAGCAAGGCAACCGCGTGGTGATTGAAATCAGCGACGCACCATCAACCAAGGGCGACACGCTCAGCGTGACGACATACACGGGCAAGGGAAGCATCGCCGACAGCCTCTCGACATCCGGCAATGATGAAGATGCCAGCGTCAGCATCAACCTGTCCAAGGACGATGTCGAGGCATTGGAAGACGTAATCGAGAGCCTCTCGAGTGGAGGCATCGCCGAAACTGCGCTCAAGCAAGTCGTCATGCCAATAGTGATAATAGGCCTTGTGGGCGTGTTGCTACCGATAGTGTGCATCATTACCGTCTTTGTCTACAATCACAAGAAACGCATGGCAAAATACCGTCTGGCAGAAAAGATGATTGACAGCGGACAGCCGTTGCCCGAGAGCCTCAACGACGTCTTGGAAGATGCCAAGCTTAACGACCTGTATTCGCGCGGCATCAAGAACATCTGCATCGGCACGGCACTGTCGCTCTTCCTCTACTTCCTGACAGACGAAATCGCAATGGGATGCATCGGACTGTTCATTGTGGCAAACGGCGTGAGCCAGCTGCTGGGCTTCCGTAGACTGGAGAAAGCCGGCATGACCAGCAAAACCAGCCAGTCCAAACCGACAGAAGAGAACAGGTCTGCAGAAGAGGTCAAGCCTGCAGAGCAGGCCGGACCGACAGAATAAGTCTCATCGGACACAGACGCGACCTTACAGATAGGACAAGACATGAAGGCTACTGCCGACACCGTGTTGATTGCACAAGTGCTGATACTGCACAGCCAGCGTGCCTTCGGGCAGCTGGTTGAGCGGTATCAGTCGCCCATCCGGCGGTTCTTCCTGAACCAGACGTGCGGCGACAAGGCTCTCAGCGACGATCTGTCGCAAGAGACCTTCATCAAGGCATACACGGGTCTGAAGAACTTTCAGGGAGCGGCAAACTTCCAGACTTGGCTGTACAGGATTGCATACAACGTGTTTTATGACTATATTCGCAGCCGTAAGGACGAGGATGACATCGACACCGTCGAGGCTGATGCCCGCTACAGCGAGGAACAGAGCGATGCCGGAAAGACGATGGACATCTACCGAGCGATGCAACAGCTCAGCAAGGACGAGCGCACGTGCATAACGCTGTTCTACATGGAGGACAAGCAGATAAAGCAGATAGCCGACATAACGGGAATGGCCGAGGGCACGATAAAGAGCCACCTCAGCCGCGGAAAAGACAAAATGGCAAAATACTTGAAGGAGAATGGATATGGACAATAATGACGAACTGCTGATACGGAATTTCATGACGGAGAACCGCCATGACGTTAGCGACGACGGCTTCACGCAGCGCGTCATGCAGAGCCTGCCACAGACCGACGGACGTCGTGTGCGCCGCATCATGCTGGGTGTACAGGCGTTGCTGTATGCTGTCATTGCCATTATCTTCGTGCTGCTTGGCGGACTCGACACCCTGCGCGGACTCACCGAGGGAGCATTGGCAGATATCCTGTCGGCCGCCATCGCCGACGGCGTCAGCCTGACACCGTTCTTCATCGCCGCAGCTGCCGGCGCACTACTGATCTACTACCGCATCTACGAACTCGCCTCAGGGGACTGACGGTCCACCGACCGCTCTCTCCTCCCCACCCGCAGACCTACAATCACCACTATCAGGGTCTGACAGTAATCACATTGTACAGCACCGAAAACGGGAGCTGTGCAGTTTCATTACCCTAACTGCGCGGCTTCAAGACAATTATTGCGCAATAGCGGAAACAGTTCTTGCGCAAGACGGAGATGATTCTTGCGCAATAGCGGATTGTTTACTCCGGGACGTAGATGATGCGGCCGTCGTCGAGCTGATATGCCACTCCTACCTTGCGGCCCCGTCGGCCTGAAGCTTCGGTATCTTCACTCGGCGTGTAGCGTTTTATCTCCTGTCCCTGCTTGGTGACAATCTCCATATCCTCCTGCCCTGGGTTCTTTACCATGGTGAAGTCTTCTTGCGAGAAGATCTCCGTCATGCTGTAGCGCGCCACGAGTGCCACCATCAGTGCGACTGCGAAGACCATGGCGACATCAAACAGATTGCTGACAGTGCCCATCGGGTCGGCATCGTTGCCTTCGGAATGCAGCAGCGCATTGCGTCTGCGTAAGGTCTTTCTGCTGCTCATCTGGCCTCCTCGTTTGTTTCTCCGGCGGATGCCTGGAGCACGTCGTTGATGTAGGTAAGACTGTTGATGTCACTGGCATACCAGCGCTGACGCGCTTGTGAGGTGACCACGCCGACTGCAGCGATGCACATACCAACAACCGTTGTGGCAAAAGCCACCTGCATGTTGTAGGCCATCGAGCTGAGGTCGCCGTTGGCAAGTCCTACAAGCGCCGGTCCCATGGGGATGAGCGTACCCATCAGTCCAAGCATGGGGCCGAGCTTGACAAGCATGCGCGGACGGCTCAACTCGCGTTCGGCTTCGACTTCATAGTCGGAGAGCAGCAATTCGCAAAAGGCAGGCTCGCCGCTACGCTCAAGCATCTTGCCGAGGCAACGGCCGAAAGGCGAGCCACCGGTGGCAAGGGGTGAAAGCCGTTCGACGGCATTCTTGGCAGTCAGGCTCTCTATGGCTTTCGCTGTCCGGTCCTGTTGCCGGTGTCTGCGGCTGTACTCGACGAAGAAGCCCCCGGCAAGCACGACGGCGTAAAGCAGAAAGACAAGAAGTAGGACCACCACAGGAATCAGCAATCCGTTTGAGATCCAAAACAAAGTATTCGATATAGCTTCCATTGTGTGTATGTGTGTGTGTTATCCGATTCAGTTTTCCATTCATGCCATGCCCACCATCACTACGGTCATCAGCACAGCGGCATACTCCGTGTAGAACAGCAGTTCCATCCGTCTGTTGCTCTGCGGCAACAACCATAACAGTGCCTGACAGAGCAAAGATGCCAATGCTGCGCAGGCAAGGGCCACAGTCCACGCCAGCAGTCGGAAGTCAATGCCCGGGAACGCCAACAATGCCCACACCACTGCCACATATGCCACGCCGAAGAGCGACAGCCCCGGATAGCAGTAGAGCATCGTCCGCATTGCCTTGTCCCATCGAGGATTTGTCCAGACAGCCGCCTTACGCATGGTGGAGAAGCACCAGGCAATCAGCAGCAGAGCTTCGATGACGACGACGGCAGACACATTGAGCATCACTGCTCTCGACGATATGGAGGCTGCGAGTTGCGACACAGGCTGCCGCGTGACGACAGGAGTGATGAACCACGCCCACACGCCGAGCATCACGAGGAGAACAAGCCGTAGCCTCCACGGATAGAAACCCAGCTTCAGCAGACAGCCCACCGACGCCAGCATCAACAATATCAGTGCTACAAGCTCCACGATGCCTACTGTTCCTTCCTCCTGCGAATCAGAATTATGGCAAGCACGACGATTGCAACCACTCCCAAGGCTACAGGGATATTGTGCACAATACGTTCTGCAGTCTGGCTCCCACTCAACGTCTGCTGCTTCAGCACCGTCTCCTTGCCATTGTCCGATGCTGCCTCGTAGACATGCTGCATGGCGGCATTAAATCTGTCCTGGGTCTCACCACTGAGTTGCTGTGCCACGAAGCCTTGAAGCTTGCGGTTGCCGCACACAAACTCCGTGCAAGCTGCCCCGTGCTCTTCAGTCATGCGTGCATGCTGCTGGGCGACAGTCTTCAGCTGTACGTCTGTCGGAGTCCAATATCCCTTGCGTGCACTCTCAAGCATCACTGCCGTCATGGACTGGAATGCAGCCGGATTGGTCTTGCTGAACCACTGGTACACGCCGAGATTGTTCTCGTCGGCAAAGTACATGCGGTAGAGGTCATTGTATATCTCCTTGTCCATCACCGACGGACGCATGACGTGCCAGCCGAAAATGTTGCGGAATGTCTCCCCGAAGCTCTGTGCAGCACCTGCACCACCCTTCATGCGTTCTTGCACGAACGTAGGGTTGAGCACCGTGGCACGCGTCTCCACGCCAACAGCCTCTTTTGCTTCCTGCATGCGGCGGTTGCTGCGGTTGCGGTAGTCTGCCATGTAGGCATCGGGCTCTTTGCCCGTCAGCGTCTTCACTGCAAGAGACAGCCCTCCGGTAAACTCATACACGTGGTCGAGCGACACCGGTCCCCAGGTGTTGCTCTGACGTGGCTGGACCACAACATCCGTCTGCTGCATGGCCGACGCGAAAATGTCGCGGCTGAAACTTCCCCAATGGTCGTCATCGCCATACAGGGCACCCATGTTGTTGAGGTAACCATCGACAAGTTCTTTAGTGTCGTCCCACGAACCGCTGCTCTCCGTGTAGCCCAACATGCCTGTGCTGTATCCGCTGTTGACAGGTCCGAACACACGCATCACCGACATCTCGCGAGCCTCTGCAGGCGACATGCCTTTCTCCACCAATTCACTCTCCTGCTCTGTCGTACCTTCAGACACATAATTGGGATATATCTCTGCCGGTGCACCCGATGCCAGCTTCACGGCCTCCGTAATCAGTTTCAGGCGCGAGCCTGCAATGTCGCGCAGCTGTCCCGACACCTGCACCATCACGTTGACACGCGGTCGGCCAAGCTCTTCTTCCGGCACAAGACGCAAGTCCACCACACGTCCCTGCACATCGCGCACTGGCTCCGTGCCGAGCATCCACAATGCCTGTGCAATGGTCGCGCCTTCCGTATTGATGAACTCTCCTGCCCAGAATGTGTAGCTGACCTTATGTGGATATTCGCCATGCTTCTGCACGTACTGCTGCAGTGTCACGTCTGCCAGACGCCTGCCGTCCTCCCATGCACGTTCGCCGGGTGTGTTCTCCGCATTTATGCTGTACATGTTGCGTCCTGTGGGCAGTACGTTGGGATTAAGCACCGGATCACCGCCCGGAGCAGGGAATATGTTCTGTCCGCTCAAAGCATTGGTAAGGACATTCACTTCATTCGCCGACGACTGCTTCAGCAAACGATAATACATAACCGCAGGGCGAAGTTCTGCAGCCACAGATGCCGTGTCGGCAGGCATGTGCTCAAGCACTGAGCGTATGCGCTGTTTGGCTTGCGGCAGATAATGGTGTGCTATCTCAGTGTTGTTCTGCAGCTCGTCGGTAGTTATCTTGCCTGCATCGCGGTCGCGCCTTGCAGTCTCATACGCCAACTGGTCGGCATATATGGCAAGCACCGTTGTCCGCAGATCGCTTTCCGAGTAGGGTTGTCCCAACGTGTAGTATGCGCCTGTGGTCTTTTCGTTAGCTATCTCTTCGGCAAAGGCATCGAGTTTCTCCAGTTCCTCAAGAGTGTAGGGCTTGCCTGGCACGGAGTCAAGGTCCAGATTGCGATGGAGTCCCAGCTTCAACACTTCGTCCTTAATGCGGATACCAAGGGCTGCACTGGCGCCACTGCCGGCATCTATAGCCT
>CAVHJI010000031.1:0-9937 GCA_963636255.1 Bacteroidaceae bacterium | reverse complement strand
CTATAGCCTTATGCACATCGTCCAGCAAAGCCGAGTAGCGCTGCCGCATGCCGCTTTCCACATATGGGGGCGTGAGATGGGTGACGATGGCTGCATGGGTACGCCGTTTGGCAATGATGCTCTCGCCCACATTGCCAGTGGTGTACAGATAGAAGTGTGGCAGGTTGCCGACGAGAGCTTCCGACCAGTCGGCAGCAGAGAGTGCCGCATTCTTTCCAGGCGTGTACTCCAGATTGCCATGCGTGCCGAAGTGTATCAGGGCATCGGCCTTAAAGCCTTTCTGCATGTACAGGTATGGAGCAAGATAACTGTGCGGCGGTGCTACCGGTGAGCCGTGAACCAACTTGAACTCATCGTCGCCCAATGCAGGCCGCGGTTGCGGAAACAGCAGGACGTTGCCGAACTGCAGACAGGCAACGGCAATGCTGTCGTCTGTGGCAAGCAGGTTGCCTGGCGCATCACCGTAGCGGTCTGTCACTTCACGGTACTTGTCGGGCTGTATGACCTGGTGTGCCCACTCTTCATACTGTTGTGTCGGGAGCCATACGGGGTGTGCATGCTTCAGGAACTCATCCTGTGCACCTTTGGCATACGAGCCGAGCACAGCACCATCGCGCAAGATGCGCTGTTCGAACTCCTGCTCTGTTGCAGGCAATCCCGACACGTCATAGCCCTCACTCCTGAGATGCTTCAGGAAGTTATAGAGAGAAGGCACAACCTCCATGCCGCTCGCCAGCAGTGCATCCTTGCCCGGATTCCTGAAGTAGCAAATGGCAATGCGCTTGTCGTGGTTGTCCATATCGCGCAGTTTCATGTAGTTGGTAAACAACCGGATGAACGCATCTATACGTTCAGTCTCGACGTTGCGCACATAGTATCCTTCTTCGTTCTCGTTCTGTGTGGAGAGAGCATAGGAGCCTACGCCGCCATCTATCTCCGGTATGACGATGCGTGCTGTCAGAGAGCCACCCGTAATTGGTTGGTCCACGTCGAGCCATTCATCATGATTCTGCGACAGCGGATATGGAGTGAAGAGCATTATATTCTGGCTGTGCACCCAGTTGACGAGCGAATCGTTGCCCAGACGTCCCATAGGGAAGTATATGAGTGCATCAGGATGAAGCTGCCGGAGCATCCGTTCACGGCCCTTCCCCGTACCGACAAAAGGATAGATATTATAGCCCAGCGTGGTGAGCTGCGTTATCAGAGTGTCCAGATACAGACGGTTGCCCTCTGCAGGGAATGCCACGCCCGCCAGCATCCCAATGGTCTTGCCTCCATCGTTATAGAGTCCTTTCTCCTTGAGATAGTCCGTCAGTTCCGCTGCCGAGTTGAAGTATCTGCCGTATTCACGATGATAGAACATGTTGTCGGGCATCAGGACAGGCTGTTCGTACTCCTGGTCGCCCAAACGATGCGGCGTGGTTATGTGGCGCAGATATAGCAGGGCATTACGGTAGTTCCCCTTGTTGGCATTTGCGAAGTAGGTTTGCAGTGTTGCCACTTGCAGCGTATCGATGTTGCGCTGTATGGTCAGGCCGTTGTTGCGTATGACATTGGTGAACACAAGCGTTCCACCACTGGCGGCACGTTCCAGCTCTTCCATCTGTGCATCGTCAAGATACAGACCACGGCCGTACATCATCACGGCATCATAGTCGGAGAAGCCATGAGCTTCCTCCTTCGATTTAGTGTCAATCTTGATGTGGCTGCTTTCGTTGCTCAGCACGATGTCTGCTGCCTGTTGCGGCAATGGGTTGACAACCAATATTCGTGTTGGAGCAAACAGATAATCGTAGGCTGCATAGCATGCACACGCCGCCAACGCCACTCCCAATACAGCTGCAAGTATTTTACGTCTCACTGTCATGTCCGTCTTTCCTTATTTATATGCTCCTCTTGCGACACTTCCTGCGCACATAGTTGGCTCCGAGGACCACGCCCGTGACCGACACGACCGTTCCTCCAAGCAGCAATACCCATAGGACTGTCTTGCGCACGAACGTGTTTTCGTTCAGCACACCTATGCGCATGCGATGGAGTGCAGTGTACATCCAGTAGTGCCAGCGTGTAGATGTGCTGACATAGCGCACTGCTCCCGTTTTGGGCTGGACATAGAACGTACTGTTGTCGGGGTCGCTGACCGAAATCTTCCATACGGGCAATTGCTCGGCACCATGCAGCATGCTGGACATGTTGCGGTAGTAGGTTTCGAAGTGATCAATGCTCTCAATCTCCATATCAGGCACCTTGCCGCCAAACACGCTGTCTGCCAAATAGACTTGGTGCACACCGTCCTCTATCTCTTCGCGTGTCAGACTCAGAGGCTTCACCACTGTGTCCGTAGCATCGACGTATGCCTGAAGGTCTTCGCACGTGACAGTATAATATGGATGGTTGCAGAAGTTTCTCCATGTTATCTCCTTGGCATCGGGATAGGCGGCAAGCACCTTGCGATAGTCCAGCAGATAATCCTGTGGCGATGGCTTTGCAGCCTGCAGCACACGCGTGGGACTGACGGTCATCGTGGTGTGGTGAATCCATTGTGGCGTGTCCATCATCGACATCATGCCACTGAATGCAAACGTGAGGCAAATGACTCCGAAGGCCAGACCAAACGTATAGTGCCAACGATACCATGGTTTCCTATACGGTTTGATGTGTTTTCCGCTACGCTTGCCTGCACGACGGCTCTTGCGCCAGACGTCGATGCCCACCCACATGCCGGCAATGACCATCAGACAGCCGATGCCCGACAACCAGATGACCGTTTGTGTCCATGCCGTCTGATTCTGGCGCAGCCATGTGAAGTAGATCCAATGAGGTATGGCTCCCAGCCAAGCCCAGAAGCGCTGGTCCTTGTCGGTGAACTGGAGTACGTCGCCTGTCGTAGAGCCTATATAGAGCTGGTATTCTTCCGGTCCGCTGAAGTGATACCTGTATATGGGCAGTTGCTTCTTCATGCTGCCGAACGGGACAAACTGATCGAGCTCGGTGAGAGTGTCCACGCGCTCCACTGTCTGTCCTTGTCCCCATACCTGCAGAATGCGTTGCAGGCGTTCGTCGCCAGACAAGACCGTCTCTTCAGGACTGACTGGCAGTTCCACCTGCTTACGTCCGGAAGACGCGGTGAACGTTGTCTGCCCAAGATAGCGGCTCAACGTCAGACTGCTGACGCGGAAGTCCTTTGGCAGACGCGACAGAGCACTGTCCACAGGAAGCCACTGCCGGGCATCTGTTGCGCTGAGCAACTCGCTGCGTTCGCGTATCTGCGACGTTCCCACACGCGGAAAGCGGTGATACATCATTACGAACGCCGACAGGAACCACATCAGGAACACCAGGCAGAGCACTGTGCCCAATATGCGGTGGACAGCATACATGAACTTGCCTATATACCTCATCATTGCCTATTGTCTCCTTTATTTGTCGTTGGCAGAATACCGAGCCTTCTTCTCGACGATGCTTTCGTTGCGATGCGTCAGCATGTACTGTATGTGGTTAAGATATATCTCCTGAATCTCCGGCACTTCTCCCAGGCCCTCGATGAGAGCCGCCACCTCGAAGCCTTCCTGCTCCAGACGTTGCTTCCATTCTACGGCAATGTCGTTGTTGGCATGGTCTCCTGCTGCGAACAAGAACGGTACGAGCGTCACCCTGCGTGCCTTGGCATCCTTCAGCTGTTGCAGCATGTCGTCGAATGTGGGATAACCTTCGATGGTTCCTACATGCCAGTTGTCCTTGCCCATGCTCTTGAGCATGTAGTCTGCCTGACTGTAGATGGCTGTCGACGGAGTGTAGGTGCCGTGTCCCACAAGCACAAAGTGTTCCTTAACCTTGCGGTTGTTGCCATTGTCACCGTCAAGTCGGTCGATAAGGATCTGCAGCACCGTCCGCATGTCGTCTACAGAATAGAGCAACGGTGTACCGATACGTACTTCCTTGAAGAACGGCTGCATCTGCTCCACATCTCGGCGCAGCGACTCCATCTCTGCACCGTCGATGATGTTTGTGCTCTGTACGATGACGTGTGTATAGCCTTCGGCACGCAGTCTGAACAGAGCTTCCAGCGGTGTGGGTTTCTCAATGCCACGTCGTTTAAGCCGCTTTATGACGATGCGCGAAGTGTAGGCATCGCGATGTTCCAACTCGGGGAAACATTCTGCGGCCTTGGCGTTGACAGCGTCTATGGTCTTGCTGCGCGTGTCGTCATAAGTGGTTCCAAACGAGACGACGAGCAAGGCTGCCTTGTCACCTTCTGCCATCGTGCTCTTCAAGTCACTTGTTGCAAACATTCCTTCTTCCTCCTGTGCACGGCCAACGAGTGCCACAAGGCACATCACGGCCACTAATAAGATCTTCTTCATAAAAGGTGAGACGGATGTCTCCTATGTATATATTATATATATGTGTGTGTATAGATGTCTGTGTAAAAGCGGAATTGTCAGCACCCGCCATTGCTGGGATGCTCTCTGTCCTGAGTGCTGACAATTCCTTCTATTGTGTGTGATCTTCTCTATCAGTCCTCCACAGCGCGGATGACATCGAAGAAGTGGGTGCCCTCTACCTCTGCGCCCTTCTCCACCTTCTGGGTGTCGATGTCGTAGATGTAGATAATGGAATTCTCGTCCTCCAGTGTGTTGGTAGCGAAGTAGACCTTGCCATTGAGCACTATCGAACGCTGCGAGAAGCGACCGCCGCTATATTCGAGCAGCTTGCCGTTGTAGCTCATGCGTGTAGCGTAGCCTGTGTTGAGGTCGAGGATAGAATAATAGTGCGAATATCCGTCGATGGCTGTAGGCTTGATGGTCTTGCCTTCGGCTGTAGTCACAGCAGGAGCCTCGTCATTGCGCGAGTAGATGAATGCCTTGTTGTTGCCGAGGTACTGCACGGTAAGCAGCTTGCCGTCACCGTTCTGGAATCCGTTGTACGACGGGTCAATCTCATTCTCGCCGGCATTGATGCGCAGCAGCATGGCTGGACCTGCATTGGCATTGTCGTCCTCCTCGCGGAATGCGCTTATGTAGAGGTTGCCTGCCTCGTCGAACATCGTGATGTTCTGAAGCAGCTCTCCGTATGCGGTGCCTGCCATCTCAGCCTTCACAGGCGACTTGCTGTCATGCTCCACAGCCATTGTCTCGGCATTGATTACAGCTACATGGAAGTTCTCCTCGTCGGTAGTGCGCATCTGGTTGCTGCCGGAGCTGCTGATCTTGTTGAAGTAGAAGTAGAACAGCTTGTTGTCTGCCTCACGATAGGTCAGGATACCGGTAGTGGTGAACAGCTCAAAGCCATTGGCCGTATCGACCTCGAGCGACAGTGTACCTTCGTCGATGATGCTCATGTTGTCGGTGTTCAGCTTCGTCCACAGGATGTGGGTCTTGTCACCGTCGGCTGCCATGATGACGAGTGTGTTGTCGTTGAGCCAGGCGTAAGAGTACTGGCGGCACTTATAGGTGTTCTTGACGAACGGCTGCTCCTGCACAATCTTTATTCCCTCTTCGGTAATCTCGTATTTGGTGAAGCGGTCGGCGCTGTAAGGCACCTGATAGTAGTACTTGCCCTTTGTGATGCTCTCCATAGAGTATGCCTTTGCTGCAAGCTCCGTGCCCACGCCGGTGATGGAGATTACGCCCTGGTCAGCAGCGAGAGACGATACTGAACGCACGATGCAACTGTTCTTGCTGCTCATGCCACCGTGTTTGCCAATGGTCAGGAACAGGTCGAAGTGATAGGTCTTGTCGTCTGCCTTGTCCGGTTCGGGAGTGGGAGTAGGTGTTGGTGTTGGTGTTGGATCTGGATCTTGTTTCGGATCGTCGTCGTCCGAGCAAGCCACGAAGCCTGCGGACAGAGCCATCAGCAGGAATGCCGACAGCATAAATCTGAACTTCTTCATACTGAGTGTGTCGTTTTTTTGTTGTTAGTAATTATTATGTTGTTTATGAATGATTCTCACGCTTGTAGTGTCAGTCTATGAACACTCGGAACTTGCACGTCATGGCTCGTCCGGGCTTCTGCAGGCGGTAGTTGTCGTACAGCAGACTGTCGAACAGGTTACGGCAGTCGAACGACAGGTTGTAGCGTTCGTTCTTCCACGACAGCGTGACCGTGACGTCGGTCGAGTGCTGGTTGGGTATACGGGCTTTCGTTCCCTTCGAGCCATAGGCTTCCCATGTCAGGAAGTACCAGTGCACCCACTGATAGCTTGCCTCCAGTCGCAGCTTGCTCTGCGGCAGTCCCACATTGTTTATCACGTAGTCTGCCTCGGCGTTGGCAAACATCCACGGCTTGTTGGGCACACGGTTACGGTAGGTTGCCGAGGGCTTGCCGTTGCTCATGTACTTGCGCTGGTCGCGGCTCTCCTGCACGCTGCCGTTAAGACTGATGTTGAAGGTGTTGCGATAGCTGTAGCGCAGCTCTGCCTCGAGTCCCTTGATGTGTACTGCCGGCAGGTTGACGTATTGCATCATGCCTTCCTGCTCCGACACCTGTGCCTGTATGTAGTCGTCGACGTTGCGGATGAATCCTCCGGTCTCGTAGTACACGGTGTGGCCACGGGCAGGATGCCACGTGCCGAAGATGCCGGCGTTGATATTGATGCTGTTCTCGGGGTCGAGGGCGAGGTTGGGATAGATTGTGGTGCCGTTGCCCAACAGCTCGCGTGCCATGGGCAGACGCACACTGCGCTCGAACGAGGCTTTCACAGAGAACGGTTCAACAATGGTGAAGCGCAATCCGACACCGCCACCCCAGTAGCTATGGGTATTCGAGCCCATGACATCTGCACTGCCTGTAACAGTGGCATTGTCGGTCTGCTCGACGAGCGTATGGTTGATGTAGTCCTTCACGAAGAACACGTTGTTCATCTTGCCACCGAAGAGAGACTGGTTGTAGGAGAGTCCGATGATGTGCTTGGTCAGTGCGTCGTTGCTGGGAGTGAAGTCGTTGTCGACGTCGTCATAGCGATTGTTTCCCGTGCGACTTATCATGTAGTTGAGGTTAAGGCTGTGCTGGCTGTTGAAGTGATAGTCCAGGTTGGCACGCCCCACGGTCATGGGTCGTTTGTAGTGACGTATGGAGCGTCCCTTGCCGGTGATCTCGTTGCGCGAGCTGTAGATGTACTCTCCGTTCCAGTCATACTTGCGATAGGCCGTATCGGTGGTTATGGAGTGATCCCACGTGTGCGAGAGCGATGCGCTGACGTTCAGGTCGTCGATGATGAAGTTGCGCTTGCTGTAGCGTGCCGAGATGTTCCATGCCTTCGACGAGCGTTCCGCCTCGCCATAGACCTTGTCCTGTATGGATCCTGTCTGCAACTCCTTGTCGACGTTGGAGTAAGATGCCGAGATGAATGCGGCATCCGCCCACGACTTGTTGGCAAAGCCCACCTCTATCTGTCCTAGCATGGAGAAGTAGTCGTCGTGGAAACGGCGTCGGGCGGTCTGTTCGTACTTGCGCGTCTCCTCGTTCCACACCTCAATCTCCTTCATCTTGTAGTTGTTCTTCGAGCTGTTAAGGCCAAACACCGGCTTTATCATCAGTCCTGTCCGCGGTTCCACAATCTGCGCGTTCACGTCGACCTTGTGCGTCTCAAACGAGCCATAGCTGTAGCTGGCATCGAGATAGTTCTTCTTGTCCTGCTTGGTGATGATGTTTATGGCTCCTCCAAGGGCATCGGCACCGAGACTGGCAGGCACCACACCCTTATAGATCTCCACACGCTCAATCATGTTGAGTGGCAGATTGGAGAGCGTGACGTCGCTGCCTTTCGTATCGAGCGGCATGCCGTCGAGGAAGTAGCGCACGGAGTTGCCCGACATGCCGTTGATGCTCAGGTCGAACTCGGAGCCTACGCCTCCTTCCTCGCGCACCTTTATTCCCGTAGTACGGTTGACGAGGTCGTTAAGGTTGGAGACGGAGTTTATCATGGGCTTGACGTTCAGAGCATTGACAGCGAAGGCACTCTCCTTGACCTGTTGTGCCTGGCTCTTGCCATAGACCTCCACATTGCCGATGTTGATGCTGCTCTCCTTAAGTGTGACGTCGACACGACGGTTGCGCTGCAGCTCCACCTTGCGCTTCTGGGTGTCGAAGCCCAAGAAGGCAAACTCAAGCTCGTAGGTGCCGGCAGACAGGCGCAGGACATAGTGTCCGTCGGCATCGGTCACGGTGCCGCGTCCCTTACCGTAGGTCACGGTGGCCTGCTCCACCGGATTGCCATCCTGATCGGTCACAACGCCGCTAATGGTCAGTGTTCCGGCATTCTGCGCCTTCACCGACGGTGAACCGACAGCAGTCACTCCCAACATGAGGAGCGTGCATAACAACAAATGTAGGTATAATCTCATGTGCGTTCTTTGTGTATATCTTCAACCATTGCGCCTGTGCGCGTCGGAGAAATCTAAAGAAGCACATCCATCGGGAGGTGAGTGGAGAAGCGCGCGAAGTCATCCCACACACACTACACGGGAAACCGCCTGACGGTCCCTGCTAAAACAGATGTTTTTGTGTTGCTTCAATCCCCGAAAGCACCGGCGGCAACCGTCAATGTGTGTGTGTGTTGCCTTACCTATTCAAAAACTATTGTCCATATGGAAAACTGTTGTCCACAGGGCTTTGGCAGGTTTTCTGACTTGTTCTTGCTACCGGCATCCTCACGCATCTTCCCGTCATGGTGTGTGTGTGCACATCGCTATGTGACAACACGTTTTTTCAGACAGTGACACGTGCGGTTTGTGTCATTCCGGCATCATTTTTCTCAGTGAACTTACAGCAGCGGGCCTGTTCCGGATTCTCACCGGATTCCCTCTCGTCGCAGCCTGTTCCGCCGACCGTACATAGGCTTCCTTCCGAAGCATGCACGCCAAACGCAGCAGCGCGGCTCACCAAAGCGGCGGCAAATGTACGCAAAAAATAGAGACAACCATACAGCGGCAAATCTATTTGCAAGAAATATTCCCGCGACAGAGACCGCTTTTGTCGTCTACTGGAAATCAAATGATACAGCTATTGCCATTTTTTGCTGCCGAGCAAAACTCAAGGCCGTGTTATAATCCTACCCGTGATGCTGATGTGTCGCTCACGACAAGAGGAAGAAGCCGGCAAGCACATCCGCTTCCACTTCACCTCAGAGCTCTTAAACGAGAACGGCAACGAACGTGTTGCGTGATGCGTCAGATTTATCCGCGGAACTTAAACGGAACTCAAAACGGAGCCTATATGGTGTTGGATGTAGGATTCTCCCTTCCCCATAGGGGAGGGCTGGGCGAGGCTCTTGCGTATTATGTTAAGCGCGTTGCGTGATACGTGACTGACATTGAGAGGACATGCAGCCTCGAAGGGTACACTAATTAGTAACCCCTGTCTAAACGAAGCGCAGACTGGAGATAGCACGGATACCCTCTATCCGTGCCTCGGAGAGGTACACGCGCCAGAGGACATGAATCCCGATGAACAAGCCACATCTCTATGACCTATCCGCTCCGCAATATCAAAATCACATCACCTTATGGCTACCGCACCAACCCGTTCACAGGCAAGCGCACGATGCACAACGGTGTTGACCTCGCCGCCCGTTCCGCCGTCGTCTATTCCATGCTCGACGGCACAATAGAAAACACCGGCTACGACTCGCGTTCCGGCAACTTCGTCACCGTCCGCCAAGGCGATTTCCGCATCAGCTACTGCCACCTTTCGCAAATCCTTGCCACCAAAGGTCAGTCCGTCCTCGCCGGCTTCCCCGTTGGTATCACCGGTTCCACCGGCCGCAGCACAGGCGAGCATCTTCATATCACTGCCAAATACAAGGGCAAAGCATTTAATCCGATGGCACTTCTGAATATACTTCCATCGTTTTCCGTAGGCACTTTCACAACTCGTCCAGAAGACTCTGTTGCTCCATGACCGTCAAATCCTCACTAAAATGTCTTCCCTGCTT
>CAVHJI010000030.1:0-17093 GCA_963636255.1 Bacteroidaceae bacterium | reverse complement strand
GATGGGCATTCACTCGACCATAGAATGGGCATCCTTAGACCCCAACGATGGGCATTCATAGAAAGCTATGTCGGGTAATGTCGAGCTATTCTCTTGATTATGCTGTAAGATGCTGAAATCAACGCCTCCATGTACGTACGTCCATAGGTCCTATGGTTGAACGTCCACAGACAGACGGTTTTACGACAGGGGAAAAGGACATTAATCGTGAGGCCACCAGACATTAATGCCTAAGGTTCGAGACATTAATACCCTCAAAAGTTGCCATCAATGGCAAATACCCACGCACACACCGCGCGGTGTTACGGGATATCGGGCGTAGCGGGTTGTGGCGAGAAGACGCGGTTGAGGTCGTCGAGTATCCACTGGTAGAGGAATATGCCATCGAAGTCGACGGACTTGTGCAGCACTGTCTCGACAGGGAGGGCGCTGTTCTCGTAGCCGGCAAGTTCGTTGGTGCGCTGAGTGGCGTGGACGGATTTGCGCTTTATGAGATCTTCCTGCTCGCGACGCAGGGCGGTGCAGACGGGAGTGAGTAGTCGCATAACGACGTTGTCCATGATGTGATGGCCCTGCATGTAGAGGTAAACAGTCTGCGGCGTGACGCCAAGAGGCGTGAGGTCGCGGGCAAAGGCATCCATGTCATCGGCATAGTCTGGGAAGCGACGCTCCCAATAGGAGACAGAACGGCGCACACGATAGGACAGGTTGTCGAGCGTACGCGCGGGATATTTGATGTTGACGTCGAGAATGAGGGTATCGTCGTTGAAGCGCTTCATCGGGAAAGTCTTGAAGTCACCGTGGCGATAGAAGTACATGTGCCACAGGAACAACGGATAGACAATCTCGGAATAGCGGGTCATGAAGGCTTCGAAGTCGAAGATGCGGCGGTCGTTGAGCGTAGCTGAGACGCAGGCGGCATGAAGCGAGGCAGGATTGCACATGTAGTTCTCGATGGCGTAGGCGTAGGTCTGGAAGACATAGTCGCTCTGAAGCATCTGACGCGAAGATTCGGTACTGCCCTGCATGAGGAAGTCGTAGTCGCTGTCAACACAGGCAATGAGATTCTGGCCAAGCTGAGAACTGCTGAGGCTGCTCATGAGGACGGTCTTCTTGCCATGCTGAAGGGTCTTGGTGGAGGGTAGCATGATTTCGAAATAACGGGTCTCATCTTCGTAGTGCGACAGGATGGTGCGCCAGAAGCAGATGTCGTCGTAGCTCTCGACATAGGCGACAATGCGGCGACGCTTCTTGCGAGGTGACATGCGTTGTGCCGCTTCGAGGTATTGCGAGGTGAGGTTGTGGCGCAGATATTTCGACATAGTGCTTCGTTCCTCTGATCTTACGGGGGTTCTCTCTATGGCTGCGGCGATTGGCTGTCGGTGGTGATGTCGCTGACTTCGGTGACTGCATCCATCCAGCCGTGCATGATGACGGCGGGCGAATGGGTGGTGAGGATGAGCTGCATCTGAGGGTTGAGCTCGCGAATCATGCCAATGAGCTGTTCCTGCCACTCTATGTGGAGCGAGGCTTCAGGCTCGTCCATGAAGAGTACGCTGTGCTCGCCAGAGCGCAACAGGGCGGTGAGCAGGATGACGAGCATGTGCTTCTCGCCGGCGGAGAGCTGATAAGCTGATATCTGTTCGCCAAACTGGAGGAAGCGCAGGTCGTTGCTGCTGCGGTCGATGGTCTTGCCAGTGTAGCTGAAGAGGCGGTCGGTCATATCCTGAAAGCGCATCTTGGGCTCTGCCAGCGTGGGTGCCTTGGCACGCTGTGCGGCATCACCGCTGCTGAGAAGGGCTATCATGCGGTTACCGATATTGACCTGATAGTCGAGGTAACGGCGCTGCAGCAGATAGAGCTGCCAGTCCATCTCGGAGTGTACTCGCGGGTCTGCCATGTGGGCAGTAAACTCGCCCTGCACTAGCGGACGGTCGTAGCTACGGACGACATCGAAGGGTATGTAGGTGGCTTCGGGATTGTCGAACCACACCTGCACGCCGTCGGCACCGTCGTTCTGCACTCGGCCCATGGTACGCTCGAGATAGGACACGGAGCGGTTGATGATGGTGGTCTTGCCCATGCCATTGAGTCCACTGAGGATGTTGACGTCGGGACGCAGGTCCCACGCTATGTCATAGCGGTTCCACAGACGGTGAATCTCTATGCGCTTGATGTGTGATGCAGGTATGTCCATGACGGTGTCGGTGTGAAGGTCTTATTTCTTGAGGTCGTCGAAGTAGGTGTCGAGTAGGCGCTTGGCTGCCTTGAACGAGGTCTCGCTACCACGCAGTACGCATTGTTCTTCTTCCTGCAGCATGGCATCGACCTTGGGATTGTGGTAGAAGCTATCACGCAGGTGTTCATGGATGGTCTCGTACATCCAGTATTTGCTCTGCTCGTTGCGGCGGTAGTCGAAGTAGCCGTTCTGCTTGACGAAGGATATGTAGTTGTAGACCATGTCCCAGATTTCCTTGATGCCGAGTCCATAGAATCCGGAATAGGTTAGCACCTGGGGAGCCCAGTGGCTCTCGGGTTCGGGGAACATATGGAGCGCGGTGCGGAACTGTGAGGCTGCCTGCTTGGCACGATCGATGTTGTCGCCATCGGCCTTGTTGATAACAATGCCATCGGCCATCTCCATGATGCCACGTTTGATGCCCTGGAGCTCGTCACCTGTGCCGGCAAGTTGTATGAGCAGGAAGAAGTCGACCATGGAGTGACAGGCTGTCTCGCTCTGTCCTACGCCTACGGTCTCGACGAAGATCTTGTCATAGCCTGCGGCTTCGCACAGTATGATGGTCTCACGCGTCTTGCGTGCCACGCCACCGAGGCTGCCGGCTGCTGGGCTGGGGCGTATGAAGGCTTCTGGACGCTGGGAGAGTTGCTCCATGCGCGTCTTATCGCCGAGGATACTTCCCTTTGAGCGCTCGCTGCTAGGGTCGATGGCGAGTACTGCCAACTTACCCTTGTACTTGTCGAGCACATAGGTGCCGAAGACGTCGATGGATGTGCTCTTGCCAGCACCGGGGACGCCACTGATGCCCACGCGGATGGAGTTGCCGGCATGAGGCAGGCATTTCTCGATGACCTCTTGTGCCACAGCCTGATGTTCGGGCAGGAGGCTCTCGGTGAGTGTAACGGCACGGCTCAGCGTCGTGACATCGCCCTTGAGTATGCCCTCAACGTATTCTGCTGCGGTGAGCTGGCGCTTACGGCCATTGTGATGGCGGTACGGGTTGACTATGGGTGCAGCCTCAACGCCAGCGTTGACGGTCAGGCCCTTGTACTCTGCATTGTTTTCTGGATGTTCCATAAGACTCTTCGCAAAAAAAATGGATATATGGTTACACGGTGTGTATAGTGTGTGTCTCTCTCGCTCTCGTTATCGTATCTTTATACTTATCATCACCTTGGGACAGCGGTAGTCGGTGGTAATCATGAGTACCTGGAGCGGCTCGCGGTCGTCGCGGATGTCACTCTTGTTGACGGTGATGCGCAGGCGTGTGCTTTCGCCAGGCGACAGGAGGTTTTTCTTCAGCGATACGCTGGCGGCCTTATCCATGACTTGCACGCGTGGGATGTAGAGCGGCATCTCACCGGTGTTGCTGACGGTGATGTCGAAGCGTGCCTTTTTGCGGTTGCGCAACAGCGTACTCATGTCGACAATGGTGTCGCTGAGCTGCAGGACGGCAGGATGCAGGCGTTCCTGCTCGGTCATGGTGGAGAAGTCGGGAAGCAGAATCACGCTGACGGGAATTTCGTTACCACCACCCACCTTGTCGCCTGTGAAGCGCGACAGATAGGCCGTGGATTCTGTCAGGCCATAGTTGTCCAGGCGGTCGCTGTGGAGTGTCAGCGTGATGTCAGCTTGCTCGCCGCTGCCGATGACGGACGGAGCGGACGTCATGCTGAGATAGTGCGGCAGGTGCATGATGACCGGCTCGTATGAGCCACTGCCTTCATTGGCGACACTGATGTGCATCGTGGGTTGCTCGCCACGCATGACATCGCGGAAGACTATGGCGGTGGTGTCGAGGCGTATGTCGCCTATCTGATACGGATGTGTGCGGCTGAAGTCGGTTACGTGCTCAAGCACCTGTCCGGTGAAGTGGAGGTACTGGACGTGGGGCTCGGCATTGCTGTAGACAGCGACAGACTTATGGAACTGTCCCAAAGCCTCGGCATCGAAGGTCACGCTGATCTGTCCGTTGCCGTGCGGTGCTATAGGGGCATCGGTCCAGCGTGCCACGCTGCAGGCACAGTCGGGCTCGACAGCGTTGAGCACCAGTGCCGCCGTGCCCGTGTTGGTTATGGTATAGTTGATGGTGACAGGGCGTTTCCACTGCACCTGTCCCACGTTCTGCGTCTCTTCGTTGGGCTTGAGCTGCGGCTGCGCCATCGCCGTCACTGTTGCGGTAATGAGCAGGCAAAGCATGACTGTTATCTTTCTCGTCATCATAGTGACAAAGATATGCCTTTTTCTCGCTACGACAAAAACTTTTTTAGGGGTTGCGCTTCGCATCGACACTGATCATGCCGCCTGCCGTATGGGCGGAGAACTCGGGAGCATAGGTACTCTGCACGGTAGTAATGCCGAGGCGGCATGTGCCAGAATGCGCCACCGTGTAGCGTACTTCAAACACGTGTACGCCCTTGCCAAGCGTGCGGAAGAAGAGGCTCGTCTCCGCATCACGAATCTCGAGATAATAGCCTATGCCGCTGCCACGACGGTAGCCGGAAAGCTTCGATTCCGGCTCAAGCAATGCACCGGCACGATCTGTGAGTTGCACGAAGTCGAGGGCACAGTCAAGAGTGAGCGTGAGACGCGATACCACCACGTCGCCAACATGCAGCTCTGTATCCTCATCCAAAGGTTCGAGGGTCTTGCGTCCGCCGGCAGAAACGCGTTCGACAAACAGTCGGCGGTCTATGCCCATCACGTCGCCATAACGTCCGACAGCAGCCACAGGACTGAGATACTGCGCACTGACAGATCCCCACGCCACTCCCGTGCTGTCCTTCTGCATGGTGACGCTGCGTGCGTCGATAGCCCTTGTGCCTTCGCCGTATGTTCGGCTGATGCGTTTTGGTCCTACTTGTCCGTTTACGTCCTTGTCGGCATCGGCAGTGCTGAGGGTCTCGCCAGCAATCGTCAGGCGTGCATCACCCCCACCTTCAAGCAGATTGACGCCATTGTACAACAGTGCGTAGACAGCATCAACGGTGCTAACGGGCGAGTTCCAGCTGCGTCCACGTTTCTGTCCGAGGAGCCACAGCTTCATCTCTTCTATCAGACTGCCCTCACCGCCACATTCACACAAGGCTTCCATGACTGCCACGTGCTGCGGGATGGGCATCATGCCCCAGGTGTAAGGCACGTCGAGGAATGCAAAGTGCGTGCCCTTCTCCGCCTCATGCACCATCATGCCCTTCAGTGAGGAGATGAACCGCTGTGCCTTGCGTTCCTTGCCGACCCGCTGCATGATGACGGCAGCATGCGCCACGGCCGTCACGTCATGGCTACCGAGAACGCCGTCGACCTTGTCAAGAAAGAAGCGGTAGGTCGAACGATATGGTTGCGGGACGTCCGTGCCACTAATAGCAACAAGATAGAGGTACTGCATGTCGCGGGCAGACAGCGTGTAGTCGTCGGTGTCATTGTAACGGTGGCGTATGTCCTGCCGGTGCTCCTGCATCCGGCGGTGCAGATAACCGATGGCACTGTCCGCCATCGTCACAGCATCACTATCGAGAGCTATGCCAATGCCTTCCGTGAGCATCTTCAGTCGGACAAGCAGTACGGAAACGCTGGCAGTGATGGTCTCGTCCGATGGCATACCGCTGAACCAGCTCCATCCTCCGTCGTTGTCCTGCATGGACTTGAGCCGGGCAAGGGCTGCAGCACCGTGATTCTCGCCACCGGTGATTGCCGATGCAAGAGTGTTGGAATAGTATGCAGCCGCCCATGCCAAAGCATCATCATGCTTCGGCTCACGAATGTCAGCCAACGCCTGCACTGCATACCACGCTGGATTGCCTGTGAGCTCGACGGTCAAGCTGCGCCGTGTGGCGGAGGGATTATGTCGGTTGAAGATGTTGTCGAGACTGTATGTACGTGTCGCTCCGCCACGGACAGACATCGCCACAGTTTCTGTGATTTGCTGTTTGGCGGGCAAGACTGGAAGTTCGTGCTGTTCTCCGTCGCTGAAGCCGCCACCGCGTGCTGTCATGCGCACACCGAGCGTGCCGTCATAGTCATCGTGAATGTCGATGTCAAAACCTACGGACGCATTGCCACCAGCCATGGTGCTGAAGTCTGCCGACTGGCGTGACACGGCCTTTCCGGTTGTGGTGTCGAACAGTTCAAAAGAAGCCACGCCATTGATGTCGCGATCGGACAGATTGCTGACAACAGCCGTCAGGCGGAGTTTGTCACCAGCACGGACGAAGCGCGGCAAATGCGGACGCAACATCAGGTCCTTCTGAGTTACGGCTGTAGACTGGAGCACAGCAGTCTTCATGTCACGAGTGTGACCGTAGACAGACACATTCCAACGCGTGAGGCTCTCAGGAGCACGGAATGTCACAACGGCCGTTCCTGCGCTATCTGTCTGCAACGACGGCAGGAAGAATGCCGTCTCGGCAAAGTTGGTACGCAGACTGACGGGTGCAGATTTCGCGGTGTCACCGGCGACGGCATTGGCTGATTCCTCAGCCTCAACATCGACATCAACCTCAACATCTGCAACAGCAGCAGCCGTAGTCTTCGCCATTGCCATCAGCGGCATTGTGCGCGACATGGGCATGTGGAGCATACCGTAAGTATCGAACATAATAGAAGGTCCATCAATATGGTCGGTCTCCAGCGGATTTTCCCTCACGCTGCGTCGTTGTGACCGCAGATGCACTGCATCGTAGTAGTGACGGCTCTCGCTGCTACTCACATACGGTAGGGGGCGATGTGGACGAAAGGCGAGGTTCTGAGTGCGCCCGTAAATGGCATCGAGAGAAGCATCATACATCAGGGCAAGCATCTCCGCCGAGGCGGGAGTGCCATCAGGATTCTTCACGATAAGTTTCCATTCCTCATCCTGTCCGGGCTGCATCCTGTCGCGGAACGTCTGCCACTCCATGTTCAGCGTCTTGGCGGGCAACGTCTTCTCAATCCGCACACGGCGGCTGTGCGTCTGTCCGTCCTTGACGAAGGTGAGCAGTACTGTCACACCGTCACCATACTCCTGCAGGTAGTCGACGGAGAGAGTCTGTATGGCGTTATCGAGCTCGAAGGTGCGACTGCTGACACGCTCCCGCAAGCTAAAGACATCCATGAAGACATGGGCGTGACTGTGCGACGTGCCGAAGTGGAAGACGGCAGGATGACATTCATCGAATGTTAGCGTGCGCTCTTCGGCATTGCAGAACACATTCATGAACGAACCTGGCACGATATCGTCAGCACCGTAGAGCACGAACTCCACGCTGCTCTCAGCACGACAGTCTGCAGCCAGACTCTCCTCCCCTACGACGTTGAAGACCGCCCTATAAGTTGCAGACGGCAGTTCGCGCCACCGGCTGAGAGCGTAGGGCGTGTTGGCAATCAGCGTACCCTGTTCGACAAGGGTCTCGCCCTCAGCACTGCCTTGACGCTGTCGGCGGTACAAGCGGTAGTGAATGTCTGCCGCCACTTCCACTCCATTTCTATTAAGCGCACGCACACGGAAGGGTTCGTTGTTATCGGACTTCTCCACATACTTCTCTATGCCTTCAGGGCTGATGATGTATGCCTGCCGTCCTGCCTCGATGTCCATCATTGCCTGTTGTGTCTCACCTCCAGCATCGGTGATACGTGCCTCCATGGTGTAGAGCGCACTGCCACCAGCATCCTGTGGCTTCAACTCAACGGCAATGTCAAAACGTCCTGAGCTGTCGAGCCAGACGGTGTCTGCGGTCATTCCCTTGTTGCCACGCCTATTGCGCCAAAGCCACCGTTCCTGTGAGTCAACAATGTATGCCAGCGGCACATCCTGCACACTGGCACCACTGTAAGACGTGACGCTACCAGTGACATGCACGGTATCGCCCATGCGGTAAGGACGACTGATGGGGTCGAACGTTATCTCGAAACTCGGACGGCGGTATTCCTCCACGCGTACAACTGCAGATGCTGTGCCCTGTGCATCGCATATTCTGAAGCTACCACTGCGTGCTGTCTCCGGCAAGGCGAAGTCGATGCTGAACGAGCCGAAGCTACCTGTCGTGACCTGACGTGAGGCCACCTCCTCGCCGGTGCTGTCGAGAAGACGTATGGTGTAGTTGCGCCCTTCGACAACGGCGGCATCGTCACCCTTACTGGTGTAGACTACTCCTTTTATATATATAGTCTGTCCGGCGCGATAGACAGCACGATCGGTCAGCAACGTCAGAACCGTCCTTTCCACATTCTCAACAGTCGTGGCAGCATTGCCTCCGGTGTAGAGCGTTTGCGAAGCAAGTGCCGTGTCGCTGCCCAGCACCGCCTTATAGGTGAGCGACTGCCGTCTTTCCTGTGGCGGTAACACAGCTGTGCCGTCACTGCCGGTGATTAGTCGTGCCACATGTTCCTCGCCGTCACGTCGCGTGAATATCAGTTCCACACAGTCCAATGGCTGTCCTGTGGCAGCATCAACGGCACGTATCTCGGTGCTTCCGTCAGGCAGAGGCAGTGACAGAATCTTCAGTCTCGTGACGGGCAGACTCATACGTCCGGTCTTCTTAGTACCATGTCCGCGGAGCGACAGACTGACGGAGAAAGTGCCGCACTCGTCGGGGATGTCGATAGCAGCTATGGTGTCGTGTGATGTGTAGCGGCGTGCTTCTGCGGTATGCAACACGTACTTGTCTTTGTTGAGACTCAAGGTTATGTCATCGGTATTTCTGAAGCTGACGTTGAACTCTGCCGCGCGTCCTGGGTAGACGAAGCCACCGATGCTGACAGAGGCCTCCTGCCGCAAGATTTGTGATCTGAGGTTCCGGAGTATGCCCGTCCGACGATAGCGGCGGTAACGGTGTATGCCCTCGTCGCATACCGCGAGAGCCTCGGCATATTTCTGCTGGGCGTCCAGCCAAGCAGACTTGAGTATGTATGCCTCAGCGCAGACGGTGTGGGATTGGCTGGCGGTGATGAGACTGTCGAGACGTGTAGCGACAGCATCCCGCTCAGCAGTCGTAGTGGCGGCGGTGTGTTGCCGTTCGAGGGCGGCTGTAGTGCTGAGGATGACAGCTTCCGCCATGTTGCCAGCAGCAGTATATGTGGCGATGAGCATACTGTCGATGGCTGCGATGCGTTCTTGCGCAGGAATGTCCGCGCCTGCAGAAGCGAGAGACTCATAGAGCATGATGGCGCGTTCGGCGAGGGGTTGCAGCAGACAATGGCGATAGTACTTCCCGTCACGGTGCGTCGTGACTGACGACGTATGGTCTTTGGCAGAAGTGTGCAGCAACAACGGCGGATTGGAAAGCGACAATTGCAACAACGTGTCTATGCGACTATAGAACATCTGTGGTGTCCATTCACGTATGTCGGCAGGAGCAGCTGCAGATGCAGCAATATCCGTACGTCCACGCATTGCGTAAGAGTGCGCATCGGCATAGTCGGAATAGGCTCCGGCGAGCAATGAACCGAGCAAAGCACGACGTGCACCATCATTCTCATTGTCAAATTGTTGCCGCAAACGATTTATACGACTTGTGGCAGAGTCAGGAACAGCAGTGTCCTGCGCAGCAGCTCCCATACAGAAGATGACGGCAAGAGCCACTGCCGCCAGCATCCTCATCATCAGTGCTGTCATCGTTCTGCTCATGGCTGTATTGCGTTTGTTTGTGTGTGTTCAGACCTTGCGTAGCACCTGCGCCGAACGGGCAGGGACATAGAGTTTCAGCCATCCTTTGCCATCGGCACGATAGAGTTCATCGGGCATGGTGAAATGCTCCACACTATCGTCGCAGAAGCCATTGCCGCCAAATGCCGTAGCATCGGTGTTCAAGACCGTGCGGTATGAGCCTTCGGGAACAAGGAAGCCATAGTCCGTGAACGAACGTACGGGGTTGAAGTTGAATACAAACAGCAGTTTGCCACGTTCGAAGGCGAGAATCTGGTCGCCGTCATTGTGCCATATCTCCTGCACCTGCGTGTTCTCAAGCGCAGGAATACTCTTCAGAACTCTGAGCATTGCGGCATCGAAATCGCCGAGTTGATGATAGCAAAGCCTTGGATTGTCTACCAGGCTCCACTGGCGGCGTGCATACTTGTGGCTCCATCCGTTGCCCTCACGTGGGAAGTCAATCCACTCAGGATGTCCCCACTCATTGCCCATAAAATTGAGGTAGCCTCCATTGATGGCAGCGGCAGTGACTAGACGTATCATCTTGTGCAATGCCATACCGCGACGCACGGTGTAGTTTTCGTCGCCCTTCTGCATGTGCCAGTACATGTCGGCATCAATGAGACGGAAGATTATGGTCTTGTCGCCGACGAGAGCCTGGTCGTGGCTTTCCACATATGATATGGTACGTTCGTCCTTGCGGCGGTTGGTTGTTTCCCAAAAGATGCTGGAGGGTTTCCAGTCTTCGTCAATATGTTCCTTGATGATCTTAATCCAGAAGTCTGGGATGTTCATCGCCATGCGATAGTCGAAGCCATAACCGCCATGAGCTATCGGCGCTGCCAGTCCAGGCATGCCCGAGACTTCTTCGGCAATGGTTATGGCGTGAGGATTGACCTGATGCACCAGCTTATTGGCAAGCGTCAGATAACAAATCGCGTCATCGTCCTCCCGTCCATTGAAGTAGTCGGCATAGGATGTGAAAGCCTCGCCCAGACCGTGACTATAATAGAGCATCGATGTCACACCGTCGAAGCGAAAGCCATCGAAGTGGAACTCTTCGAGCCAATACTTGCAGTTGGATAGGAGGAAGTGCAACACGCCGTTCTTGCCATAGTCGAAGCAACAAGAGTCCCATGCAGGATGTATGCGCCGTGCACCATGGCAGAAGTACTGGTCAGGATCACCTGCAAAGAGAGAGAGTCCCTCGGCAGTGTTCTTCACCGCATGAGAATGTACGATGTCCATGATGACAGCCATGCCCAGTACATGCGCGGCATCGACAAGTTCTTTCAGCTCGTCGGGTGTACCGAAGCGCGACGACGGAGCGAAGAAGTTCGACACATGATAGCCAAAGCTACCATAATATGGATGTTCCTGCACCGCCATGAGCTGTAGGCAGTTGTAGCCTTCCTTGGCAATGCGCGGCAACACGTTCTGCTGGAACTCACGGTACGTACCTACCTTCTCTTCCTCCTGCGCCATTCCGATGTGGCACTCATAGATGAGCAACGGATGCCGCTTGGGTCTGAATGTCTGCACCTTGAAGCTGTATGGCTTCTCGGGTGCCCATACCTGTGCACTGAAAATCTTTGTCTCCGCATCCTGCACCACACGCGTTGCCCAGGCTGGTATGCGTTCACCGGCACCACCATTCCAGTGCACCGACAGTTTGTAAAGATCGCCATGATGCAGTGCACCGGCAGGCAACTCAATCTCCCAATTGCCGTTGCCCGTGGGCTTTAAGCTATACTCAGCATGTTCCTGCCAGCCATTGAAAGTGCCAATGAGGTATATGGCTGTGGCATTGGGTGCCCATTCACGGAGCACCCATCCGCCCTGCGCCGTGCCATGCAGACCAAAGTAGAGGTAGCCGTCGGCGAACTCCGACAATGGCATCGTGCCGCCAGTCAGCTCCCGTTCCTTATTCAGGGCATGACAGTGACGACCTACGATGGCCTTGGCATAAGGCTGCAGGTAAGGGTCGTCCTTGACAATACGGAGAGTTCTCATAGTCTATGTTTTTCAGCGTGCGTCACTCACACATGGCTAATATAAGGTAATGCTTCCTCAAGCTTATTCCCACTCAATTGTGCTAGGTGGTTTTGAGGAGATGTCGTAGCAGACGCGGTTGACGCCCTTGACCTTGTTGATAACCTCGTTCGACACCTTTGCAAGGAAGTCATAAGGCAGTCGTGCCCAATCGGCAGTCATGGCATCGACACTGGTGACAGCACGCAGTGCAACTGGATGTTCGTAAGTGCGTTCATCACCCATGACGCCTACAGAGCGTACGGTAGAGAGCAATACGGCGCCAGCCTGCCAAACGCTGTCGTAGAGCGACGTGCCGTCAGGCAAAGGCCATGAACGCATGGTGCTTATATAGATGTCGTCGGCATCCTGAAGTATGCGTACCTTGTCGGGAGTGATGTCACCGAGTATACGTACTGCCAGTCCTGGGCCAGGGAAAGGATGACGACCTATAAGCCTTTCGGGCATTCCGAGCTGTCGTCCAACACGGCGCACCTCATCCTTGAAGAGCCAGCGCAACGGTTCACAGAGTCTGAGATTCATCTCTTTGGGCAGTCCGCCAACATTGTGATGACTCTTGATGGTCATGCCTGTGATGCTGAGACTCTCTATGCGGTCGGGATAGATGGTGCCTTGGGCAAGCCATCGTGCATCTTTTATCTTGTGTGCCTCGGCATCGAAGACCTCCACGAAGTCACGTCCTATAATCTTGCGTTTCTGCTCCGGGTCGGTGACACCTTCAAGATCCTTGAAGAACTTAGCCGAAGCATCTACACCTATGACATTAAGTCCGAGGCCACGGTAATCGTCCATGACCTGCTGGAATTCGTTCTTGCGAAGCATGCCGTGGTCGACAAAGATACACGTAAGGTTCTGTCCGATGGCACGACTGAGGAGTGTGGCGCAGACGCTGGAGTCAACACCTCCACTAAGTCCAAGTATTACGCGGTCACTGCCAAGCTGACTGCGCAACTCCTGCACTGTGGTCTCAACGAACGATGCTGCGCTCCACTCCTGACGGCTTCCACAAATGCCGACGACGAAATTGCGCAGCAAGAGTGAACCTTGAATGGAGTGATGCACCTCGGGATGGAACTGTACGGCCCATACCTTACGGTCGGGGCAAGCATAGGCAGCATTGGCAACATGCTCCGTAGATGCTATGCGGTGACAGTCGGCAGGCAGTGCGGTGATGGTATCACCATGGCTCATCCACACCTGTGAATCTGGGCTGAAGCCTGCGAAGAGAGGATCGGCAGCATCGAACGA
This sequence comes from Bacteroidaceae bacterium, assembly GCA_963636255.1. GTDB lineage: Bacteria > Bacteroidota > Bacteroidia > Bacteroidales > Bacteroidaceae > Bacteroides. The sequence continues at coordinate 3,930 of CAVHJI010000030.1, read as the reverse complement.
TGTGAGGTGCGCCCGTCCATACTCGCGTGAACCTGCTGGCTCAACGATACCGCCACCTACAGATGCCATGAGCTGTGCGCCATAGCAGATGCCAAGGACGGGATATTTGCCAATGAACTGCGAGAAGTCAGCACGGAAGGCTATGTCATCGTATACGGAATATGGTGATCCACTAAGTATGACACCGATGATGTCGGGGTCGTCGGCAGGGAACTTGTTGTACGGTAGGATCTCGCAGAAGGTATCCAGCTCGCGCACGCGTCGGCCTATGAGCTGTGTGGTCTGTGAGCCGAAGTCAAGAATGATGATTTTCTGTTGCATAACGGTTCGTTAGGTTTTGATGGGGGCAAAGATAAATAATTATAATGTGTAGAGCAATACCGCAGATGCAGGCTAACTGGTGAAATAAGCAGGAGGGACATTATAAAAAAAGGAGAGGCAGCCTTGCGACCGTCTCTCCCTTATATTCACACAGTGGGAAATCACTGCCAGTTGACGTTCTGCTTGAAGCGTCCTGCTGCGGTGATAATCTCCGTCTCGGGAATGGGCAGAGTAACCCAGTTAGCACCATAGACGTTGGAGTACTTGCTAAGGTACTGTACCTCGTATGCCTTGAACTCATTGTTCAGGACATCGGCAACCTCTCCCCAGCGAGCCAAGTCGAACCAGCGGTGACCCTCCATACCGAACTCTGCACGCATCTCACGCTTCAGAGCTGTAGTAGCCTCATCTGCGTTTGCAAACGAAGTGTACAGACCCAAGCGGTAGTTGGCAACGGTGTTGGTAACGGTTGTGCCAGCGACCTTATTGTCGAAGGTGTAGCCTGTCGGAACAGTCAGACCTACCTCTGCATAGTAGCTTTCATTGCCTGTAGTTGTGTAGACGCTGTTGGCAGCACGCTTGCGCACCTGATTGATGTACTGCAATGCCGTTGCGAGGTCACCATCGTGAATAGCCACCTCAGCACGCATCAACAGGATGTCTGCATAACGGATGATGTGGTAGTTCTTTGCTGTTGAACCTGGGTATGTTGCCGAAGCGTAGGACGGACGGTCCGACTTCTTTGGTTCGGGCTTCTTGTTCATGTAAAGACCGCCATTGGTGTAGTCGCGCACCCAACCGGTGATAGTAGACTGCGATGGCACGCCATAGTCCAGGAACGGAACGCCAAAGCGTCCTGCGCAGACATCAAGGCGCGGGTCGGTATAAGTCTCCAGGTCAGATGCAACGGCGTTGCCTACCATCTGCGTCAGAGGAGCCTTGTTGCGATATGATGCATCGGGCAGTCCGTTCTCATCCACGATGAAGCTGTTGACGAACTCATATGTAGGCTGATAGAAACCCCAACCGCCAATGCCAGAGGCACCAGGCTGAGAAACAGAGTACGCTGCAATTACAGCAGATGTATAAATCTGTGTTCCACTGATGGTGGTCTGGATGTCGAAGACGTCCTCACCGTTCCAGTCAGAAGTATCAGCATCGAAGAGGTCTGCGTAGTTGTCTACAAGGCGATACTTTGTACCTTGTGCGTTCTTGCCATTTGCGATGATATCATCGAGCAGAGACTTGCATTCAGCCCAATGGTCTTGAGTGTCGTTTGTGCCGTTATATGGCGATGACCAATAGAGATAGAGCTTGGCAAGCATAGACTTGGCCTGCCAAGATGTGGCACGCGCCTTCTCCGAATCGTCCCAAGTCTCGGGCAGATTTTCGACAGCATACTTAAGGTCTGCCTCTACCTGATCCCATACATAGATGTAGTTGCCATTCTCATCGACGTTACCAACCTGTGGGTCCGTCGATGTCTGATAAGCCTCAAGCGTCACATAAGGAATGGCTGCGCCGAAGACGCGGATTGCCTCAAACATCCACACGCCCTTGATGAAGCGAGCCTGTGCAATGACCTGTTCCTTGTTCTGCAGCGCATCGCCCATCTTCTCTGCCATATCGATTACATTGTTGCATCGCTTCACAGACTCATAGACAGCGTTCCACTTCTCCGTGAGGTAGGAGTTGGAGCTTACGATGGTCCATGTCTCAAGAGCTGTAAGGTCGGACTGGTCGGTAGACGTGGAGCCTTTGTTGGCATCGGCACCCATGATATCGCCGAAGATCCAGTCAGTCATGGACGCGTGTCCCATGGCCCAGACACTTGTCTGCATTCCGTAGAACGTGTTGTAGGCAGCATTCAGGACATAGTCAATGCCCTCATCGCTCGTCAGTGTGCTCTCGCTGACAGCACCCACTGGATCCATCTCCAGGAAGCTGTCGCCGCAACTGGTCATAGACAGCGAGCCAAGAGCTAATGCTGAATATAATATTGCTTTTTTCATATCGTTACTTATAATGTTTTTCTGTTTAGAACTAAGATGTATTAGAAGTCGATGTTGACACCGAACAGGTACTGACGCGGCATACCATACGAACCGTAGTCGATACCCTTCATCATGTCGTTCGACGAGTCGCCGTTGTTCGAGCGTACTTCAGGGTCAAGACCGTCGTAACCAGTGATGGTGAAGACGTTTGCCAACTGTGCGTAGAGACGAATGCGGCTGAAGCCAATCTTGCTGACAATCTTCTTCGGCAGTGAGTAGCCGAGGGTAAGGGTCTGCATACGGAGGTAAGAACCGTCCTGTACATACTGAGAGTGAGACTGTGTGTTCTCATCGTAAGTATCACCATAAACCCAGAGAGGCAGTGTGCCGTTAGGATTGGTCTCAGGATCCCATGCCTGGTTGATACGCTCGTAAGAGTAAGCATTACCAAGGTTACCCCACAATGTGTAGTACTCGTAGTGCTTGTACAGGTCGTTGCCGATAGAATAGTACAGATATGTACTCAGATCCCAATCCTTCCATGTCAAACCGATGTTGAAACCACCGGTGAGATCCGGATGCGGGTTACCAATGATGGCGCGGTCGTCTGCTGTGACCTTACCGTCGTTGTTGGTATCTTTCCACTTGTAGTGACCTACGAATGAAGAAGCTGTAGCCTGCAAGTCCTCATAAGAAGCGACACCGTTAGGCAGGACTGTCTGACCGGCAGCGTTCTTGTAGTTCAGGACTTCATCAACCGACTTGTAGATGCCGTCGTCAACATATCCGTAGAACATTGACACAGGCTGGCCGACTGTTGTGATGGTGAGGTCGGTGATACGTGTAGAGGTGTAGAGGTTGGAAGAACCCAGCTTTGTAACCTCATTCTTGTACCAAGATGCATTGGCATTGATGTTATAGCTTACCTGACCAATCTTGTCACGCCATCCAATCTGGAAGTCGATACCGGTATTCTTCAAGTCACCAATGTTTACGTTAGGCTTCGTACCTGCACCGGCAAGTGTTGTCCAGTTTGCAGGAACAAGCATATCAGAAGTCTTCTTTATATAGAAGTCCAAACTTGCGGTCAACTTGCTGCTGAATGCTGTCAGGTCTATACCGGCATTGAGCATCTTCACTGTCTCCCACTTGGCATTCTTGTCACCAAGAGTTGAGATACCGTAACCTGTGTTGGCTCCAGAGTTCTCACCAGTGATTGCATAGAGGTAACGTGTGTTGTTGCTGTACTGGAATGCATAGTTGTAAGCACCGATATTGGAGTTACCAGTTGTACCGTAACCGGCACGGATCTTCAAGTCATCCATCCAAGTAGAGCGGGCCTTCTCGAGGAACTTCTCGTCAGAGATACGCCAGCCGAGAGAGATTGATGGGAATGTACCCCAACGGTTCTTGCTTGCGAACTTGGAAGCTGCATCACGACGCAGTGTCAATGTAGCCAAGTACTTGCCTTTGTAAGAGTAGTCGGCACGGCCGAAGTAACCGAACATTGTGAACTTGCTAGGATAAGAACCACTAACAGACTGGTTGGCACCACCACCATTGCTCAGTGTCCATGTGTTCGGGTCACGCTCGAAGATGTAGTCGTAGTCAGTAC
>CAVHJI010000029.1:16398-17366 GCA_963636255.1 Bacteroidaceae bacterium | reverse complement strand
ACGTGGGACTGGACGACAACTCCATTGTACTGACAGCCCGCAGCGGCCGTGCAGCGCTGAAATACCGCATGCATGTGCTTGGCGTCGATGTCACCGACGATGCAAAGGTCGACAAGATCTACGAAGCATTCCTGCGCCTTGCCGACCAGAAGAAGGAAGTCACCGACGACGACATCTTGTTGCTTGCCGGTGCCGACCGTGCCGAATCGCATGCTGTCAAGTTGAACTATCTGCAGGTCACCACAGGTCTGGGTGTACGTAGCGTAGCCAGCATAGGACTGGACATAAGCGGACAGAAGTTCGAGGCTGCAGCCACAGGCAACGGTCCTGTCGATGCTGCCATCAAGGCATTGAAGAAGATTATATCCAAGCAGATGACGCTCAAGGAATTCACTATACAGGCCATCAGTAAGGGCAGTGACGATGTGGGAAAGGTCCACATGCAGGTGGAATACGACGGCCGCATGTACTACGGCTTCGGAGCAAACACCGACATTGTGACAGCATCGGTAGAGGCATATATAGATTGTATCAACAAATTCAAAAACTGAGGACGAGACATGAACACTCTGTTTGACAAGATATGGGACTCGCACGTAGTCCAGAAAGTGGAAGACGGTCCCACACAACTGTATATTGACCGTCTGTACTGCCACGAGGTGACCAGCCCGCAGGCTTTCGCCGGAATGCGCGAACGCGGACTGCAGTGCTTCCGTCCGCAGCAGATATTCTGCATGCCGGACCATAACACCCCCACACACGACCAGGACAAGCCCATTCAGGACCCCGTGTCGAAGAAGCAGGTCGATACCCTTGAGAAGAACGCCAAGGACTTCGGACTGACGCACTTCGGCATGCTGAACCCCAAGAACGGCATCATTCATGTCGTAGGTCCGGAGCGCGGACTCAGTCTGCCGGGCATGACCATCGTCTGCGGCGACTCCCACACATCGACCCATGGCGCTGTC
>CAVHJI010000029.1:0-16388 GCA_963636255.1 Bacteroidaceae bacterium | reverse complement strand
GTGCCGTTGCTTTCGGCATCGGAACGAGCGAGGTCGAGATGGTCATGGCATCGCAGTGCATACTCCAGCAGAAGCCCAAGTCGATGCGTATCAACATCACCGGAAAGCTTGGCAAGGGCGTCACGGCAAAAGACGTGGCTCTGTATCTGATGTCGAAGATCTCGACATCGGGTGCTACAGGATATTTCGTGGAATACTCCGGACCGGTCGTCAGCGGCCTCTCCATGGAAGGACGTCTGACGCTGTGCAATCTGTCGATTGAGATGGGTGCCCGTGGCGGCTTCATAGCGCCTGATGAGAAGACGTTTGAATACATAAGCGGTCGTGAGTACGCGCCCAAGGGTGCGGACTGGGACAAGGCTGTGGCCTACTGGAAGACCTTGAAGAGTGGCGACGATGCCGTGTTTGACAAGGAACTCTACTTCGACGGTGCAGACATCCAGCCGATGGTGACCTACGGCACAAACCCCGGCATGGGCATGAGCATAACCGACAGCATTCCCACACTCGAGGGCATGGGCGAAGCTGCACAGGCATCGTTCCTGAAGTCGCTCGGCTATATGGGCTTCAAGCCCGGCGAGAAGTTGCTCGGACGCAAGATAGACTACGTGTTCCTCGGAGCATGCACCAACGGACGCATCGAGGACTTCAGAGCCTTTGCCTCTCTGGTGAAAGGCAAGAAGAAGGCAGAAGGCGTGGTGGCATGGCTCGTCCCGGGTTCCTGGATGGTCGATGCACAGATACGTCAGGAGGGGCTTGACAAGGTGCTTGCAGAAGCAGGCTTTGAAATCCGCCAGCCCGGATGTTCTGCCTGCCTTGCCATGAACGACGACAAGGTTCCTGCAGGCAAGTATGCTGTGTCTACCAGCAACCGCAATTTCGAAGGGCGTCAGGGACCGGGCGCAAGAACGATACTCGCCAGTCCGCTCGTGGCAGCAGCTGCCGCAGTGACGGGAGTGATAACCGATCCAAGAACTTTAATGGTTTAACAGAATGACACGATGAAGCAGAAATTCAACATAATAACCAGCACATGTGTCCCACTCCCATTGGAGAATGTCGACACCGACCAGATAATACCGGCACGATTCCTCAAGGCTACCGACAAGAAAGGTTTCGGCGAGAACCTGTTTCGCGACTGGCGTTACGACAAGCAGGGCAACCCTATAAAGGACTTCGTGCTCAACGATCCGAGATATAGCGGTGTCGTCCTCGTTGCCGGCAAGAACTTCGGAAGTGGCAGCAGCCGTGAGCATGCTGCGTGGGCCATTGCCGACTACGGCTTCCGTGTTGTCGTCAGCAGCTTCTTCGCTGACATACACAAGAACAACGAGCTAAACAACTTCGTGCTGCCTGTCGTCGTCAGCGAACCCTTTCTGCAGGAGCTGTTCCAGTCCATCCAGTCAGATCCCAAGACCGAGGTTGAAGTCAATCTGCCCGAGCAGACCATAACCAACAAGGCAACGGAAAAGAGCGAGACGTTCGAGATAAACGCATACAAGAAGCACTGTCTGATGAATGGTTTGGACGATATTGATTTCCTCCTTGAGAATAAGGACAAGATAGAAGCTTGGGAGAAACAGCATGAAGGACGCTTTGCAGTCGCTCGCGATTGAGATAATGGACACCACCCTTCGGGATGGTGAGCAGACCAACGGCGTGTCGTTCGTTCCGCACGAGAAGCTGATGATAGCACGTCTGCTGCTCGGCCGGCTGAATGTCGACCGCATAGAGGTGGCATCGGCACGTGTCTCGGAAGGCGAGCACGAGGCAGTCACTATGATTTCGGAGTGGGCTGTACGTCATGGCTGTCTCGACAGGGTAGAGGTGCTTGGCTTCATCGATGGCAAGACCTCGGTCGACTGGATATCGTCGGCAGGCGGTCGTGTCATCAACCTCCTGTGCAAAGGCTCTCTCAAGCACTGCACCTATCAGCTGAAGAAGACCGTTCAGGAACATATAGCCGACATCAAGGGAACGTTGGCCTATGCCGTGTCGAAAGGCATGGAAGCCAATGTCTATCTTGAGGACTGGAGCAATGGCATCCAGGACTCGCCCGAATATGTGTTCGAACTGATGGATGCACTGGTGCAGACAGAGATAAAACGGTTCATGCTGCCCGACACCCTTGGCATACTGAACCCCATGCAGACGCGCGAGTTCATGCAGCTGATGGTGGAGCGTTACCCCGGTGTGCACTTCGACTTCCATGCCCATAACGACTACGACTTGGCTGTAGGCAATGCCTTGTCGGCAGTTATTGCCGGCTGCAAAGGACTGCATACCACCATAAACGGCCTTGGCGAACGAGCCGGCAATGCACCGTTGGCAAGTGTGCAGGCAATGCTGAAAGACCACAACAATGCACAGACCCATATTGACGAGAGCCAGCTCAACGAAGCCAGCCGCATCGTAGCGTCCTATTCGGGAATAGCTGTCCCGCCAAATAAGCCCATCGTTGGCGAGAGCGTCTTCACACAGGTGGCAGGAGTACATGCCGACGGCGACAACAAGCGCAATCTCTACTGCAACGACCTTCTGCCCGAGCGCTTCGGACGCAAGCGCGAATATGCTTTGGGCAAGAACAGCGGCAAGGCCAATATACGCAAGAACCTTGAAGACCTGGGGCTCGACCTCGACGAAGCGTCGATGAAGAAAGTCACCGAACGCATCATTGAGCTTGGCGACAAGAAGGAACTGGTCACTCCAGAGGACTTGCCCTACATCGTATCGGATGTGCTGAAGCACGGTGTCACGAGCGACAAGGTGCGTCTGATAAGCTATGTAGTCAATCTGGCACACGGCCTGAAGCCCATGGCGGTGCTGAAGATATCCATCAATGGCAATGAGTTCGAGGCAAGCTCGAGCGGTGACGGACAGTATGATGCCTTTGTGCGTGCATTGCGCTTCGTCTACAAGCAACTGCTCAACCGCAAGTTCCCCATGCTTACCAACTATGCCGTCAGCATTCCACCTGGCGGACGCACCGATGCCTTGGTGCAGACAGTCATATCATGGACCTTCGACAACCGCGAGTTCCGCACACGCGGACTTGATGCCGACCAGACGGAGTCTGCCATAAAGGCAACCATAAAGATGCTCAATATCATCGAAGACGAATATGAAACGCGCACAGACCTGTGCGAGAATCCCGTAATAATACAATAATACATTACTCAAAATAGTATGAAACTGAAAATCGCTGTCCTGGCCGGTGATGGCATCGGCCCGGAAATCTCCAAGGTTGGAGTAGACGTTACGACTGCCGTGTGTCGCAAGTTCGGTCATGAAGTGTCCTATGAATATGCCATTTGCGGTGCTGATGCCATCGACAAAGTTGGCGATCCGTTCCCTGAAGAAACATTCCAGACATGCCTGAATGCCGATGCTGTGCTGTTCTCGGCTGTCGGTGACCCTAAGTTCGACAATGACCCCACAGCAAAAGTCCGTCCCGAGCAGGGACTGCTTGCCATGCGCAAGAAGCTTGGACTCTATGCCAACATACGTCCCATGCAGACGTTCAAGAGCCTGCTCCATAAGTCTCCGCTTCGTCCTGAGCTGGTCGACGGAGCCGACTTCATCACCATTCGTGAGCTTACGGGCGGCATGTACTTCGGCGAGAAGTATCAGGACGACGACAAAGCCTACGACACCAACTACTATTCGCGTCCCGAGATTGAGCGCATTCTTAAGGTCGGCTACGACTATGCACGCAAGCGCAACAAGCATCTCACTGTGGTCGACAAGGCCAATGTCCTTGCTTCGTCACGCCTCTGGAGACAGATTGCCCGCGAGATGGCACCGCAATATCCCGATGTAACCACAGACTACATGTATGTCGACAACTGCTCGATGCGCATGATTCAGGACCCGAAGTTCTTCGATGTCATAGTTACCGAGAACACCTTCGGCGACATCCTCACCGACGAGAGCTCCTGCATCAGCGGCTCTATGGGACTGTTGCCATCGGCGTCTACCGGCGAGCACACACCTGTCTTCGAGCCAGTCCACGGCTCATGGCCACAGGCCAAGGGTCTGAACATTGCCAACCCATTGGCACAGGTGCTCTCTGCAGCCATGTTGTTCGAATATTTCGACCTGAAGGAGGAAGGCGCACTGATACGCCGCGCTGTCGATGCATCGATAGACAACAATGTCCGCACCCCCGACATACAGGTCGAAGGCGGAGCCAAGTATGGCACCAAGGAAGTCGGAGAGTGGATAACTGACTACATTTCCAAGGCTTGAAACAGCACCTGAAGTATCCCTATAGCCGCTCTGATAGCATTCTTTAGCACAAAGAATTACGCATTATATGCAGCGTAAAGAAATAATAATGCTAACTTTGCGGCTTAGGAATAGAATAACAGGAATCGGCAGACGCAGTGTCTCGATACTGGCGACGCAGTGCCAGGCCTCGGTTCCGGGCATATAAAACTTATAAATTGAAATGAAAAACAATAATGTTCAGCCAGCAGAAGGAAAGCTTGGAGTGTTGTGTGTTGGCTTGGGTGCGGTAGCTACTACATTCATTACAGGCGTGCTGATGACACGTAAGGGGCTGGCAAAGCCCGTCGGTTCAATGACTCAGTATGACAAGATCCGTGTCGGTCGTGGTGCTGACAAGAAGTATCTTCATTACGGAGAGATTGTTCCGTTGGCAAATCTCAATGATATTGTCTTCGGTGCATGGGATGTCTTCCCTGCAACGGCTTACGAGTCGGCCATCAATGCTGAGGTGCTGAAGGAGAAAGACATTGAGCCGGTTAAGGACGAGCTGCAGGCTATTGTGCCTATGAAGGCAGCTTTCGACCATGACTATGCATGCCGTCTTGACGGACACAATGTCAAGGACTGCAAGGACCGTTGGGACATGGTTCAGCAGCTCAAGGCTGATATCCGCAACTTCAAGGAGGCCAATGGCTGCAGCCGTGTGGTTGTGCTCTGGGCAGCTTCTACCGAGATCTATGTACCCATAGACATGGAGATTCACGGCACACTCGCCGCTCTTGAGAAGGCCATGAAGGACAATGACACCAAGCATGTGGCACCGTCGATGTGCTATGCTTACGCCGCTCTGACCGAAGGTGCACCGTTTATCATGGGTGCTCCCAATACCACTGTCGACATCCCTGCAATGTGGGAACTGGCAGAGAAGACCAAGATGCCTATCGCTGGCAAGGACTTCAAGACAGGACAGACGCTTGTCAAGTCGGGCTTCGCTCCCATCATCGGCACTCGTTGCCTGGGCTTGAACGGATGGTTCTCGACAAACATCCTTGGCAACCGCGACGGTCTGGTGCTCGACGAGCCAGCCAACTTCCACACCAAGGAAGTCAGCAAGCTGTCTACTCTCGAGTCTATACTCGTTGCCGACAATCAGCCTGACCTGTATTCCGACTACTATCACAAGGTTCGCATCAACTACTATCCTCCCCGCAACGACAACAAGGAAGGATGGGACAACATCGACATCTTCGGCTGGATGGGCTATCCGATGCAGATCAAGATCAACTTCCTCTGCCGCGACTCTATCCTCGCTGCGCCTCTGTGCCTCGACCTCGTACTGCTTAGCGACCTTGCTGCACGTGCCGGACGCTATGGCATACAGCGCTTCCTGAGCTTCTTCCTCAAGAGCCCGATGCACGACTACACTCAGGGTGAGGTTGCTGTCAACCACCTCTTCCAGCAGTATGTCATGCTGAAGAATGCTCTTCGCGAGATGGGTGGCTACGAAGCCGACGAAGAAATCGATTGATATCAGCGCATACACCGCTGCCCGCGTGAGTGGCAGAAATATAGGGGACATGTCCACGTCGTTGGGCATGTCTTTTTTTTATGTGTTTCAATGTCCGACGTTTGGCAGTGTGATGCATGATGCGTAACTTTACACTCGTTGCCGCAAGGCAATTCCATCACGTAGAAAAAGAAGGACATCATGGACAAGACATTCAGGCACATCATGACATTGGCGGCAGCGGCATTGCTGACACTGCCGTTCGCAGCATGCACCAATGAAGATACACCAGCAGGCGACGGCACGGCAGTGTCTGCACGCATCACTGCGCAGATTGCTTCTACAGGCGGCACACGTGCCAGCGGTACGACGTGGGACAGCGGTGATTCCTTTGGCTTGAGCACTGATAATAGTTCCGGTAGCAGCAGCACTGTAGCCGATAATCTGAAATACACCACTATCAACGGCACCGACTTCACAGGCGAACCTGTCTACTTCCAGGATAATGAGGATGTGAAGTTCATTGCCTACTATCCTTACGACACGTCTGACGACGACCTCATCACAGTCAGCACTGCCGACCTGACGCAGCAGAAGTCTTTCGACTTCCTCTATGCCACCGCCACTGCCAGCAGACTCAGTCCTGACGTGAATCTGCAGTTCAGCCATCGCATGGGACAGCTGACGCTTACGTTCAAAGCAGGCAAAGACATCATCGACCTCTCCGGACTGACTGCCTGCACGCTTAAAGGTCTGTACATGGATGGAACTTTCAGCAAGAGTACAGGTGAAGCTGCCGCCAATACATCGGCATCGAAGGTAGACTTGCCTGTCTCGCTCTCCGGCATCAGCGGCACAACCTATACGGCACAGCCGCTGATACTCTTCCCGCAAGGCGAGGCGACCGACAAGGTTGCAATAGAAGTGACACTCGACGGTAACACATACAATGCAGAGATGTCATGGCCCAATGGCAAGCTCGAGGCTGGCAGCAATGTCAACTGCAACATCACCATCAACAAGACAAGTCTCAGTATGAACTGCTCCATTGTGGCTTGGAGTGCTGCAACGACAGTAAGTGCAACGGCAAAGCGTGTCAACAGTACTTTCAGTGACCCTGCACAGGCTGCAATAGGCGATCTGATACTGAAGGACGGTACGTTCATCTCGAAAGACTACCTGCCATTGCTGAACGACAAGCAACGCAGTGAGGTGGCTGGCGTGGTGTTCTGGACCACGAAAGACACCGACCTCACGGACGCTACGCGCAAGACACCAGCCAGACTGGACGGTGACAAGATAATGGCTGCCGACTATCCCGGCTGCAAGCACGGACTGGCAGTAGCTGCCAAGAGAGTGGGACGTATGGTGTGGCAGGAGACCACTGAGTCTGTTGAAGACTTCCAAAACAGCACGAACTTCACACATTCATTGAAATCACAGTTCAAGTCCATAGCCTCGGGCTATGGGGCTACCGATCCCATAAACTACATCCTTGGCTACCAGAACACGCAGGTATTGAAAGCGTACAACGAGTATTGCAAGAAAGCCGGTAAGGCCGACAACGTGGTGCTGCCTGTCGACTCCCTTTCCAGCTTTGAGACCAACTTTCCTGCCCCGAATGGAAGCACCGGATGGTACATCCCGTCAGTAAAGGAACTGCACATGCTATGTTATAAGGACGTGGACAATCTGCAAGATGTATATGGTGCAACGTGCACCGAGACCCGTAACATAGTGCAGGCATCGCTTTCGGCTGCTGGGGGTGACCAATTCGACACATTTACGTACTACATCTACGCCTCTAATGAGAGAAACAGTAAAAGAAATATGTTCGTAACTTTTTATAATTTCTTCGAAGCCTCTGTAATTGGATACAATTACGAAGAAGAAAAATACATGTACGACGAAATCCGTGCCGTGTGTGCTTTCTGACGCAGCAAGGCATCTGGGGAGATGTTGTTGCAAAGTTGAAAGTGCAGTCGCGGTTGTCTGTGCGCTCCCTCTTTGATGCAGGTTGGCGTGCAGGGAGAGTAGTTTTTTGTACCTTTGTTTGCTGATAACAATACAAAGGGTACAAGACAGATGAACAATCAAGACAACATATCGGTGGACCGCTTTGCCGACCTGCAACTGCTGCGCTATGACGTGCCGGACTTCGACAAGCTGACGCTACGGCAGAAGGCGTTGGTCTACTATCTTACGGAGGCGGCACTCTGGGGGCGCGACATCTATTTCGACCAGAACGGACGCTACAACCTGCGCATCCGCAAGATGCTCGAAACCATATACCTGCATTACCAGGGCGACCGCAACTCTGCCGACTTCCTCGCACTCGAGGTCTACCTCAAGCGCGTGTGGTTCTCGAGCGGCATCCATCATCACTACGGCTCAAACAAGTTCCAACCCGGCTTCGGTCAGGACTTCCTGCGCCAATGCCTCGACGGCATTGACGCTTCGCTGTTGCCGCTGCGTAGTGGTGAGACGCTTGACGCGTTCTGCAACGAGATATTCCCCGTCGTCTTCGATCCGCAGCTGATGCCTATGCGTGTGGCACGTCAGGACGGTGTGGATTGGGTACAGGCTTCTGCCGTCAACTACTATGACGGTGTGACACGCGATGAGGTCGAGGCATACTACGATGCACTGAAGTCGCCTGCCGACGACGAGCCTGTGTCCTACGGACTGAACAGCCGACTCGTGAAGCACGACGGCAAGATGGAGGAACAGGTGTGGCGCGTCGGCGGACTCTACGGCAAGGCAATAGAGAAGATTGTGTATTGGCTGCGCCGTGCAGCGCAAGTGGCAGAGGACAGCCATCAGAAACAAGTGATAGACGCATTGACAGAATTCTACGTCACCGGCGACCTGAACACCTTCGACCGCTACAGCATACTCTGGGTGGCAGACGTACAGCCACGCGTCGACTTTGTTAATGGATTCATCGAAACCTACGAAGACCCGCTCGGCATGCGGGGCAGCTGGGAGTCGCTGGTCAACTTCAAGAATCTCGAAGCCACACACCGCACACAGACCATAAGCGACAATGCACAGTGGTTTGAAGACCATTCGCCCATAGACCCGCGCTTCAGGAAGCCCGAGGTGAAAGGCGTTAGTGCGAAGGTCATAACGGCTGCCATACTGTCGGGCGACCTATACCCGTCTACCGCCATAGGCATAAACCTGCCCAATGCCGACTGGATACGTGCATGCTATGGCTCCAAGTCGGTAACGATAGGCAATATCACCGATGCCTACAACAAGGCATCGCTCGGCAGCGGTCTCAACCGTGAGTTCGTCTGGGGCGACGATGAGCTGTCGCTGATAGAACGCTATGCAGCCATCACCGACGAGCTGCATACCGACCTGCACGAATGTTTGGGACATGGCTCCGGACAGTTGTTGCCAGGTGTGAGTCCCGAGGCACTGAAGACCTACGGGTCGACCATCGAAGAGGCACGTGCCGACCTCTTCGGACTCTACTACATAGCCGACCCTAAGCTCGTGGAGCTGGGGCTGGTGCCCGACGGCGAAGCCTATAAGGCACAGTACTATACATATATGATGAATGGGCTGATGACGCAGCTCGTACGCATAGAGCCGGGAAAAGACATCGAGGAAGCGCACATGCGCAACCGTGCACTGATAGCCCGCTGGGCATTCGCGCATGGCAGGCATGACGGTGTGGTGGACCTGTTGCAGCGCGATGGCAAGACCTATGTCCGCATAAACGACTACGAAGGTCTGCGCTCGCTCTTCGGACGACTGTTGGCAGAGGTGCAGCGCATCAAGTCGACAGGCGACTTCGAAGCGGCACGCCGACTGGTCGAAGACTATGGCGTGAAGGTCGATGCCAACCTGCACAGTGAGGTGTTGCGCCGCTATAAGGCACTGAACTTGGCACCCTACAAGGGCTTTGTCAATCCGCGCTATGAAGCAGTCTGCGATGCCGACGGCAACATAACCGACGTGAAGGTGCACTACGACGAAGGCTATGCCGAGCAGATGCTGCGCTACAGCCGCGACTACTCCGCGCTTTAGACGTAGGAACACTGTGGTTTGGCAAACCCGAACCACAGTATTACAAACAGTAAACCAATGGAATTGAAAGACCAGCTAAGAGAGATAAAGAGCCAGTTCCGCCTGTCGATGAACGGCACGGTGGCTCAGAGCATGAGGGATAAGGGCATCCTCTACAAGGTGAACTTCGGCATAGAGCTGCCGCGCCTCAAACAGATAGCCTCACAGTATGGCAAGGACCACCATCTGGCGCAAGCCCTCTGGAAGGAAGACATTCGCGAATGCAAGATACTGGCAGGGATGCTGCAGCCTGTAGAGACCTTCTATCCGGAGATAATGGACATCTGGATTGAAGGCATATATAATATGGAGCTTGCCGAACAGACCAGCATAAACCTGTTTCAGCATCTGCCCTATGCTCCGTCAAAGTCGTTCAGCCTCATATCTGCCGACGACGAGTACAGTCAGGTATGCGGATACCTCATCATCGGCAGACTGCTGATGAAGAAGAGTGACATGTCCGAGCGTGTGGAGAACGAGTTCCTCGACCAGGCACTTACGGCATTCACATCGGGCAATCTGCACATCCGTTCTGCCGTCTCCACGGCACTGCGCCGCTACATACAGGGCAGCGAGGCACATGCCTTCAACGTCTGCCGTGCCGTCGACAATCTCAAGAATGCGTCCGACGAAAGCTCCCGACTGCTCTATGAGTGGGTGCGGCAGGAAACGATGACGGAAGAATAGATTGGTGTCGGGTATTGGGAGCTGAGTGGCTTGCTCTAAAAGTAAGTACTACTTACTTGGCAAAGTAAGATATACTTCGAGGGCAAAGTAAGATATACTAACTTGCCCAAGTAAGTGCTACTGGCTTCAACGGAGCTTTTGACAGCTCTTCAAAGACATATATAAGAAAAGGCAAAGTCTTATATAAGAAAGGGGCATTTCAAACGTAAGACTTTGCCATTTCAAATATAAGCCTCAAAAAATGGCCTGTACTGACCATGAGACTGGAATCAGTAGAAAAAGGGTAGAGGTCACTGACGGGACGTGCACCCTCGGAGAGGTACACGCGCCACAGGACTTGAACGTGTTGCGAGTTATGTTTTTACGTTATACGTGGACAATATCTCACCCCAACACCATATATCTCGGCAACGTTATGTGGCGGTGCTGATTTTTTTGCAGCCTATGGGCACTATTATGTCGGAAAGCCTTAACTTTGCTAACACTATTACCACAGAGGGAGACACACACACGACTGCACGATGGACAGCGATGGCAACGTTAACGAAACGGTGAGGAAGATATTCATTGAGTATCTTGCATCAAACAAACTCAGGAAGACTCCCGAGCGCTTTGCCATACTCGATGCCGTCTACTCCATCGACGGACACTTCGACATCGATACGCTGTATAACAAACTCGTCAGTCAGGACAATTTCCACGTCAGCCGTGCCACTGTCTACAACACGCTTGAGCTCCTCATCGATGCCAAGCTGGTCATCCCCCATCACTTTGCCAACCTCTCGCAGTACGAGCGGAACTACAACCGCAGCACGCATCATCACATGATATGCACCCAGTGCGGCAAGGTCAGGGAGTTTCAGGACAGTCAGCTGCAGAAGGACATTGAGAGTGCCAAGCTGACACGCTTCACGCTAAATCACTATTCATTATATATGTACGGGTTGTGCAGCTCATGCAAGCGCATCAACAGCCGTAAATCACAAATCAACAATCGGAAGAAGACAAAATGAAAAAGACGAAAGTAGACATCCTCTTAGGCCTTCAGTGGGGCGACGAGGGCAAGGGAAAAGTTGTAGATGTGTTGACACCGCACTACGATGCCGTAGCCCGTTTTCAGGGAGGTCCTAATGCCGGCCACACACTTGAGTTCGAAGGACAGAAGTACGTCCTGCGTTCCATACCGTCGGGAATCTTTCAGGGAGACAAGATAAATGTCATAGGCAACGGCGTGGTGCTCGACCCGGCGCTCTTCAAGGATGAGGCTGTGGCTCTCGAGAAGTCGGGCCATCACCTCAAGGGCCGCCTTCTGATATCGAAGAAGGCACACCTCATACTGCCTACACACCGTGTGCTCGATGCAGCCTACGAGGCAGCAAAGGGAAAGTCGAAGGTAGGCACAACAGGAAAGGGCATCGGACCGACATATACCGACAAGGTGAGCCGCAACGGACTGCGTGTAGGCGATGTGCTCGGAAACTTCGAGGAGAAGTATGCAGCCGCCAAGGCACGCCACGAGCAGATACTTGCCAGTCTGGGCTATGAGTATGACATCACCGAGACCGAACGCCTGTTCTTCGAAGGCATAGAATACCTCAAGCAGTTCAATCTGGTCGACAGCGAGCACCTCGTCAACAAAATGCTCGACGACGGCAAGACCATCTTGTGCGAAGGTGCACAGGGCACCATGCTCGACGTTGACTTCGGGTCATATCCGTTCGTAACCTCGTCGAACACCATTTGTGCAGGAGCATGCACCGGACTGGGCGTAGCACCCAACCGCATAGGAGAGGTCTATGGCATCTTCAAGGCATACTGCACACGTGTGGGTTCAGGGCCGTTCCCTACAGAGCTTAACGACGAGACAGGCGACCACATCCGTGACCTCGGACATGAGTATGGAGCAGTAACCGGACGCAAGCGCCGCTGTGGATGGATTGACCTCGTAGCACTGAAATATGCCGTGATGATAGACGGTGTCACCAACCTCATCATGATGAAGAGCGATGTCCTCGACGGCTTCGATACCATTAAGGCATGCGTGGCATACAACGTCAACGGCGAGGAGACCGACCATTTCCCGTTCGACATCTCTGAAGGCGTGGAGCCTGTCTACGTGGAACTGCCGGGATGGAAGACCGACATGACGAAGATGACCAGCGAGGACGAGTTCCCCGAAGAGTTCAATGCCTACCTGACATTCCTCGAGGAGCAGCTCGGCGTGCCGGTGAAGATTGTCTCTGTTGGTCCTGACCGTGAGCAGACAATCATCCGTTACACCGACTGATACCTTAATCCGCACGCAGCGCATGAGACGATTGATTCTTACCGTGATGCTACTGTCTGTCCTGCTCACCGGAGTGAGGGGACAGACCTATCAGCCTACGCCTGAGAACCTGAAGGCCCGCGAGGCATTCCAGGACCGCAAGCTTGGCATCTTCCTGCATTGGGGCATCTACTCCATGCTCGGTGCAGGCGAGTGGGTCATGAACAATCGCAATGTCGACTATCAGGAATATGCCAAGACGGCAGCGGCATTCTATCCTGCCAACTTCGATGCGACGGAGTGGGTCAAGGCATTCAAGGAGGCTGGTGCCAAGTATGTCACCATAACATCGCGCCATCACGACGGCTTCTCCATGTGGAACTCTAAAGCCAGTGGCGGATACAACATTGTCGAGGCAACACCTTTCAAGCGCGATGTGCTGAAGGAATTGGCTGATGCTTGTGCCAAAGAGGGCATTGTGTTGCAGTTCTACTACTCACACCTCGACTGGCACAGGACGGACTATCCGTTAGGACGCACAGGACGTGCACTTGGCCGGCCGACCGACAAGCAGGACTGGAACAGCTACTACAGCTTCATGAACGCACAACTCACGGAGTTGCTCACCGGCTATGGCCCGATAGGTGCCATCTGGTTTGATGGCGTCTGGGACCATGAGGAGGATGCAACACCCTTCGACTGGCAGCTTGAAGAGCAGTATGCACTGATTCATAGGCTGCAACCGTCGTGTCTGGTGGGCAACAACCATCACCACAACCTCGTTGCAGGTGAGGACATACAAATCTTCGAGCGTGACCTGCCTGGCGAGAACACGGCAGGCTACTCCAAGAACATGGCAGTCAGCCAGACCGTTCCTCTCGAGTCGTGCCAGACGATGAATGCACTGTGGGGCTACTCTGTGACCGATGCCAACTACAAGTCGACCAAGGAACTGGTGCAGATGCTTGTGCGTGCCGCAGGCATGAATGCCAATCTGCTGCTGAACATCGGTCCGCAACCCGATGGACAGCTGCCGGCAGAAGCACTGAAGCGCCTGAAAGAGATAGGGGAGTGGACAAGCCGTTACGGCGAAACCATCTATGGCACACGCGGAGGCATTGTGGCACCACACGATTGGGGAGTCACGACGCAGAAGGACAACAAACTCTATGTGCACATCATGAACCTGCAGGACAAGGGACTGTTCCTGCCCATTACGGGACATAAGATTGCCTCGGCACGCATGTTCGACGACGGCAGCAAGGTAGGCTTCAGCAAGACAAAGCAAGGCATCACACTCGAGCTGGCAGAAGTGCCCACAGGAATAGACACCATCGTGGAGCTTACGCTGGACTGATGGTACGACTCGCACGGCGTGTGGCATGATGTTTGCATGGCGCCTCAAGAAGATAGACTACTAAAAAACAAACAGTTATGAACGGAATAGGAATTCAGTGGATTATATTTATAGGAGTGATGTTGCTGAGTTGGCTCGTACAGAGCAATCTGCAGCGCAAGTTCAAGAAGTACTCCAAGATTCGCAGTGCTGGCGGACTGACCGGCGCAGAGATAGCGACGAAGATGCTGCACGACAACGGCATCTACGATGTAAAGGTGACACACGTAGCCGGACAGCTGACCGACCACTACAATCCGGCAACCAAGACCGTCAACCTCAGCGACGGCGTCTACTCCAGCAACAGTGTGATGGCAGCAGCCGTTGCCGCCCATGAGTGCGGACATGCCGTGCAGCATGCACGTGCCTATGCACCGCTGTCGTTGCGCAGCAGTCTGGTACCTGTGGTGTCGTTCGCATCAAAGTGGATGACGTGGGTCATACTTGCCGGAATATTCCTCATCAGTACATTCCCACAGCTCCTGCTGCTCGGCATACTGATGTATGCACTGACGACGCTCTTCAGCTTGGTAACCTTGCCTGTCGAAATCAATGCCAGTGAGCGTGCACTGTCGTGGCTCAAGAATTCGGGCATGACAAGTGGTGCCCACCAGACCTATGCCAAAGATGCACTGAAGGCTGCCGCCTACACCTATGTGGTAGCAGCAATTGGCTCCCTGGCAACACTGATGTACTACATAATGATATACCTGAACAACCGCGACTGATGACACTCTGCCGTGGATGAACGAAACGAACACAATACACCATAACACATATATATGACCGTAAAACCAAGCATACCGAAAGGAACGCGCGACTTCTCGCCCGTGGAGATGGCGAAGCGCAACTACATATTCGACACAATACGCAGCGTGTACCGCCTCTATGGCTTCCAGCAGATAGAGACACCTGCCATGGAGAACCTGTCGACACTGATGGGCAAGTATGGCGAGGAGGGAGACAAACTGCTGTTCAAGATACAGAACTCGGGCGACTACTTCCATGGACTGACCGACGAGGAACTGCTGAGCCGTGATGCCTTGCGTCTCGCAGCAAAGTTCTGTGAGAAAGGACTGCGCTACGACCTCACCGTGCCTTTTGCACGCTATGTCGTGCTGCACCGTGATGAGATTGCGTTCCCCTTCAAGCGCTATCAGATACAACCTGTGTGGCGTGCCGACCGTCCGCAGAAGGGACGCTATCGTGAGTTCTATCAGTGTGATGCCGATGTCGTAGGCAGTGACTCGCTGCTGAACGAGGTTGAGCTGATGCAGATTGTCGATACTGTGTTCTCTCGCTTTGGCATACGCGTATGCATCAAGATAAACAACCGTAAGATACTTAGCGGCATTGCCGAAGTCATTGGCGAGGCCGACAAGATTGTCGACATAACCGTTGCCATCGACAAGCTTGACAAGATAGGACTCGACAATGTCAATGCCGAACTGCGTGAGAAGGGTGTCAGCGATGACGCCATTGCCAAGCTGCAACCCGTCATACTGCTCAGCGGCAGCAACAGTGAGAAGCTTGCACAGCTCAAGACCATCCTTGCATCAAGCGAGACCGGCATGAAGGGCATCGAGGAGACAGAGTTCATACTCTCTGCAGTGGCTGATGCCGGACTCAACAATGAGGTTGAGCTTGACCTCACTCTTGCTCGCGGACTGAACTACTACACGGGAGCCATCTTCGAGGTAAAGGCTCTCGACGTGCAGATTGGCAGTATAACAGGCGGCGGACGCTACGATAACCTGACAGGCGTCTTTGGCATGTCGGGTGTGTCGGGTGTAGGTATCTCGTTTGGTGCCGACCGCATCTACGATGTGCTGAACCAGCTGGAGCTCTATCCCAAGGATGCTGTCGATGGCACACGTCTTCTCTTCATCAACTTCGGCACCAAGGAGGCAGCATTCGCCATGTCTGTCCTCAAGACAGTGCGTGCAGCAGGCATCTGTGCCGAGCTCTATCCCGATGCTGCCAAGATGAAGAAGCAGATGGGCTATGCCAATGCCCACAACGTCCCCTTCGTGGCACTGATAGGTGAGAACGAACTCAACGAGGGCAAGGTGACGCTGAAGGATATGACTACCGGCGAACAGACAATGCTGACACCGGCACAGCTTGTTGAGGCAGTGAAATAATCCCCCTTCTTTTGGGGCGCATAAGCACTCTTTTGTGGACGTACAGTCACGGTTCTGTGGCTGTACGTCCATAGCTCC
>CAVHJI010000028.1:0-18004 GCA_963636255.1 Bacteroidaceae bacterium | reverse complement strand
GCGTAGTAATGGGCTTCATCGGCCTCGGCCAGCAGGCTCTCAACGACTTCAAAGGCTTCTGCGCATGCCCGGGTTTCCAGGTAGCAGCTTGCTGCGATGTCGACACAATCAAGACAGAGCGTTTCCGCCGTCGTGCTGCTGAGTGGCAGAAGTCACGCAACATGAACGAGCGTTGCGACACCTATGAGTTCTACGAGGATCTGTTGGAGAGAAAAGACATCGACGCTGTCGAGGTTGCTACTCCTGACCACTGGCACACTCTGAATGCCATCCACGCAGCTATGGCTGGCAAGGACATCTACTGCCAGAAGCCTCTGACATACACCATTACCGAAGCATACGCAATGCAGGATGCTGTCCGCCAGAACCACGTTGTCTTCCAGACAGGTAGCCAGCAGCGTTCAAGCGGCGAGTTCCAGCTTGCCATCAAGCTCGTTCAGGAAGGTAAGATAGGTCACATCGACAAGATCTACTCTCAGGTAGGTGCTCCTCCAAAGCCAATCGACTTCCCAGAGCAGCCGGTTCCTGCAAACCTGAACTTCAACCAGTGGCTCGGCCCGTTGAGCAACCCGAACATCCACTATAACGAACTCCTCTGCCCGCCGTTGGTAACCGAGACAAAGGACAAGAAGGGTAACGTTACGAAGACTGTCAGCCCTGAAGGCCGCGAGCAGTTCTGGGGCGCATGGCGTTGGTACAGCGAGACCGGTAACGGCTACACAGCTGACTGGGGTGCTCACATGCACGACATCGCTAACTGCGCTATGGGTATGGACGGTTCACAGCCGTTGGCATTCTACGGTCCTAACCATTGGGGTGAGGGCGAGCTCTACTCTGCACGCTATGCAAGTGGCGCTATCCTTATGGAGCATCCTTATCTGGAGGACAACCCAAATGCACAGGGTCTGAAGTTCATCGGCGACAAGGGTTGGATCAACGTAGCACGCGGATACATGGAGTGCTCAGACAACTCACTCGTTCCGGAAAGCCTGCGCGGCAACCGTCCACGCATGATGACCGCCGAGGAGCGTCAGAAGATGTACGAAGAGTACATGAAGAGAGCAAAGAACCAGAAGACAGCTACTCAGAACTACGAGACCAGCTCGCCGCACATGCAGAACTTCATCGACTGCGTACGTTCTCGTCAGAACCCAATCGCTCCTATCGAGGCCGGCGTAAGCTCAGCAATTCTGTGCTGCCTCTGCAACATCGCATACGAGTTGAAGCGCGAAGTGAAGTGGAATCCTGCAACCCGCGTATTCGAGGGCAACGACAAGGAGGCTGCTGCACATCGTCTGTACTACTACGAGTATCGTCGTCCGTACACATTGCCTTATCTCGACAAGCGCTGCTAAGAGAACCGGCAAAACGG
Organism: Bacteroidaceae bacterium; assembly: GCA_963636255.1. GTDB lineage: Bacteria > Bacteroidota > Bacteroidia > Bacteroidales > Bacteroidaceae > Bacteroides. The sequence goes on along the minus strand of CAVHJI010000028.1, from coordinate 16,632 downwards.
TACGCATAGAGTAGAATAATATTCTTTATAGCGACTGGAGGCTGTGTCGTAATCATTACGGCGCAGCCTCTTTCTTTTTGTCTGCGGGCTCCCCCCCCCAACCCGTCATGTCAAAAGCTCCGTTGAAGCCAGTAGCACTTACTTGGGCAAGTTAGTATATCTTACTTTGCCTACGAAGTATATCTTACTTTGCCAAGTCAGTAGTACTAACTTTTCAGGGGTTAACCTTATTGGCTCTTGAGGTTAACCTTATTGGCTCTTGAGGTTAACCTTATTGGCTCTTGAGGTTAACCTCATCGGACATCGAGACTATACGTAGAAAACCAGTGGGGATAAACACGCAACGCCCAACACACCCAACACGCCCAACAGATGTAACGGTATTGTAACGCCAATGCAATATGTATGAAAAGAAGAAGCCGTTATATTGCAGTCCGAACCGAAAAAAGATAACTTTGCAAACATGACGAACAAGGAGAACAAAGCAAAAATACTTGTAGTCGACGACGAGGAAGACCTCTGCGAGATCCTCAAGTTCAACCTTGAGACCGAGGGCTATGACGTAGACACAGCCTCTTCGGGCGAAGAAGCACTGGGCAAGCACGTTGCCGAATACAACCTGATAATGCTCGATGTCATGATGGGCGGCATCAGCGGCTTTGAAGTTGCCCGAAGACTGAGGCAGGACGCGACGACGAAGAGCATCCCTATAGTCTTCCTCACCGCCAAGGGCACAGAGAACGACAAGATAACGGGCTTCAACATAGGAGCCGACGACTACATCTCCAAGCCTTTCTCCATCAGAGAGGTGCTGCTGCGCATACATGCCGTACTGCGACGGACAGAGCAGGCGGGCGAAGCCGGCAAGAAGAACGACATGCTTCAGTATAAAGGACTCGTGATGGACCTCGACAGGAAGAACGTGACCGTCGACGGCAACGACGTGGAGCTGACGAAGACCGAGTTCGGAATACTGCACACGCTGCTCAAGCAGAAAGGACGCGTGTTCTCACGTCAGGACCTCATACACCTCGTATGGCCCACCGACGTCATCGTCACCGACCGCACCGTGGATGTCAACATCACCCGTGTGCGCAAGAAGCTCGGACCGTATGCCGACAATCTCATAACGCGTCTCGGCTTCGGATACTGCTTTTCCGATTGACCACTGAGTCCACACAGCGAAAGTAACCGACAATGCTGAGCCAACGCAGACATGAGAGTACGGGCACACGACCCCGCAGACAGACCATAGGCAACAGGCTGTACCTGAGCGTGCTGTCGCTGTTTCTGGTCTTCGCGGCAGCCTTCATAGTCTTCCAGCAGTATCGCGAGAAGCAGTACAAGGTGGAGATGCTCGACATGCGTCTGCAGGACTACAACAACCACATGCACGAGACTTTCGCAAACGATACGGCAAGCATTACCGAACTTCCCGACGAAGTTCGGACCTACCTTGCCGGCCACAGCATATCAGGTCTGCGCGTGACGATAATACTGAAGGACGGACGTGTGGTGTTCGACAGTGCCAACAGCGACGTCAGCAGCATGGGCAACCATGCAGGGCGGTCCGAAGTGATGGAAGCACTGAAGAAAGGCAACGGGTCGACCGTCGACCGCATCAGCACGACACTGAAGCAAGACTACTTCTACAGCGCCACCTACTATCCGCAGGACGGCTACATCATCCGTTCGGCGCTGCCCTACGACCTCGACCTCGCCAAGAGTCTGCACGCAGACCAGCACTACCTGTGGTTTGCACTCGCCGTGATGCTGATGCTCACCATCATACTCTACCAGTTCATCCATCGTCTGGGGCGCAACATCACCCAGCTGAACGACTTCGCAGCGAAGGCAAGCCTCACGCCCTCCCCCATCGGCGAAGACTGGAGCGAGAGCCTCGGCAAATTCTCCAACGACGAACTGGGCGACACTGCCGAGCGCATCGTCAAGCTTTACCTGCAGCTGCGACGCACGCAGCAGGAGCAGAACATACTGAAGCAGCAGCTCACGCAGAACGTCACCCACGAGCTGAAGACACCCGTGGCAAGCATACAGGGCTATCTTGAGACCATACTCGAGAACCCCAAGGTCGACGAAGCCACACGCCGGCAGTTCCTTGAGCGATGCTACGCACAAAGCAAGCGACTGACATCGCTGCTCGCCGACATGTCCATGCTCAACCGCATCGACGACGGAGCCAAGATGATGACGTTCGAAGAGGTCGACGTGGCAGAACTCATCTGCACCGTGGAGAAAGAGAGCCAGTTCGCACTCGGACAGAAAGGAATGACCATGACGTGCGACATCCCCGAGCACATCATCGTCCACGGCAACCGCAGCCTGCTCTACAGCGTCTTCCGCAACCTCACCGACAATGCCATAGCCTACGCCGGCCAGGGCACGCACATCAGCCTCATCTGCCAACCCGCAGATGCCGGCTCGCGCAGCGCCTACCGTTTCACCTTCTCCGACAACGGCATTGGAGTGGCACCGGAACATCTGCCGCGCCTGTTCGAGCGCTTCTATCGTGTCGACAAAGGACGCAGCCGTAAGATGGGTGGCACGGGCCTCGGCCTCGCCATTGTGAAGAATGCCGTGCTGCTCCATGGCGGAACCATCAGCGTCAAGAACCGCGACGGCGGTGGCTTGCAGTTCGGCTTCTCGCTCTCTGCCACACTCTCCTGAGTCAATCAAGCAACATTGCTGTCGTCACCGACATCCATCCGATGTCGCATGCACACAACTCTCAACAGTCCCCACGCTTGACAGCACTTGCCCTTCTCAGTCCTTCAATCTGTTTCATCCTTGAAGGACTGGAGTCTCTCAAGCTTCGGACATCTTGAGAGACTGGGCGGGAAGAGCAGTGGATAAGTGGATGGAGAGCGGAGCGGCTCTGCTTTGCGTCGCACTGAAAAGAGTCAGTCGAATATCTCGGCAAGCTTTTGTCCGAGGGCTTCGCCGCGCAAGTCGGTGGCAATGATGCGCCCTTCGGGGTCGAGCAGGAGGTTTGACGGGATGGAGCTGATGCCGTAGACGATGGAGGCTTCGCTGTTCCAGTACTTGAGGTCGGACAGATGAACCCAGTCGAGGCTGTGGCTGTTGATGGCACGCACCCATGAGGAGCGGTCGCGGTCGAACGACAGTCCCACGACGTCGAAGCCGCGGCTGTGATACTTGTCGTGGTTCGCCTTCACGTTGGGCATCTCGGCAAGGCAAGGCAGGCACCAGCCAGCCCAGAAGTCGACGAGCACATAGCGTCCGCGGCCGGCATACTCGCTGAGGCGGTGCTCCACGCCGAGCGTGTCGGCAAGGCTTAGGTCGGTGAACATCTGCCCTATGTTGGTCTTCTCGATGTGGTTCAGCATGCGCCACGCCCCACGGCACAGCGGATGCGAGGCATAGAGACGGCTCTCGTCGAGGTATTCCTTCAGCTCGGCATGGCTCAGCACGTTGTAGATTTGCGAGAGATAAAGGGCTGGGATGACGTTGTCGGCATTGCTGCGTATGGCGTTCTTCATTGCCACGAGCAGACTGTTGTAGGCAGAGTTGAGCTGCCTTTGCAGCGAGTCACGCCGTGCCGTGCGCCAGCTCTGCGTGCCGCCATACTCCATCTGCAGCTGCATGTAGTCTATCTCGAGGTCGGTGATTTCGGTGTCGGACTTATGGAACCGTTCGTTCAGGCGCGAGCCTTTGAGCGACGAGCGGGCTATGTCGACAGTGATGGGCTCGCCATCGATGATGATGTTGAGCGGATACTGCAGGCTGTCGTCGATGAGGGTTACGAAGGTGTACTGCGGCAGCGTGCCGCTGAAGGCGAAACGTCCCGACGGTTGCACTGTACAGGTGTCGATGAGCTGGTTCTGTACGGTGCTGAGCGTGATGAGGTGCACACCCTGCGGTGCGGTGCCCTCAATGCGATATGCCGTCTGTGCACGCAGCACAGGCAGCGCAAGGACAAGGCACATCAGGCATGTCAGCAGTCTTCTCGGCACATCTCGTCTTCCAGTTTCCATCTCTCTCTCTTTCTTTAAGTTTTTTCCTATTCTCACTCTTGTTGCTTTGCCCGCTCCTACTGCCCTGCCGTGGCTGAGCTGATGTCCAGCAGTTCATTGGTGATGGATTGCTGGCGACCCTTGTTGTACTGAATCGTGAGGTCGGATATCAACTCGTCGGCATTGTCGGTGGCAGTCTGCATTGCCATCATGCGTGCTGCATGTTCCGAGGCTGACGAGTCGAGCAGTGCGGCAAACATCTGCATGTCGAGCACCACGGGCAGCATGCTCTCAAGGAGTCCGGCAAAAGAAGGCTCGACGATGTAGTTGTCGTTGTACCTACTGCCGCCGTCGGCATCAGCAGCACCGTCGGTGGCGGAGAAGGCAGACAGGTCTATGGGCAGATAGGTCTGCGTGACGAGCTGCTGCGAGCCTGCCGAACGGAAGTGGTGGTAAATCAGGTCGACGCGGTCGACCTCGTGCTTGAGGTACATGTCGACAAGCTGCTGCGCCAGTGGCTGCATGAGGGCAAACGACGGCTTGCTCATCTCGTCCTCATAGTCGCGGGAGACGTCAAAGCCACGCTTGCGCACAGCCTCGGCAATCTTCTTGCCCACGGGGATGACGGTGATGTTGTCGCGTCCCAAGTCCTTGAACCGTTCCAGCTCCGCATCGAGCGCACGTGCCACGCTGGAGTTGAACGAGCCGCACAGCGACGTGTTCGACGAGAATGCCACTATGGCAACCTTCTTCACCTTGCGCTGTCGGGTGTAGACCGTCTGCACAGTGTCGGCAGAAGACAGAAAGCGTCGCAGCATGGCACTGAGCTTCTGCTGGTAGGGCAGCATGTGTTCCACACGCTGCTGAGCATGGTGCAGCTTGGCGGACGACACCATCTTCATGGCCGATGTGACCTGCCTCGTGCTCTTGACAGAGCTTATCCTCGTCTTTATTTCCTTTAGTGACATAATATTGCTAAGCCTCCTTACTTGCTTGTCTTTGTGTACGGCTGGTCATGCAAACTGTGTGGCGACCTTTGCAGCGGTCTGCTCAAGCAGCTTCTGCACGTCGTCGTTTATGATGCCCTGCCTGAGCTGTGCAAGCACATCGTCCTTGTGGTTGCGTTCGAGGCTGTCGAGGAACTGCGTCTCAAAGTCGGAAACCTTGTCGAGCGGAACGTCCTTGAGCAGTCCGTGGGTGCCACAATAGAGTATTGCCACCTGCTTCTCCACCGGCATGGGGCTGTATTGCGGCTGTACCAACAGCCGTGCGTTCTTCTGTCCCTTGTCGATGGTGAATGCCGTGACAGGGTCCATGTCGCCACTGAACTTGGTGAACGACTCCAGCTCGCGATACTGTGCCTGGTCTATCTTCAGCGTTCCAGCCACCTTCTTCATCGCCTTGATCTGCGCGTTGCCCCCCACACGACTGACGGAGATGCCGACATCGATGGCAGGACGGTTGCCCTGGTTGAAGAGGTCTGTGCTCAGGAATATCTGTCCGTCGGTGATGGAGATGACGTTCGTAGGTATGTATGCCGACACGTCGCCAGCCTGCGTCTCGATGATGGGGAGTGCCGTGAGCGAACCTCCGCCCCTGACGATGCCGCGAAGGCTCTCGGGCAGGTCGTTCATCTGCTCTGCCATCTCCTGCTGGTCGATGATGCGTGCTGCACGCTCGAGCAGTCGCGAATGCAAGTAGAAGATGTCGCCAGGATAGGCCTCGCGTCCTGACGGACGACGAAGTATCAGCGACACCTCACGATATGCCACCGCCTGCTTTGACAAGTCGTCATAGACAACCAGCGCGTCGCGGCCGGTGTCGCGGAAGAACTCACCGATGGCAGCACCTGCAAACGGAGCATAATACTGCAAGGCTGCAGGCGAGCCGGCTGTTGCGGCGACAACGATGGTATAGTCCATGGCTCCGTAGTGGCGCAATGTCTCAACGGTCGATGCCACGGTAGAACCTTTCTGTCCGATGGCGACATAGATGCAATATACCGGTTTGCCGGCTTCGAAGTTCGAGCGCTGGTTGATGATGGTGTCGATGGCTATGGCTGTCTTGCCTGTCTGACGGTCGCCGATGATGAGCTCGCGCTGTCCGCGTCCTATAGGGATCATGGCATCGACAGCCTTCAAGCCAGTCTGCAGAGGTGTGCCCACAGGCTGACGATAGATGACGCCCGGTGCCTTGCGCTCCAACGGCATCTGATAACGCTTGCCGCCGACATCACCCTTGCCGTCGAGCGGCACGCCCAACGGGTCAATGACACGTCCCACCATCTCATCACCAGCCATGATCGAGGCAATGCGCTTTGTGCGGCGCACGCTGAAGCCCTCCTTGACCTTATCGGTAGGGCCAAGCAACACTGCTCCCACATTGTCTTCCTCAAGGTTCATCACGATGGCACGTATGCCATTCTCGAACTCCAGAAGTTCGTTTGCTTCAGCGTTTCGCAGACCGTAGATACGAGCCACACCGTCGCTGACCTGCAGCACGGTGCCTACCTCGTCAAGCTCTACACGGGTGTCGATGCCCTCAAGCTGCTCGCGCAGGATGTCGCTTACTTCGCTGACCTTTATGTTGAAATTCGACATAGTTAGATTCTCTCCTTAAAAATATGGTTCCTTTGCTATCAGACCACACGCTTGTTCATGTCAAGCAATTGCTGCCTGATCTTTCTGAGTTGCGTAGCGACACTGGCATCGAGGCGGTAGTCGAGGATGTCGAAGACGAAGCCTCCGATGATGTCGGGGTTCACCTCGCTCTCAATCTCCATGTGCGCATGCAGCAGCTTTCCCGTCAGTCTGTTGATCTCGTCGAGCTTCTCCTTCGAAATGGGGAAAGCCGTCGTCAGCTTTGCCGTACCTATGTCGTGATGCCTGCGGTAGAGGTCCATGTAATCCCGACAGATGAACTGCAACATATTCTCACGTCCGTTGCGGATGACGAGACGGACAAACTTTACGAAGCTGTCGTCGGGCTTGTCCTTACCATAGGCAGCGGCACAGATGAGGGCAAGACGCTGTTCCTCCGTGAGCATGGGGTTGCCAACCTCAGCACGCAGGCTGCGGTTGTGCTCCATGCTGTATTCCAGCATTTCCATAGCCGGATAGAGTGCCGACTCGCTCTTGGTGTCCTGTGAGAAGGACATCAGTGCGCGTGCATACCTCATCGATACTACTCCTATATCCATAGTGTCAGCTCTCCTTGGTCTCCTGAAGCGCCTGGTCTATCATCTTGTCGAGCATTTCGGATTGCTCCTTGTCGTCCGACAGTTTGCGGCGTATGACTTTCTCGGCAATCTCAACAGAGAGCACAGCGACCTGACTGCGTATGCTCCTGATAGCCTCATCCTTCTCACGCTCGATCTGCCGGCGCATCAGCTCCAGTTCCTTCTGTCCGGCTTCACGGGCCTGTTCGCGAGCCTGAGCCACTATCTTGTCGCGCTCGGCTGCTGCCTCACGCAGAATGCGTCCCTGCTCACGGTTGGCCTGGGCTATGAGTGCATCGCTACTCTCCTTGACTTTGGCAAGTTGCTCGTTCGCCTGCTTGGCAGCCTGCAAGCTCTGGTCGATGTAGCTCTGACGTTTCTCCACCATATTTACGATGACGGGGAAGCCGAACTTCGCCAGGATGCAGAACACAATGCCAAACGACAAGAGCATCCAAAACAACAATCCACTGTCCGGTACCAATAATGACATATCACAAATACCTTTTATGGTTCAGAATATCAGAGCAGCACGCAGAGCATACAGATGATGACTCCCAGCAGTGCAACACCTTCGACCAGTGCCGCAGCGACAATCATGTTGGAGCGGATGGTGTTTGACGCTTCAGGCTGGCGGCCTATTGCCTCCATGGCCGATGCACCAATCTTACCGATGCCTATACCTGCACCAATGGCTGCAATACCTGCGCCCAGTGCTGCGCCGAACTTAGACAGGCCCGCTGCTGTGGCAGCCTGCAATAACAATGTTGACAGTAACATAATTACCTCCTTTTATTATTGTGTGTGTATGTTAAATTATATCCTTTACTTCTTTTCCAATGCGTTCTGTCCAGCTGTGACTTCTCCTTCGTGCTTCTCCCCACCACCCTCTTGTGCCAGTCCTATGAAGACTGCCGACAGCATGGTGAAGACGTATGCCTGAATGAATCCCACCAGTACTTCGAGTGCGTTCATGAATATGCTGAAGAGCACGGCAATGACCGTAGATGAGCCGTTGACGACAGCACCCATCTTGGCTGTCAGGAACACCAGGCACGTCAGCACCAATATCGACATGTGTCCCGACATGACGTTGGCAAAGAGTCGTATCATCAGCGACATCGGTTTGGTGAACATGCTGAAGATTTCTATTACAGGCATTATGGGTATAGGCACCTTGAGCCACCATGGCACATCTGGCCAGAATATGTCCTTCCAGTAGCGCTTCGTGCCGAACAGGTTGATTGCGAAGAACGAGCACAAAGCCAGGAAGAAGGTGATGGCTATATTGCCAGTCAGGTTGGCACCGCCAGGGAATATCGGTATCAGTCCCAACATGTTGTTCAAGAAGATGAAGAAGAATGCCGTGAGCAGATAGGGTGAGAACTTCTGCCAGTTGGGTCCGATGCTCTCCTTTATCACTCCGTCGTTAATTGCCATTATAAACATCTCCATGAATCCCGTGAAGCCACCCGGTGCCTTGTCGGTGACCTGATGGCGCTTGTACCAATGGGCTACACCCATAACGATGGCAAGCAGCAGTAACGAACTCATGAAGAGCGACAGCACGTCCTTGGTTATCGAGAGGTCTAAAGGACGCACCTCATTGCCATGTGCATCATGCTCGATCAGATGACCTTCGTAGGGACTGCCCTCGGCAGCCATACTGAGCCCTTCATAACTGCCACCGTTCTCCTCCAGACGTGCAGACGAGAACACATGCCAGCCGGTACTGCTGTGAACAATCACCGGCAGAGGTATGGTGATCTCGGCGTCACCCCACGTGGTGATATGCCATTGGTATGAGTCGAGGATGTGGCCGAATATTATTCCGCGCATATCAACATCACTCTCACTGTCGCCAGTCTCCTGTTCCTGCGCACAGGCAGGAACGGCTGCTGCCGTCAGGAGCAAAGTTACAAGTACAACCCAAAACTGTCTTAAACGTTCCATCGTTGTCCTCTCCTTATTATATATATATGTGTCCCCAACTCAAGAATTGTCTCCAGCCAGCTCAATGCACATGGTGACATCACTGCCGCTCATCTCCACAAAGCCTCTGCTGATGTCCACGCTCTGCTCCGCACCTGCGGCAACATAGACAATGGTTCCCGCAGCAAGCGATGAGATTATGGGTGCATGTTCCGGCAGTATCGTGAAGCGTCCGGCAGAACCAGGCACAGTGACGCTGTCGACATCGCCGCTGTAGACCAGCTTCTCGGGTGACAATATTTCAAGATGCAATGCTTTCATTTTTGTCAAAATCAAGAATCAGGGCTTCCCTCTGTGGCCAGGCCTTTACTTCTGCGTTCCCTTGGCCTGCGCAAGAATCTTCTCTCCCTTGGCAATAGCTTCCTCTATGGTTCCGACATTGAGGAATGCCTGCTCTGGCAGATAGTCCACTTCACCGTCAAGAATCATCTTGAAGCCCTTGATGGTGTCTTCTATTGCCACCGTCGTTCCAGGTACTCCGGTGAACTGTTCTGCCACGGCAAACGGTTGCGAAAGGAAACGCTGCACACGACGCGCACGATTGACAACAACACGGTCGGCATCAGACAGCTCCTCCATGCCGAGGATGGAGATGATGTCCTGCAATTCCTTGTTGCGTTGCAGAATCTGCTTCACGCGCTGTGCTATGTTGTAGTGTTCTTCGCCCACGATGTGCGGGTCGAGTATTCTTGATGTGGACTCCAGCGGGTCTACCGCAGGATAGATGCCCATCTCCGTAATCTTACGGCTCAGCACGGTGGTAGCATCAAGATGGGTAAAGGTGGTTGCCGGAGCGGGATCGGTAAGGTCATCGGCAGGCACATAGACAGCCTGCACAGATGTTATGGAGCCATCCTTGGTGGAGGTGATGCGTTCCTGCATGGCACCCATCTCCGATGCCAGCGTAGGCTGATAGCCCACAGCCGACGGCATTCGGCCAAGCAGTGCCGATACTTCAGAGCCTGCCTGAGTGAAACGGAAGATGTTGTCGATGAAGAGCAGTATGTCGTGTGAGCCATCGCCCGAACCGGAGTCACGGAACGACTCTGCCACAGTCAGACCTGATAGTGCCACCGACTGGCGTGCGCCAGGCGGTTCGTTCATCTGTCCGAATATCAGCGACACCTGTGACTTCTTGACCTCATCATAGTCCACCTTGGAGAGGTCCCAGTTGCCTTGTTCCATGCTCTTCTTGAACTCGTCGCCATAACGAATGACGCCGGATGCAATCATCTCGCGAATCAGGTCATTGCCCTCACGTGTACGTTCGCCCACACCGGCAAACACGGAGTAGCCGTGCTGCACCTTGGCAATGTTGTTGATTAGTTCCTGGATGAGCACTGTCTTGCCCACACCTGCACCGCCGAAGAGGCCAATCTTGCCGCCCTTGCTATAAGGCTCAAGCAGGTCGATAACCTTGATGCCGGTGTAAAGCACCTCTTGCACGGTGGTGAGGTCTTCGAACTTCGGTGCTTCGCGGTGTATCGGGTATGCACCATCGCGATTGAAATCCTTCATGCCATCAATGGCATCGCCGACGACATTCAGCACACGACCTTTTATCTGCTCTCCCACAGGCATCCTTATAGGTCCTCCGAGAGGATAGACTTTCATGCCACGCTGCAAGCCATCAGTACTGTCCATGGCTACGGTGCGCACCGTGTTCTCACCGATGTGCTGCTGCACCTCTACAATCAGGCTCTTGCCGTCATGACGGTGAATCTCCATTGCATCATGGATGCTCGGAAGGACTTTCTCAATGTCCTTCTCTTCAATATCGCCGAATGATACGTCCACCACAGGACCTATTATCTGCGATATGTGTCCTATCACTTGTGTCATCTCGTCAATACTTTTTTCTCGTTTCTAATTTCTGTATGCAAAGTTAGAAACAATCGGGTTCAACAATCAGACTCATTTGTGTTTCAAATTTACACAATAGTTGTCTATTTGCCACCTGATACCATACCCTAATTAATGATTACAGGCGTATTGATAAGATTATTTAAGAGTTGAAAGGTAAGTTTACAATCTTTTTGTCACAAGCGCATGCTTGGTCTCAGTCGGCACTGCCGACCTTGACCAACGATGCCAAGCGTTTGCACTTATCGCGCAAAGCATTGATGTCACCATCCGACGGTGCCGAGCACAGCATCACTGCCATGCGGCGACCTACGTGTGCCACGGGCTTGCCGAAGATGCGTATGTCGGTATCGTCTTCGCTCAAGGCTTCAATCACGCCGCTGTATGTTGGCACGCCCTTGGTCTCTACAGGCGAGAGGATGGCGGCACTGACTCCTAGGCGTAGCTGCTTGACCGAAGGAATGGGGAGTCCCAATACGGCACGTGCATGCAGTTCAAACTCACTGAGGTTCTGACATCCGGTCAGAGTCACCATACCTGTGTCATGCGGACGCGGCGACAGTTCGGAGAAATAAACGCCATCTTTGTTGCTGACGAAGAACTCTACGCCCCAGATACCGGCACCTGTCAGTGCTGCCGTCACCTTGGCTGCCATCTGCCGGGCTTCCTCCAGATGTTCGGGACGCATTGGGCATGGTTGATAGCTCTCACGATAGTCACCACCCTTCTGCACATGTCCTACAGGCTGACAGAACAACGTAGGACGACCACCCTGCTGCGTCACGGTCAGCAATGTAATCTCATAGTCGAAGCTGATGAACTGCTCCACGATAACCTCGCGTATGTCACCACGACTACCCTGGCATGCACTCCGCCATGAAGTCTCAAGGTCAGCCTCACAGCGTGCTACGCTCTGTCCGTGTCCTGATGATGACATCAGCGGCTTGATGACACAAGGGAATCCTATCTCTGCAGCAGCCTTGCGCAACTCATCCAACGTACTGGCATAGCGGTAATTGGCTGTACGCACTCCCAGTTCACGCGCAGCCAAATCACGGATGGCACGGCGGTTCATGGTGTAGTTCACGGCACGTGCTGACGGCACCACCTGTATGCCTTCGTTCTCGAACTCGATGAGCTTCTCGGTGCGGATAGCCTCTATCTCCGGCACTATAATGTCAGGACAGTGCTTCTTGACCACTGCAGCGAGTGCATCACCGTCGAGCATACTGAACACCTCACGTTCGTCAGCCACCTGCATGGCTGGAGCGTTGTCGTAGGCATCGCACGCAATAACATACTGTCCCAGCCGCTTCACGGCTATCGTAAATTCCTTTCCCAGCTCACCAGAGCCGAGCAGAAGTATCTTCTTCATTCCTTGATAAATAAGAGCGTTATATATATATAATATGGTGTTATACTGATTTAGTCTTACTGGTGTGCCTCACGCAACAAGTCGTTCACCACCTTCACTGGGTTGAACGTGCTCAGCGGCACCTCCACAAACACTGTGTTCCAGTCACTCATGGCTCCATTCCATAAGCCAGGCAACTCCAGAGCCTTCAGCCCGCGTCCGTTCTTCGACTTGTGCGAGATAAATCCTGTGGAACGGTCGATGTACTTGGTAAGGTCGAACGGACGTCCACGGAAGTCTGTTATGCCACAGACAAGATCCACGGGATTGAAGTGTGTACCCTGCATGAACATGGCTTTCTTCTCAGGATCATCCATGTCTATCTGCGAACTTTCCAGAATCTGCAACGATATGGTGCCGTCGGCATTATATGCCAAGAACGGTCCGCCACCAGGCTCACCCACATTCTTGACCATTCCGCAGACGCGCATAGGTCTATTCAACTTGTGCTTGAGATAGATCACGAGTTCAGCATCCTCCAGATTCTTGACGTCGGGGTTCTTACAGTGCAATTTGTGTTGTACGAACTGCAGGATTTCAATAACCCGCTCATGGGTATATTTACCGCTCTCCAGCAGATTCAGATAGTAGAATGCCTTCTGTTGCAGTGTGACCAACATTCCCGCCAGAACTTTCTTGAACAGCACGGTGTCCGGCTTCATGCGGTCGCTCGTCACATTGTCGATGTTCTTCACGAACACCACATCGGCATCTGTCTCGTTGAGGTTCTCTATCAATGCCCCATGTCCTCCCGGACGCAGCAGCAGACTGCCATCGTCATTTCTGAAAGGCTCGTTGTTCATGTCGACAGCCAGCGTGTCCGTACTTGGTTTCTGTTCCGAGAAGTCTATGTTGTAGTGCACGTCATAGCGTCGTTCGTATTTCGACACTACATCATCCGCCTTCTTACTGAACAGTTCACGATGTTGTGGCGACACAGTGTAGTGCACATTCACCACACCCGAACGGTTGGTGGCATACAGTGCGCCCTCGACGAGATGCTCCTCAAACGGCACACGGTCGGTGCCGTTATCCTTTTCATAATGGTGGAACTTCAACAATCCTTTGGGCAGATTGCCATAGTCCAATCCTCCGTCGCCAAGCAATGCTTTCACAACATCCTTATACCTTCCTGCCTCTACCAGGGCATCGATGCCACTGCCGTACAACCGGCGACAAGCTTCGTCCAAATCACTATTGAAGGCAAAGCGGTGTATGTTACCGAAGAACGTCTTTTCGTAGTCGGTCATCGGGCTGTCATATGGCGCATCGACAAAGGCAAACAGGTCCTTGAACATTCGGCTTGCCGCACCCGATGCAGGTACAAACTTCACCACCTTCTTGTCGTCTTTGGTATAGTTCTCCCATGCCTTCAGAAAGAAGTTCTGGTCCTCTGTGGGCAGGCACTCAATGCCGCCATTCTCCACTGTGGCTGCCGCATGCAACTTCAGATAAGGGAAGCCACGTCTAAAGGATTCCAGCTGTCGTTCCGCCATTTCCTCAGTGATGCCCTTGAGTGCCAAAAAGTCTTTGTCTTGCTGTGTCAACATAACTGTTACAGTTTTTTTAAGTCATGCCCAAAGCTACATTGTTTTCACGATAACTGCAAATTCCAAGGCTATGAAATAACAATCCTCCACACGGACGTCGTGTGGAGGATTGTATGCTTGCCTGCGCAACAGTGTACGCCGGCTCATGTGTGCTGTCAGTGTTATTACTTTATGATGCCAAGCTCTCTGAATCGTTTTGCCAGGTGCTCTACAGCATAGTCAACCTGCTCACGTGTGTGCGTTGCCATGAGGGCAACACGTACAAGTGTATCCTGCGGAGCGCAAGCTGGCGGAATCACAGGATTTATGAAGATGCCATCATCGAAGGCAAGCTTGGTGACCTCAAACGTCTTGTAGGTATCGCGCACATAAAGCGGAATAATCGGTGAGTGTGTGTCGCCAATCTCGAATCCAGCCTTACGGAAGGCATCAAGCGAATAGCTTGTGATGTCCCACAGGCGTTCCTGAATAGTCGGGTCTTCCTGAATGATGTGCAGAGCTTCAAGTGTTGCTGCTGTCGATGCAGGAGTCATGGAAGCCTGGAATATGTAGGAGCGTGCACTATGGCGCAAAGTGTTTATGATTGGCTCCTCGGCTGCGACAAAGCCACCGAGCGATGCCAGCGACTTGCTGAACGTACCCATGATGATGTCGACATCGTCCGACACACCGAAGTAGTCACACACGCCGCGTCCCTGCTTGCCGAAGACGCCTAGTCCGTGTGCCTCGTCAACGTAGATGCTCGCATTGTATTTCTTCTTGAGTCGTACAATCTCGGGCAGGTTTGCCAGGTCTCCCTCCATGGAGAACACTCCGTCCACAACGATAAGCTTTATGGCATTGGGCTCGCACTTCTTCAGCTCCTTCTCGAGAGCCTCCATGTCGTTGTGCTTGTACTTCAGCTGTGTTGCGAACGAGAGACGACGACCATCGACAATGGATGCATGGTCGCGGTCATCACAGATGATGTAGTCGCCACGTCCCACAAGCTGCGGAATCACTCCCTCATTGACCGTAAAGCCAGTAGAGAAGCACAGGGCATCGTCCTTGCCGACAAACTCAGCCAACTCTTCCTCGAGCTGTACGTGAATGTCGAGCGTGCCGTTAAGCAGACGTGATCCTGCACATCCGGTGCCATACTTGCGTGTCGCAGCTATGGCAGCTTCTGTAATTCTGTCGTTATATGTCAGACCGGTGTATGCGTTCGATCCGAACATGAGCACCTTTTGCCCGCTCATCATCACCTCTGTGCCCTGATGGCTGTCTATAGTGCGAAAATACGGATATATACCTTTCGACTTGTAGTACTGTGGCTCGGTATATTTCCCTAACTTTTCAGAAAGTAAGCTCATTTAGTCTTTTCTTTAAATTTTAAAACCTTTTCTGTCAAAGCAGGCTGCAAAGATAGCCAAAAACTAATAACTCTCACCTTTTGCGCAAAAAAATCTTTTGCCTGCCAGCCCTGCTTGGCTGTACGACCAACTTGCACTACTTTTGTGCCCGACATCACCTTATTATATATATATGTATAGAGAGCCATGCGCATAGACATCATCACCATATACCCCGAGATGATAGAGGGGTTCTTCAACACATCGATACTGAAACGTGCACAGACGAAAGGTCTGGTGGAGATACACCTGCACAATCTGCGCGACTACACGCAAGACCGTTACCGCCGTGTCGACGACTATCCCTTCGGTGGCTTTGCAGGCATGGTGATGAAGATTGAACCCATAGAACGATGCATCGAGGCACTGAAGGCGGAGCGCGATTATGATGAAGTCATCTTCACTACGCCCGACGGCGAACAGTTCTCACAGCCCATGGCAAACACGCTGTCGCTTGCAGAGAACCTGATAATACTGTGCGGACACTTCAAGGGAATCGACTATCGCATACGCGAACATTTCATAACCAAGGAGATTAGCATCGGCGACTACGTGCTGACCGGCGGTGAGATTGCAGCTGCGGCAATGTCTGATGCCATCGTAAGACTACTGCCCGGAGCCATCAGCGACGAGCAGTCGGCATTGTCAGACTCATTCCAGGACGGACTACTGTCGGCACCTGTCTATACCAGACCATCCGACTACAATGGCTGGCGTGTACCCGACATACTGTTGTCGGGCAACGAAGCCAAGATCAAGGAATGGGAGATGGAACAGAGCGTGGAGCGCACCAAGCGCCTGCGTCCCGACCTGTGGAAGAAGTACACAGGAGACAAGGACTGAAACGACAAGCGCTAAAGCTTGTCGCGTGTCACGTTGAACGTTTTGCGTCAGGTGGAACTCGCCACACTCCTATGTCTATTCATGCAAAACGTAGTGCTCTAACAACCAGACGTCCGGCACCCGACACCGGGACGCGTTAGACCTCTAACGCGCCTATGATGTCGTCGACCGACTTGAACCCGTGGCGGTCAAGATAGCTGTCCAGTCCGTCGATGATATCCTGCGTAGCTGCAGGATTGACGAAGTTTGCCGTACCGACCTCTACTGCCGATGCTCCTGCCAGCAGGAACTCCACTGCATCAGTAGCATTCATGATGCCGCCCAGTCCCACTACGGGAATCTTCACAGCGTGTGCCACCTGCCACAC
>CAVHJI010000027.1:15402-18298 GCA_963636255.1 Bacteroidaceae bacterium | reverse complement strand
GAGCCTCTTGTCGGATTCGAACCAACGACCCCGAGATTACAAATCACGTGCTCTGGCCAACTGAGCTAAAGAGGCGGGTGGGTAAGCTTACTATATCGCGCCGCTACGACCTACTACCTTTGCTGCGGTCAAGCCCTGGAGGAATTGCAGGGAGCTGGCCGTATAGGACTTACCCGTTTTGCGGCTGCAAAGGTAAGCATTACTTTGGAACGCGCAAGCACGTGCCGCACTTTTTTCAAAGATTGTATGTGCCCTGCCGTTTCGTGTATGGATAATTTTATACCTTTGCCTTGTCTAAAACAAACACAAAGCAAAGGAGATACGATGGCGTTAGAGGGTAGCAGAAGCATGATGCAGGGAGCCATGAGGGCAGGCACGGTGATGGGCGTGTTTTGGATCGTGAAGTTCGTGTTCTTCCCCTTGGGCTTGGGCAACATCTTCCTGCTGTCGCTCTTCAGCGTGCTGACGTGCGCCGTGCCGTTCATCGGCTACAGGCTGACACGCATCTATCGCGACAACACCATGGGCGGACTGATGAGCTTCTCGCAGGCATGGGTGTTCGGGATGTGGATGTATCTCTTCGCCTCACTGCTGACCGCCGTGGGACACTTCGTCTACTTCCGGTTCATCGACAACGGCTACGTGCTGAACTACTATCAGGATACTATCGACGCCATTGCAGCCGCAATGCCCGCGGGCGAGAATGCGCTGGTGGAGCAGTTGCAGCTGACGCTGGACGTGTTCTACCAGTTCACACCGATTGACATCGTGTGGCAGTTGCTGTCGCAGAACGTGTTCTACGGCTCCATAATAGCACTGATAACGGCTCCCACCGTGATGCGCCGCAAGAAGTATGGCAGCAATGCCACGCCGACAGGCGGCAGTGACGATGCCGGGCAACAGGATGCCGCCGTCTGACAGACTGCCGGCAACGAAGAGCGGGAGAGGCATCGGGGCAACAAGACACTCACAAAGAGAAGACAGGAAGACAGACAGGGAGAGAGAAAGAGAAGGAAGAAGATGGACATATCAGTAGTCATACCACTATATAACGAGGCGGAGTCACTGCCCGAGCTGCACCAGTGGATTGTGCGCGTGATGCACAGCCACGGCTTCAGCTATGAGATTATATTCGTCAACGACGGCAGCACCGACAACTCGTGGAGCGTCATCGAACAGCTGCAGCGCGAGGATGCGGCGGTCAGAGGCATCAAGTTCCGCCGCAATTACGGCAAGTCCCCTGCCCTCTACTGCGGCTTCCGCGAGGCCAAGGGCGACGTGGTGATAACCATGGATGCCGACCTGCAGGACAGCCCCGACGAGATTCCGGAGCTGTATCGCATGATACGCGAGGAAGGCTACGACCTGGTGTCGGGCTGGAAGAAGAAACGCTACGACCCGCTGTCGAAGACCATACCTACGAAGCTCTTCAACGCCACGGCACGCGCCGTGAGCGGCATTCACAACCTGCACGACTTCAACTGCGGACTGAAGGCTTACCGCATCGACGTGGTGAAGAACATCGAGGTGTATGGCGAGATGCACCGCTACATACCCTATCTGGCAAAGAACGCCGGCTTCACACGCATCGGCGAGAAGGCAGTGCACCACCAGCCGCGCAAATACGGCAAGACCAAGTTCGGACTGAACCGCTTCGTCAACGGCTATCTCGACCTCATCACGCTGTGGTTCCTCTCGACATTCGGCATCAAGCCCATGCACTTCTTCGGCACACTGGGCACGCTGATGTTCCTGCTGGGACTGGTATCGGTCATCATCGTGGGCGTCAACAAGCTGTACTACCTGAGTCAGGGACTGCCGCACGCACTCGTCACCGAGTCGCCCTACTTCTACATCGCGCTGACGCTGATGATTCTGGGCACGCAACTGTTTGTGGGCGGATTCCTCGGCGAACTGGTGTCGCGCAACTCGCCCGAACGCAACAAGTATCAGATTGAACGGATGATATGATGACGACAAGGATGCACATGAGAGGCACGACGAAAAGTCTCAAGACCACGGCGGCGCTGCTGGCATGCATTGCTGGCATGTGCCTGACGGCAACCGTGATGACATCGTGCTCGGAGGAGGACGACTGCAGCGCCAATGCACGCAACATGCTGAACGCCACCGTATGCCGCACCATGGTCACGGAGGAGCAGGAGACCCTGACCGCGACCGACACCATTCCGCAGCTCCACGTCACCGCCCTCGGCACCGACTCGGTGATCATCAACGACGAGAAGAACGTCACGTCGATGAGTCTGCCACTGCGTTTCCACGAGGGCAGCACGACGATGGTGCTGAGCTACGTGCTTAGTGCAGCCGACACACTGCCGGCCATCGGCAACAAGGACACCGTCACCTTCTTCCACGACAACACCGTCTATTTCCTGTCGATGGACTGCAACTATGCCGTCCGTCAAAAGCTGACGGGGATGAGCTACACCACACACCGGATAGACTCCATAGTGGTCACCAACGCAACAGCCAATTCAGATGGAACAGAAAACATCAAGATATATCCCAAACACAGCTGAGCCGCACCGTTGGCGGCAGCTGGCAGCAGTGCTCCTGTTCCTGGTTCTGACCGTGCAGGGCATGGCGGCACAGGGCATTGGCCGCAGCTTCAGCAACATCAACATCAACAGCAACAACAGCAGCCAACAGCAGAGGACCGAACGCCGCAACACCGAGCCGGAGATTGAGTACCCGCTGCTGAACGGACTGGATGTCGGCATCGACGTACTGGGACCTGCCACCAAGATCCTCGGCAGCGACAACTACTCGGTGGAAGCTTTTGCCGACCTCGACATCAAGCACCGCTTCTTCCCCACCGTGGAGCTGGGCTACGGAAAGAGCAGCACCTCCAACGACTACGACACACACTACAGCT
>CAVHJI010000027.1:0-15293 GCA_963636255.1 Bacteroidaceae bacterium | reverse complement strand
TTCCGCTACGGCTTCGGGACAACGACCTACGACGTGAATACAGCCGCCGACAGCAGTTCGGCAAGCCTGACGAACCTGACCGATCCCATCTGGGGCGACAACGGCACCTACAGCCACGACGGCATGAAGGCGACGATGCACTGGATTGAGCTGTGTGCAGGAGTGCGGGTGAACGTCAGCGGAAGCATATACATGACGTGGAACGTGAGGCTGAAGTACAAGCTGTCGGCATCGGTCAGCGAATATGGAGACCCCTACTACGTTGGCGGATACGGACGCTACAAGAGCAACGTCTTCGGTCTGACCTACAGCATCGTCTACCGACTGCCGGTGAAACTCTGAACACACAAATATTTTTTACAAAGTATCTTCACAAAGGACAAGAGAGAATGGGAACGTTAGAAATCCTGCTGTTGGCCGTGGCGCTGGCCATGGACTGCTTCGCCGTGTCGACGACAAGCGGCATAATACTCAAGAGCTTCCAATGGCGCGTGATGCTGGCAACGGCACTCTGTTTCGGCATCTTCCAAGGCATGATGCCGCTCATCGGATGGTTCTGCATGATACACTTCAGCAGTCTGCTGGAGGGCGTGGACCATTGGATAGCCTTCGGACTGCTGGCTTATCTGGGCGTGAAGATGACAATGGATGCCTTCAAGCCCGAAGAGGCGCACAGCATCGACCCCAAGAAGCCCACCACCATGCTCGTCATGGCTGTGGCAACGAGCATCGACGCTCTGGCTGTCGGCATCTCGTTTGCGTGCCTCGAATACAAGACCGTCGTCGACCTGATGTTCCCCGTCATCGTCATCGGACTCGTGTCGCTGTTGATGTCGCTGGCGGGCTTCTCGCTCGGCATCGTCTGCGGCAAGAAGTTGGGACAGCGCATCAAGCCCGAGCTTATTGGCGGCATAATCCTTATACTGATAGGCGTGAAGATTCTGCTCGAGCATTCGGGGATAATATAGAAGAAACTGAGAGACTCAAAGACAAACAAGACTGAGAGACTGAGAGGCTTAAAGACAAAGGGACAAAGAGACAAAAGACTAAGAGCAATATGGACACCACAACAGTCAACGGCATGAAGACAACCATCGTTGCGGCAACCTTTGCGGCAGCAATTCTGACAACGCTCGGCGGCTGCACCGGCGGCAACACAGGTACATTCCAAAGCGAGACGGGCTTCATCTTCGGCACCGTGTACAACATCAAGTACCAACACCCCGAGAGCCTCAAGGACGACATCACCCGCGAGCTGCAACTGTTCGACGGTTCGCTGTCGATGTTCAACGACACCTCGACCATCTCGCGCGTCAACCGCAACGAAGACATAAAGCCGGACACGCTCTTCACGAACGTCATCAAGCGCAGCCTCGAAATATCGCAAGCCACCGACGGCTGCTTCGACATCACCGTGGCTCCACTGGTCAACGCCTGGGGCTTCGGCTTCAAGCACGACATCGAGCCCGACACGGCAACCATCGACAGCCTGATGCAGATGGTCGGGTACAACAAGATTCAACTCACGCCCGACGGCGGCATCCAGAAGCAAGACCCGCGCACCATGCTCGACTGCAGCGCCATCGCCAAAGGCTATGCCGTCGACATCATCGCCTCTCTGCTGCGGCGCAAGGGCGTCAGCAACTACATGGTCGACATCGGCGGTGAGGTGGATGTTGCAGGACAGAATCCGAGCGGCGACGTCTGGCACATCGGCATCAACAAGCCGCAGGACGACTCACTGTCGGTCAACAGCGAGCTGCAGACGATTCTTGCCATCACCGACGTCGGCATAGCCACATCGGGCAACTACCGCAACTTCTACTACAAGGGCGGACGCAAGTATGCCCACACCATCGACCCGCACACGGGCTATCCTGTGCAGCACAGCATTCTCTCCGCCACGGTCATTGCCGACGACTGCATGAGTGCCGATGCCTACGCCACATCGTTCATGGTCATGGGGCTCGACAAGGCGCGTGAGTTCCTCGACCGCCACAACGGCATCGACGCATACCTCATCTACACCGGCGAGGACGGAGAATATCAGGTCTACATGTCCGAAGGCATGAAGCGCCGCATCAGCGAATAGAAACAGGCGTGGAGACTGTCACTACTACTTCAGGAACACGAAGTAGACGGCGGCAATGAGGCAGACGAAGGCTGCGAAATGATTCCAGTGCAGGGCTTCGCCGCGAAACACCACAGAGGTGAACAGCGTGAAGACTATGAGGCTGACGCACTCCTGAATGACCTTCAGCTGCATCAGCGAGAACGGTCCGCCGTTGCCGTGGAAGCCAATGCGGTTGGCAGGCACCTGGCAGCAGTACTCAAAGAACGCCAGTCCCCAGCTGAACGCAATGACGGCTATCAAGGGCCAGTTGGTGGAAATCTTCATGTCCTGCAACTTCAAGTGGCCATACCAGGCAAAGGTCATGAAGATGTTCGACACGACAAGCAACAGAACAGTGTACAGAGCTTTCATATCTCCTCGTTATCAAAAAAAAAAGAAATAGACGTTGTGTGCCTTGCTTCCGTTCCCAGCCAAACCCTTCGGCAGGAAGACGGAGGCAGAAAAAAGCGTGCAAAGGTAAGCAAAAAAGAATTACAGGGTGCACAACGCCGACGCTACATCCTTGTCTCGAGCACCTTGAAGAGGTCGGCATCGTCGAGCACGGGGAACTTCTGGCGGAATGACTTCATGGCTTCCAGGCGCAATACGGCTGTCGCCACACCTTCCTCGTTGTCGGTGCACTGCGCCACGATGCGTCCGTACGGGTCGACAATCATGCTCCCTCCGGAGTACTGACAATACTCGTCAGCCCCCACCCTGTTGACTCCAACCACGTAGCACTGGTTCTCGATGGCACGTGCCCGCAACAGCGTCCGCCACACGTCCATGCGTGCTTCGGGCCAGTTGGCGACATAGAGCGCGAGGTCGTAGTCACCGCAGCTGCGGCTGAAGACGGGAAAGCGCAGGTCGTAGCATACTTGGAGCAGTATACTGACACCGCGGAAGTTCACCACCGTGCGTCTGTTGCCGGGCTTGAAGCAGCGGTCTTCGCCACCGAAGGTGAACAGGTGCCGCTTGTCGTAGGTGCTTGTGGTTCCGTCGGGTTCGACAAAGAAGAAGCGGTTGAAGAAGCTACCGCGCGAGTGCGTGACAACGCTTCCTGCCACGGCGCACTGACGGCGGCAGGCTGTGCGCCGCATCCAGCGTAGCGTCTCGCCGCCTTCTTCCTCGGCAATGCCCTCGGGCTGCGTGGCGAAACCCGTCGAGAACATCTCGGGCAGCACTACGATGTCGGCATCGGGCTCCACGCTGCCCTCAATGAGAGCGTCTGCCCGTTGCAGGTTTGACTGCACGTCTGCCCACACAATGTCGGTCTGTAGTATCGCTATCTTCATGCGCGTCGGTATATAGAGGTGTCCTCGTCCAAGCGGGAGGGACTGCGCGAAGTTATGAATTCCGTCCGACACTGGCGCAAAACCAGTCGGCAATGTTTCCGCAAGAGGGCCAAACTTCCTACTTTTGCACCACGGAGAGAGAGAGAACATGGAAGACGTTTACAAGACCATAGCAGCGACAGCCGAAGGCACCTACACCGAGAAGCGGAGCAAGTTCCTGGCATTTGCCGTGCCGGTGACGAACACCGACGAGGTGAAGGAGGCGGTGAAGGCATACGAGAAGCGGTATTACGACGCCCGCCACGTGTGCTATGCCTACGTGCTTGGCGCCGACCGTAGCGTGTTCCGCGCCAACGACAACGGTGAGCCGAGCGGCACTGCCGGACGCCCCATACTCGGCCAGATAAACTCCGCCGGACTTACCGACGTGCTCGTGGTTGTGGTGCGCTATTTCGGCGGCATCAAGCTTGGCACGAGCGGTCTCATCGTGGCATACAAAGCCGCAGCCGCCGAAGCCCTGCGGGCAGCAACGGTGGAAGAACGTACCGTCGATGTCGAGATGAGTTTTGCCTTCGAGTTTCCGTTCATGAACGACGTGATGCGCATTGTGAAGGAAGAGGAGCCGCGCATTGTCAGCCAGAGCTACGACAACGACTGCATGATGACGCTCCGCATCCGCAAGAGCCTCGAGGAGCGTCTGCTGTCGCGGCTGCGCAAAGTGGAGACTCTGCGCTTTGCCGACTGAACACGGCACACGTCAGATCACCAGCGGCACGAGCTGTTCCAGCTCCGTGATGCACGTAAGTCCTTCGGGATGTTCCTCGCCGTCGGCACAGCACTTCACCACCTGACAGCCGAGCGACAGCGCCGGACGCATGTCGTTCTTCATCGAATCGCCGACAACCAGCACGTCCTCAGCTTTGAGTCCCGCACCGTCGAACGCCAGCTGCCAAATGGCAGGATCGGGCTTGCGGATGCCGACAACCGTTGAGTCGGTGATGCTCTCGAACAGCGGCGTCATGCCGAAGTCGCCGACGATGGTCTTCAGATTACCGTAGAAGTTTGACACGAGCAGCAGGCGGTAGTCTGCAGACAGCTTCTCGAGCACACGGTGTGAACGGACGATATACTCGCTCGTGAATTCGGTCACAGCCTTGGCAGCCTTGACAGGCAGTTCCGTGCGGTTGGGCTCCGTGTCGGGCACAACACCGCGCTTCGTCATCTCGGCAAGCTGGAGCTTCGCCTTCCACGCCTGTGTGGCTTGCAAGCCGTCGGTCGCCTTGACGGGCTGCAGGCGTTCCATCTCACGTTCGGCAGCGACGTAGGAGTCCCAGAAGCTGTCGCGCGTCAGCTGCAGGCCGAGCTTCTCGTTGTAGATCTTGATGTAAAGGTTTGCCCAGTGCATGAACGGCGAGTCGAGCGTGCCGCCGAAGTCGAATGCCAGAGCTTTTATTCTGTCTCGTTCAATCATTTCTGTGTTCCTCTTGCTTCATTGTTGGTTCCTGCCCTTCCGTTTCGTCGGACGGAGCTTCGGGAATCTTGCTGTTGCCGACCTTCATCAGCGCCAGACCGATGACAATCCACACCAGCTCGCGAACACGCGTCAGCAGTGCGGCAAACACACCGTAGGCACCCGCCATTCGCATTCCGTCGACCGCCAGGGCAAATCCGCCTTCGCGTCCTCCCAGCTGCATGGGCATGAAGAACAGCAGGTTCGCCATCAGCGACGAGAATGCAAGTATTATGATGCAGCTGATGAAGCTGACGTCGGTGGCAATGACGTTGAGGATGAGCCAAACCTCACCGCTGCTGACTACGCGTGCCGCATATTCCAACAGCAGCGAGCTGTAGAACGTGCTCTTCTTCTGCCGGTGCAGGAGCGATATCTGTTCGTCGATGTTCTTCAGGTGGTGCGCATTCCGCTGTGCAAACCGGTCTACCGTATGCTTCAGGAACGGAATCTTGCTGCCAAGGTGTATGAACGCCACCGCCATGCCGTGCCTGTATCCTTTGGCGAAGAGTGTGCCCATGACGATGCAGAACAGCAGAATGAAGCCCATGAGTATGCCCATCTCGACCGTCACCTTGTAGAAGCAGACGTAGAACAGCACCGCACTCGCCCAGAACATGAAGTGGCTGAAGATGTGCATCATGACATAGAGAATCACCGACGACGTGGCCCTCTCGGTGCCCACATACGGCTTCAGCTCCATGATGCGGTAAGGCTCACCGCCCATCAGCCCCACGGGAGTGACGTAGTTGAGGGCGAAACCCGAAACGGTGTATTTGTAGAGCTTGAGATACGACAGTCCGTTCATGGGACCGCCGCTGCGCACGATGACATACCACGACAGTGCGTTGATGGCATAGACCACGAGCCACAGCAGCAGGATGAGCGGCAGATAGCCGCCGGCACTGCGCAGATTGGCAAGCAGCTCGTCGTAGGAGACGTTCATGGTCAGCAGCATCACTACCACTGCCGCGAGGCCGAACGCAAGAAATATGTTGCGGTATTTGCTCTTCATCTGTCTTGTGTGTGTTCGCTACCGATGAGACGGTACATCTCGTCGCTCAACCGCTCATGACGGCGCACCATGTATATAAGGAGACCGTTGAGCACTGTCAGCTCGAACACGAAGTAGATCCACGGCATCGAAGCGAGCAACGACAGGCATAGCACTATGGCGCGGGTGTTGAACGACAGTATGTTGGTGTATTTCATCAGGGGCAGGCTCTTCTGGCGGAACGTCTGACGGATGTCCTCCGGTGCCACGCCGTCGCTATACTTCTGGTTCAGCAAGCTGAAGAACCTCTGGAACTGCGGCGTCACCGACTCCTGACGTGCGGTGTAGCCCTTGTAGAAGAACAGGAACAGCTTCTTAACGCAGTTGTCGTGCCACGACAGCGAGCGATACAGCTCTTCCTGTCCGTCGGCGCGGTCCAATTCGCTGCCCTGCTTCCCCTTGAGGAAGAACAGGTGTATGTTACGATAGTAGTCGGCAATGGCAGCCTGCGTGCTGTGCGAATAGCCTGCTGCCGCTGCCAGCAGCCATATCCACAACGACCATGTCGGCATGAGCCGCAGCACGATGGCAAGATAGATGGAGATGAACCAGACGTCTCCGCTCATGCCGTCGAGGATACGTCCCAACTCCGACTTCTGACCGGTGAGACGTGCCAGCTGTCCGTCGGCACTGTCGTAGGTGTTCGCCCAGACGAGCAGTACTATTCCCACCAACGTCAGCGGCAACGAGTCAAAATAGAACATCACGCCCGCACCCATGCCGAGGAATATCGACGCAATGGTGATGGCGTTTGGCGTTACGCCCAAGCGCTTGAACAGCAGCGCCCAGTGCAGTCCAAGCGGACGATAGAACTTCAGGTCAAGCCACTCCTCAGTGTCAGCCGACTTCAACGACGACTGCAGCTGTTGTTGTTCCTCACTGTTCATTCCTGTGTGTATTTTCAATCTTTCTGACTATTACTTCAGCAATGGCGCGTGCAGCCTCATCGCGACAGGGCGCGAAGCTGGGCCAATCGTTGAAGTCTATTATCTTCATCGTACCGTCGGCATTCACAATGGCATCGCCGCCATAGACATCGACATTCAGCGCCGAAGCCGCACGGTTGCATATCTGCTTCAGCGTGTCCTCGGAGAAATGAATGCCCACGGGTGCACCGTTGATCTTCTCCAGGCCAAACTTGCTGTGCTTCATGTTGTACGGATAGAACCAGTAGAAGAAGTCGGTGCCGTTGACTCCGTAGAACTTAATCAGGTCGCCGGCGAGATGTTCGTTTACGACCACGCGTCCTATGCCGCGCAGTGCGTATTCGTTCATCACCTCCTTCAGCTCACCGAGGTTGCGTACATAAGTCACGTCTTCCTTGTGTATGGCGTGGAAGTCTGCCCGCTTCACCCAGCACGGTTCGAAGCCGTCCTTCATGCTCTGCGGCACTTCGTCGGTGACGTTCATCACCACACTCCTGGGGTGAGGCACGCCACTGTCCGTCAGTATCGTTGTCATTCTCTCGCGCGTGCAGTTCTCAATGCCGAAGCCCGAGTTCACTGCCACCGCGCCATTGCGTTCCTGCTGTTGCAGACGCTGCAGGGCGGCGTGGCTGCGCACCATATTATATAGGTAGCGTTCGTTGCCGCGACCGGCTATGTAGTCCAGTTCGGTATAGACGTTCACCGTGTGTCCGGCGGCACGGAGGTTCTCCGTCACAGCGGCGAAGATGGCGGCATCGTTTCCCACGTGGTTTGGGGAAAAGTCGGTGTGACGCTGCACACCTGCAATCGTATGTAGACTCATCTATTTTCCCGTTTTCAGAAACTCCTCAGCCACGGCAATGTCGGTGGCGTGGTCGATGTCGATGACCTTGC
This sequence comes from Bacteroidaceae bacterium, assembly GCA_963636255.1. Taxonomy (GTDB): domain Bacteria; phylum Bacteroidota; class Bacteroidia; order Bacteroidales; family Bacteroidaceae; genus Bacteroides. Next base: position 7,501 of record CAVHJI010000027.1, on the reverse strand, counting down.
TGAACGGATATGCCTGCAACTTCATCCCCTGCTCTATCATGTAACGCTGGAAGCCGCGCATGCGCTCCACGCCACTGCCAAGAGCCTTCGGAAGCAAATCCAGAGCTTTCTGATTCATGCAGTATATGCCTCCGCTGATGTACTTGCAGCCTTCGTATGCCTGATTTTCGTAGCCCGTTACCTCGAGCGTGCCGAAGTCGGTGCGCACGTACAGTGGCTTCTCGTCATCAATATAGGAGGTGACACCCATCAGGGCATCGTCGCGGAAGGTGTCGGAAGTGAAGTACTTGATGTAGTTGTGGAACTCCTTTTCGTTGAACACGGAGTCGGTAGTCGTGAGGCAGAATTTGGAACTGCCGCGACGCAGATAGGGCATTATGCTGAAGAGTCCGTTCCGGTCCTGCTGGGCGGGGTTCTGAAGGAAGAAGGCCCGCAACTCGCCGAAGCTGTGGAGCGACGACGGTGTCGACTTGACCACAATGTCGAGTGGTACGTCCGTCTTCAGGTTCATCAGGTAGTCGTAGACTTCGGGCATCTTGTCGTTGACAATGACGCTCACAGACTCAGCATCGTTCTGCTGGAATATGCGGATCATGCGCCCTATCAGCTCCTCACCGCCAACCTTGACCAGCGGCTTGGGCACGCTGACACCTTCCGATGCAAGGCGCGACCCCTCTCCTGCCGCTATTAATCCATATCTTATTGACATAACACGCGTTGACTTTAAAAAGTATGTTCCGAACATATCGGGCTTCAAAAGTACACATAAAATGCCAAACCAGTATATCAACCTACAAAAATCAGCTCATTCAATAGTGTTTCAGCTCTTTCAATAGTGTTTTACTATCTGTCCGTTTACCGTTCGTTCAAAAACCGTTCAAGAACTGTTCAACAACCGTTCAAAAACCGTTCAAAAGAACCCGGTTTTCGTTCAAGAACCTTCAATTTTGAACGAAACCGTTCAAAAAATCCGTGTTTGCCCCTTGAGGCACCCTAAGGATGGGCATTCTTAGGGTCTAAGGATGGGCATTCATAGCACCTAAGGATGCCCATTCAAAGGACCATAGAATGGGCATTCTTGGAACCCAACGATGCCCATCGTTGGAAAGCATCGACGGACACCCCTACAGAGCATCAGCAAGCCGGTTCGACACAGCCTCCCCCGCGGGCAGCCACCTACATTCGGTTGACTGCATCGCTGCCGGCACCGGTGCCACGGTACTTGCTGTGCGTGGTGTTGAACTTGTATCTAACGGTCAGCGTGACGTAGCGGCTGTACCTACGGTCGGAAGACTGCTTGAAGTTGGCGTTCAGAGTATATATTTCGTTGCATTGGTTCTGACGGTTCAGAATGTTCTCCCCGCGTACCTCGACTGTCAGGGCTTCGTCCTTGAGGAACGCCTTGCGGAGCGACACATCGAGTACATACTGCGAGCGCTTGATTTTCACATTCTCGAAATTGCCACGACTCTGTGTGCTCAGGTTGGCGTTGGCGGTCAGCCCCCACGGCAGGCTAAAGGCGTTGTTCAGCTGAAACACGAAGATGGGCTTGTTGAACGTGTAGCGCGTGTCACCGTCGGTGACGGAGAACCACTGCTTCATCACTGCCACGCTGTACTGCGGCGACCACAGTCCAAACTTCGGCGATGCGCTGACGTAGGCTGTCATAGCCTTCAGGCTTGGCTGGTTGATGTTGTACAGGAGAATCACCGATTCGTTGCCCGCCACCTGTCCAATCCAGTAGATTATGGCATTGCGGCGGTCCTGATAGCCGACGGAGAACTGCAGGAATTTCCACGTTCCGCCAAGCTCCACGCTGTGCACCGTCTCGTTCTTCAGCAGTGGGTTGCCCGTCTGCATCGTGAAGCGGTTGGCATAGGTGTAACTGCTGCTCAACTGCGAATAGCTGGGCCGTTGTGTCTTGACGGAGTAGCTCAGCTGCAGTCCCACTTTCCCAATCTGCGTGGCAAGGCTCGCGTTGGGATAGATATTGCTGTACGAGCGGCTCTGCTCAGGCTGATAGATGCCGTCGTTGTAGTACCTGAAGCGCACATATTCGTAGCGCAATCCTGCGGAGAGTTGTCCTATGGGGGTCTTGTGTCCGTATTCGAGGAACGGTGCGACGGTAAGTTCCTTCAGCTTGTTAAAACCTCCCATCCGCCGTTGGTCCTGGTGACTGTCGGCACGTTGCGGAGCACGTCTTCGGCAGTGTTGAGCTTGCTCAGCACCGTCCCCTCAATGTTTGTCTGCAAGCCTTCAGCACCCTGGCGGTACTGTGGCATACGGCCTGTCACCTCAACCTCGCCCAGCAGTTGTGCGTCTTCCTTCATTATGATTGTCCCGGCGTCGCTGCCTGTGCAATCGACCGTGGTGTCCTTATATCCCACGGAGCTGACCCTGATGATGCCGCCGTTGCAGCGTGCCTCGAGGCTGAACGTGCCGTCGTCGGCAGTGATGGCTCCCTTGACGAATGTCGAGTCGGGCATCGACAGCAGTACGACGTTGGCATACGCCAGCGGCTCTCCGTCCTGCGTCTGCACGCGACCCGTTATGGTTTGTATCGGTGTCTGCCTTGTCCTGAGGGATGCAGACTCGATAGTTGCGGCGTTTCCTGTTGCAGCTGTTGCGGTGGCAATGACCGCGAGCAACAGCATTAGTGATGTGAGTTGTCGTTTCATTCTCTGTTCTTCCTAAATGATTTCACGCATTAGACGCAGCGCAACGACGGAAATGTTGCAACGGAAACAGAAAAAGTTTGCTAAATAACGTTGAAAACGTACGCCAGTATTGGTGACAGTGTCAGGAAAAGGTTACATTTGCAGTAGACGTAAAATTAACCTGACAGTAATCTTAAAAAACCATTGAACAATGAAAGACCTGAAAATGTACATCGGCGGCAAGTTTGTCGCTGAGTCACACTCAAAGCAGTGGATTGACGTACTCAATCCCTCAACAGAAGAAGTCATATCGCGTCAGCCTGCCGGCGACGAGTACGACACCGACCAGGCTCTGAAGGCGGCACGTGCAGCCCAGGGCGCATGGGCAGCAACACCTGCCGTCGAGCGTGCCAAGTATCTCAACCGGATTGCCGACGGCATACGCCGCCGCAACGACGAGTTTGTCGACATCATAATGCGCGAGCAGGGCAAGACACAGTCGTGGGCACAGACCGAGGTCGCCGTCACCGCCGACTACTTCGACTACATGGCAACATTCGCACGCCACATCGAGGGCGAGGTGATTCCGAGCGACCGTCGCGGCGAGACCATCATCCTGACCAAACGTCCTATAGGTGTTGTCGGCGGCATCCTGCCATGGAACTTCCCGTTCTTCCTCATAGCACGCAAGGCGGGAGCAGCCATGATTGCCGGATGCACCATCGTGATAAAGCCGTCGCAACTCACGCCGGAGAACTGCACCACATTTGCTGAGGTTGCCGACGAGGCCGGAGTGCCAGCAGGCGTAATCAATATCGTCACCGGACGCGGTTCTGTCGTGGGCGACCACATCGCCTCAAGTCCGCTGGTAGACATCGTTAGCGTCACCGGCTCAGTGGGTGCTGGACAAAGCATCATGGCTGCTGCCAGCAAGAACATCACCAAGGTGTCGCTCGAGCTGGGAGGCAAGGCTCCAGCCATCGTCTTCCCCGATGCCGACCTTGAGAAGGCTGCACAGTGGATACTCGACAGCCGCATCGGCAACAACGGACAGATTTGCAACAACGCCGAGCGCGTGTACGTGCACAAGGACGTGAAGAAGGAATTCACCGACATCCTGCTGAAGAAGTTCCAGGCAGTGAAGGTGGGCGATCCGTGTGCCGACCACACAGTCGACATGGGACCGCTGGTGGAGAAGCGCGCGCTCGAGAGCGTGGAAGCGAAAGTCGCAAAGGCAATCCAGCAAGGAGCAAAGGTGCTCTGTGGAGGACAGCGCGTGGGCACGAAGGGCTACTTCTACCCTGCCACGTTGCTTGACTGCTGCACACAACAGATGGACATCGTGCACGAGGAGACTTTCGGACCGGTGCTCCCAATTGTGGAGTTCACAGACACGGATCAGGTGATTGCCTGGGCGAACGACGTAGAATACGGACTGGCATCATCGGTCTTCACCAGCAACATCGACACGGCAGCCAAGGTGTGTCGCAACCTGCAGTTCGGTGAGACGTACGTCAACCGCGAGCACTTCGAAGCCATGCAGGGATTCCATGCAGGCATCAAGAAGAGCGGCATCGGCGGTGCCGACGGCAAGCACGGCATCGACGAATATCTCGTGACGCACGTCACCTATCTCGACACCCACTACGACGAATAGCCGCATAGCGCATCAGTCGCTTGTAACGGACTGAAAAATCAACATTCCCATGGACGTACGTTCACAGTTTTGTGGACGTACGTCCATTGATGTTATGGCTGTACGTCCACAGAAAGGTGGAATTTCATCCGGCTTTTTCTTTGATTCTACACGCATGGAAACGGTGAAGACCGGCTGTTCTACTGCCGCCTCGACAGTTCCATGTGGCGGCTTGGCGGAATGCCGAAGTGCTTCTTGAACAGCCGCGTGAAGTGCTGCGGATATTCGAAGCCGAGCAGATAGGCTGTCTCACCAACACTCTTGCCAGCCGACAGCAGCTGCAGGGCACGACGCATGACAAACGCCTGTATGGTGCCGATGGCAGACATTCCTGAGGCTTGGCGTACAAGGTCACCGAAATAGTTTGCCGACAGGCACATCTTGCCAGCACAATACTTCACGGTCGGCAATCCGCGAGTGAGCTGCAGTTCGTCGCGGTAGTAACGCCGGAGCAGTTCGTCAAACCGTTTCAGCAGGTCGTGGTCGCTGTCTGTGCTTTCTGCCATGAACTGCCGGATGTAGAAACGGCGGCTGTACTCGAACACCAGCTGCAAGTACGAGACGACAATCTCCTGCTGCCGCGGTTCGTCATGATGCTCGCACAACTCATAGCGTATCATCCTGATGCAAGTCTCAATGGTGCGACATTCGGCAGGCTGCATGCGCAGAGCCTCATTCTCATAGTAGGAGAAGAAGTGACAGTCTTCCACGTCAGTCTCCAGACGTGAACCGGCTATCAGCTGCGGCGAGAACAGGAGTGCCCATCCCTTGATGTGTATCTCCTCGCCGTCGTCGGGCACTCCGCCCATCTGTCCGGGGGCGACAAACATCAGCGTACCTGAAGAGAAGTGATACTGTCCCTGCCCGTAGGAGATGCTATAGGGACTCTCTTTAATAAGGAACAGGCCGTACACGCCATAGCGGTTCATGCTGTGGCGGCAGTGCTGCAGCTCGTCGTAATGCACAACGCAGATGTCGGGATGCAGGATGTCTGCCCCCACATAGCGTGCATAGTCGTTCACGGACACAATGTCAAGTACCTGGTTCATCTCTTTGTCTTCTCCCCGATGTGCGAATTTAGCGGTTTTAAGTGAAAAGGGTTGCACGTTCGGTAAAACTATTAGGTACGACGCAGAACAGATGGTGTACTTTTGTCTGCAGACAACACATAAACGCCGAGGAGAAACGTCAATGAAGAACAGCAAACAAATGGTCGCACTGTCTGCCGCACTGCTGCTTGGCAGCACGTCCGGTGCACAGACACCGGCACGCGGTGCAGGCATCACCGACAGTAGTCATGACATCGTGGTCGATGTCCACAGCCACATACTCGACAGCAGCTACAGAGACTTCCTGAAGCAGCACAACGCAGAAGCCGAAGAAGGCTTTCCATTGCCGCAATGGTCGGTCGAGACCTGCCTCAACCTGATGGACGAAGCCGGAATACAAACGGCAGTGCTCACGATGCCTGCCCCGCAACCTTACTTCGGCAATGCAGAAGAGAGCGCACGTGCTGTGCGCCAGTCGAACGAAGCGGCAGCACGCGCCAAGGCCAAGCACCCAGGACGCTTCCTGTTCTGTGCAGCCCTGCCTCTTCCCGATGTTGATGCGGCTGTCAGGGAGGCAGTCTACGCACTCGACACGTTGCATGCCGACGGCATAAAGCTCGCGACCAACGCTCGCGGACAGTATCTTGGCACGCCAGAGCTGGACACACTGATGTCTGTGCTGAACGAGCGTAATGCCGTGATAATCATACATCCACATAAGCCCGACCCCATGAACACACAGGTCATGGAGCAAACGCCGCTGGCGATGGAAGAATATCTGGCAGAGACCACCCGTGCCGTGGCAAACATGATTACACGCAATGTGCCGGCACGCTACAGCAATCTGAAGTTCGTCGTGCCTCACTGCGGCGCGTTCATGCCACTGGCAGTTCCGCGCATGAAGTCGCTGACATCCGTCATGCAAAGCAGTGGTTTAGTGGGAGATATCGACTGGGATGCCTGCCTCAAATCACTGTATTATGACCTTGCGGGTGCACACTCGCCCGAGACAATCAGGCAGATGCTAACCATCACCACGCCCGACCATCTGCTCTACGGCTCGGACTATCCCTACGTGGCAGCTGCTACAGTGACAGCCGGACTTGAACGCATGAAGACATACCTGCTCGAAGAGACAGACCTGCAACCATACCGCGAGATGATACTCGGGCAGAACGCCCTCCGTCTCTTCGGCGGCGATGAAGCCGCGACAGCACCACAGGTGCAGAGCCGCGGAACCACATTTCCGCTCAGAAACAAGGCTGGACGGGCAACCCACACAGGCGATGTCTACCTCAACGTGATGGCTTCTGGCGACTACTGCATGACCACAGCCTTCCTGTTTGAGAAAGGAAGCCGCGGACGTTGGCACATGCATCCGGACGCAGAGCAGACCCTGCTCATCCTGTCCGGTTACGGCTACTATCAGGAAGAAGGCAAGCCCAAAAGGCTGCTGCGCAAGGGCGACGTCATCACGACACCACGTAACGTACGGCACTGGAACGGGGCCACGCCATGGAGCCACTGCGAGTGCATCACGGTGACCGACCTCGTGAAAGGACTGGAACACGCCATACAGATGGAAGAGGTCAGCGACGAAGTGTTCAACGCCCCGCTTAACGGCGACTGACGGCACGTCAGTCTGCGCTACCGTGCCTGCGGAAACATCCGTCCCGAGTCTGAGGAAAGGACAAAATCGGTAAGGGTTCGCTTTGTTCTGTCTCCATCTTGCACTACCTTTGCGGAAAACAATGGACTGACAACATGGAGACAAGCGCGACAGACATCCGCAAGGCGACAGCCGCCGACATTGATGCCGTAGAAGCTATCTATACACGCATACACGAGGCTGAACGTTTAGGCAAAGCCACCATTGGCTGGGACGCAAAGATCTATCCCGTGCGTGCCACAGCCGTTGCTGCGCTGGAACGCGGAGACCTGTTCGTCTGCTGCGCCACCGACGGCAACAAGCGGGTCGTGGCATCTGCCATCATCAACACGACTCAAGTGCCGGAGTATGCCGACGGCCATTGGCTATATGCAGCCGAAGACGACGAAGTGATGGTTCTGCACACGCTCACCGTCGACCCGCTGTGTGC
>CAVHJI010000026.1:0-18483 GCA_963636255.1 Bacteroidaceae bacterium | reverse complement strand
AGGGGCGCACTATGTAAAGTGCACCCTCGGAGTGTGCGGCGCACCACATGCCACAGGATATGGCCGGTAAGAATTTGCAAGAAATCTCAAAAGGTGTAAGGGACATCAGCATGAAGAGAAAGATATATCAGCAACTGCTTAATCAGAAGTACAAGTAGAGTAAATCATACGACTAATCGAAAGAGGCACTTGTGATTTCTCACAAGTGCCTCTTATTTGAAGTGGACCAGCCTGGGCTTGAACCAGGGACCTCCAGATTATGAGTCTGTTGCTCTAACCAACTGAGCTACAAGTCCTACTCTATATGTACTCCCATCAGAGAAGCGGTGCAAAGATAGTGTTTGAGCAAGAGATGTGCAAGTATTTTATCCTAAAACTTATACTTGCGCTTCGGATTCTTGGGGAACCAACCTTTCCTGACTCTCTTCTCCTGCTCGAACAGTTCGAGTATGCTCCAGAAGCAGGAGAAGCTGAATACTCCCAAGAGCGACGAGATGATGACATTGTCAACACACAATGTTGCCACCATGCCTATCACTCCCGCCACAAGAAAGAGCCACCAGCACCGGACGCCCCAATAGTATTCCGCCTTGATGACCACCGGATGGAACAGGCCTATTATCAGGAACGTGCTGATGCCTATCGTGATACCTGTCAGGTTGTGGTCTGTCAGAAAATCCATGGTCTGTGTGTCGGTAATCTACTACTGTCGCTGCCGGCTTGCAGATGTTTACCTCTTGCTGTTCTTGTCGTACTCTATAGGCACACCGTTCTTTATGCTTTGGTCGAGCGAGATGAGCGTCTCTGTGGCTGTGACACCGGGAATCTGCTGAATCTTGTTGTTGAGCAAGTCCATCAAGTGCTCGTTGTCGCGTGCATAGACCTTTGTCAGCATGGTGTACGGACCAGTAGTGAAGTGACACTCCACGACCTCAGGCACCTTCTGCAGCTCACTGACCACCGACTTGTACATGGAACCTTTGTCCAGTCGGATGCCGATGTATGTGCAGGTGTTGAAGCCTAAGGACTTGGGGTTGACCTCATAGCCGGAGCCGATAATGATGCCCAAATCTATCATGTGCTGTACACGTTGGTGTATGGCAGCGCGCGATACTCCGCACTGTGCCGCTACATCTTTGAAGGGGATACGGGCATTCTTCGATATGATGGTGAGAATCTGCCTGTCCAAGTTGTCTATTTTATCCATAATCTTAATTATTTGTTTTCCGTGAAGTCAGAAAGTAAGCAAATGTAGCTCTTTTTCTCAACTAATGCACGCAAAAGGGATAATTTAAAGACGAAAAACGTTCTTTACTTGACAATCTCAAGCAATTCCACCTCGAATATCAATGTTGAGAACGGCTTTATCTCGTTGCTGACCTCGCGCGAGCCATAGCCTAATTCCTGCGGTACGTAGAGGATGAACTTCGAGCCTACAGGCATGAGCTGCAGTGCTTCCGACCAACCGGTGATGACCTGACTTACACGGAATGTGGCGGGTTCGTTGCGTGAGTATGAGCTATCGAACTCAGTGCCATCGATCAGTGTACCCTTGTAGTTCACCTTCACCTGATTGTCGAGTGCAGGCTTCGCACCTGTACCCATAGTCACAACCTTGTACTGGAGTCCGCTGGTTGTGGTCTGCACGCCTTCCTTAGTCTTGTTCTCAGCCAAGAACTTCTCGCCTGCAGCCTTGTTTTCGCTAAAGCGTTCTTCCAGCAGTCGCTGCTGCAATTGCTGCATCTTCATGCCCGAGATGGACTGTGCGTTTGTCATGTCCATGACAGACAAGTCGTGCGTCACACCATCGATGAAGCCCTTGATAAGATACTGGCGGTTGATGGTCTGTGTGGAGTCTGAGCCAAACAGCTGATCGTTGATGCCCTCAACCCAATTCTTGCTGACCATCTGGCCAATCTGTACACCGATTGCATGGGCGCGGCTCTGGGCGTCGAATTTGTCAGAACCTTCCTTGAAACCCTTCATGAACTCGACCATCATGGTGCTGTCGATTCCCTGTTGCTCGAGATACTCGTCAAGACCCTGTACGCGTGACATACCAATGGCATACGACAATGAGTCGATTTCTGATTTCAGCTGTGTCTTCTGTCCCTGTGCTGTGCATGACGATACCAATGCGCATACCGCCAACGACAGGACTAATGTAATTTTCTTCATTTTGCCTTAAAAAAGTTATACTGTTATAATATATGCAATAGTTCAACGTCGAATATCAGTGCGCTGTATGGCGGAATGGAGTTGCCTGCGCCGTGCTCGCCATACGCCATATTGTCCGGTATGAACAGACGCCACTTAGCGCCTTCCGGCATGAGCTGAAGAGCCTCAACCCATCCCTGTATGACCTGGTTCACGCCAAACACTGCAGGCTGTCCGCGCTGTATGGAGCTGTCGAACACTGTTCCGTCGAGCAGGCGGCCCTCATAGTGGCACTCCACCTTGTCGGTAGCCTTGGGATGTTTGCCGTCGGCTTTACCCTCATTAAGCACCTCATACTGCAATCCGCTGGGCAGTGTCACCACCTCCTTGCGCTGCTTATTGGCATCAAGAAACTCCTTGTTTGCCTTCTTGCGTGCCTCGGTCATTTTCTTGTCGAGCTCGTCGATGTACTGGCTGACGACAATCTGTGCTTCCTTATGATCGACGGCAGGCTTCTTGCCCTGCAGAATATCCTCAACACCCTTTGCAAAGTCTTCTATGCAGACATCCGTTGCACCCATTCCAAGCAGGTTCTGGCCGATGCCCATTCCCAGCGAGTAGCTTATCTTATCCATATTGTCAATTGTTCGTAAATATCTTTATGTCAATTTTGCGTGCGAAAGTACTGCTTTATATCGAATAACGCCGATGGCTGACAGATAAAAATGTTTAATGTCGTGCTCCATAGCCGTCACTTTAGTACATTTGTGATGTCGTGAACGAATAAGCAAAAGGACAGAAAGAAGCATTATGAAGAATCTTGTTTTCCTTACTGGCGCTGGCATAAGTGCCGAGAGCGGGATAAGTACGTTCCGCGATGCCGGCGGATTGTGGGATAAGTATCCTGTGGAAGATGTAGCAACGCCTGAGGGTTTCGAGCGCAACCCCAGGCTTGTGCTTGACTTCTACAACAAGCGGCGCCGCGAGCTGCTCGGCGTGAAGCCCAATGCAGCGCACTATGGCGTTGCCGAACTTGAGAAGCATTTCAACGTGAGTGTCATAACGCAGAACATCGACAATCTGCACGAACGTGGCGGAAGCACCAAGGTGGTGCATCTGCATGGCGAGCTGACGAAGGCTTGCTCCAGCCGATGGCCCGACGACAAGAGATGTGTGCGTGAGTTGGGACCGGAGGAGGACATACACCTGGGCGACAAGGCTGCCGACGGCAGTCAGCTGCGCCCGTTCATCGTGTGGTTTGGCGAGGCAGTGCCTGAGATTGAGACAGCAGTAGGGATTGTGGAGACTGCCGACATCTTTGTCGTCGTGGGTACAAGCCTCAACGTGTATCCGGCTGCCGGACTGCTCAACTACGTGTCCCGCGATGCCGAGATCTATCTTATCGACCCCAAGCCTGTGGATGCACATTCGGCACGCCGCATACACGTCATTCAGAAGAAAGCCACAGAGGGCATGCGCGACTTGATTGATGCGCTCACCGCTTCACGATGAGGCGCACGACGAACCACAGGTGGCGGGCAATGGTGCCGGGCCATCCGTAGTGGTGAGCCATGATGTGCAGACGCTCGACGAGCGATGCGCGGCGGTTGCGTGTGGTCAGTCCCTCGTCGAGATAGTCTATGACGACAAGGCGGGTGTTGTGCACCGACTGCGCCTTCTTGAGCTGACGGATGCACCAGTCGAAGTCGGACGAGTAGCGGTAGTGCAGATTGTATTCGTCGGCGATGGTCCGCTTGCAGAAGAATGCCTGATGGCACACCATCATTCCCTGGCGGAAGCTCTTCCAGTTGAGCTGTTCGGGAGCCTTGTGGCGGCGCATGCGCAGAAAGTGTCCGTTGCGGTCGACGATTTCGGTCTCTCCATACATGATGTCGGGCAGGGCATCGCCCTTCACGGAGTGGACCATGAGTTGCAGCGTGTCGTCCTCGTGGAACTCGTCGCCGGCATTCAGGAAGCAGACATAGTCACCTGTAGCCAGGCGGAGTCCCTTGTTCATTGCGTCGTACAGTCCCTTGTCCGGTTCGCTGATGATGTGCGCTATGCGGTCGGCATAGCGTCGGACGATGTCCATGGTTCCGTCTTTCGACCCTCCGTCGACGATGATATATTCCGTGTGGTGGTATGTCTGTGAGATGACGCTCTGTATGGTGTCTTCTATCGTTGCCGCTGCATTGTAGCAGACGGTTATGATGCTGAATACCGGTGTCGGACGACTAATCATTGTTGCGGTCGATGATGCTGTTGTAGAGATTTGTGTATTGGCGTGCAACGACGCTCTGGGCATACTGCGACTGCACCTTGCGCACGGCTTCAGCGGCTATGATGTCGCGTTGCGGGTCGGTCAGCAGCCAGTAGATGCCGTTAGCGAAGTCGTCTGCCGACTTGTACTGTGCCACGTATCCGTTGTGCAGATGGTCTATCATCTCGGGTATACCTCCCACGTTGAAGCCCACGCAGGGCACTCCGCATGCCATGGCTTCCATTATGGTGTTCGGCAGATTCTCTTCCAGCGACGGGGTGGCATAGATGTCGGCGGTGTTGTAGATGTTGATGAGCCGTCGGCTGTCGGCCACGTAGTCCTGCGCATAGACCTTGAACGGCAGCAGACCTTCGAGCTGCCGTGAGTTGCTGCCCATCACCACCACGCCGAGTGTCTCCCTGAGTTCCGGATGCCGTTCTGCCAACAGGCGGCACGACTCAATCATATAGTCTATGCCCTTGCGCTTGTCGGTTATCTTCACCGAGCCGAACAGCAGCAGACGCATCTGCTGTGGCAGTCCGCATGCCGTGCGTGCTGCCGCCTTGTCGTGCGGCTTGAAGGCATTCGTGTCTATGGGATTGGGGATGCAGCGAATGTCTTGTCCGGCGAGCAGCGCGCTCTGCTCTGCCTGTGCCTGCAGCCATCGGCTGGGCGTGACGAAGGTCACCTTGTGGCGGGCAAGTATCTGCTGCTTCTGCTTGAACACCTTGTACGACAGGTCGTGCTGATGTCCGCCGCCTGCCAGATACTGGCAGTTGCCGCACTGACGGGTATAGCCCTTGCAGTCGCGGGCATGATGGCAGATGCCTGTGCAGGGCCACATGTCGTGCATGGTCCACACCACCGGCTTGCCCGAGTCGAGTATCTTCCGTATGTCGTCCATCGACAGCAGTCCCTGGTTTATCCAGTGCAGATGCACTATGTCTGCCTGCGTGAATTCCGGCAGCGAGGTGATGTCGGTGCCCGAATTGGCAATGTCGACGGCAAAGAGATTCTTGCGGCTGAAGCGGTTGGCGAGCCATATCACGAAGCGTTCCCACAGGAAGTGGCGCAGATGCTTCCAGCTGCCGCCCAGGGCGACCACCTGCACCTCGTCGGTCTGCTTGTCGCGCACCAGCATCTTGGTCTTGATGCCATAGCCTCTAAGCGACTCCATCAGGCGTTCGCAGGCTACTGCCGCTCCGCCTGTACGTTCGGATGTATTTATCAAAAGTGCCCTCATTGCATGACCCTGGCTATCCAGGCTTCAAACTCACGCTGCAAAGTTACGCATTTTTGGACATTCCTTTCGTCAAGAACTGCCATCGCATCACGGCTGACGCGATTATGCCGTTGTGCGGGAGATGATGCAGTCCCATCCGCATGAGACGACAGTCCCATCCGCATAAGACCTCAGTATCATCCGCATAAAACTCTAGTCTCATCCGCAAGAGACTCCAGTCCTGCAAGGACAGTACAGATTGCTGGACTGGGAAGGGCATAAGTATCAACCGGAAGTTATTGGGTATCGATGTTGATGGCTGTCAAGAAAGCGTCAGCAGCATCAGGCGCCGAAGTCGCCATGAAGGGTGCGCTTGATACGCCGGATGGCTTTGGCGAGGAATGAGTTGGTGTGGCGGTAATAGCGTTCGAACGACTTGCGTGCCCCGAGGTTCTCCTCCATGACTTCAGGCTTGACGACCTGCAGCGGTTGCATCCATAGGTCGGAGGCATAGAGTCCGCCGCCGCCACAGTTGGTGCCACTGCCGTCGAAGCCTTCGTTGCGCACCAGCGACTTGCCGACGTTGAGCGACAGCACGTCCCGCAGGAACAGTGATGCGTTCCAGCGTATTGCCCACGAGTTGTTCCTGCCCTGTATCTGTCGCAGCAACATGCGGGTGAAGCCATAGGCGCCGTTGAAGTCGAACGCGCGTGTCAGCCTCCGCCGCCTCAGCTCCGCAAGCAGCTGTGTGCCGTCGGGCTGGAACAGACGCCATGCCCGGTCCCACGTGCCCCAGCCCCAGCTGCCTGTCCACTTTATCAGGAACGTGTCTGGCAGTGAGGCATCGTGGGTGAAGTCGCATGCCTGAATGTGTCCCACGCGCGGTTCATCCTTATAGGTCTCAAGGGCGTCGTTCATGAACTGCAGGAAGTAGGGAGCGACGACAAGGTCATCTTCGAGCACAATCACCCTGCCATAGCGGTCGACAGCTGCTGTCACGCCGTCGATGATGCTGCGTGCCAGTCCCCAGTTCTCTGTGCGCTCCACTATCTCAATCTCCTTGAAGCCCGAGATGCTGTGGACATACTCGCGCACCTGCCTCACGCTGTCGGCATCGGCGGCTGTCCGCGGTGCGTCGGAGTAGACGATGAGCCGGCTGTCACGGGCAAGGTCGTTGTTCAGCAGCGACTCCACGCCGCGCCTGGTGTGTCGCGGGCGGTTATAGACGAATAGCAGTATCGGTGCTGGTGTCATGCCATGGTCCTCCTTGAGTGATTTCTTGTTCGTATCACTGCCGGACTTCTGCCTACGAGCGTAGCGGCGATGCCGAGATACATCGCGAGGTTCCGCCACTGGCACTTGGCAAGCGACTTCAGTGCCTTCTTCACCGTGGCAAGCACGCCGAAGGCAAAAGCGCGGGCAAGGCTGTAGTTGATGTTGGCATATTCCGACAGGTGATAGACATACTCCGCACGGCGGAATGCCGGGTGCGTCAGCTGCCGTCCGGCACGGTCATGACAGCCATAGGCACACGGCACGTAAGCGGTTGCAAGACGGTGATAGCGCGTACGGTTGGCATAGTCCGTGTCCTCACCATAGTGGTAGAAGAGCGGGGCGAAGAGTCCTACGGTCCGTATCGTCGCCACAGACATGTACCAGATGGCAGCATTGACGAACGGCACCTCCACGATGTCCCTGCCCTGAGGGATGTCCCCGACTGATGTCTTGCCCGTGTAGACGCTGAAGCCATGCTCCAGGTCTTTATGGTCGCCAGCCATCTGCACCGGCGAGAGGATGCCGCACTGTGGATGTCCGGCACTTGCCTTCACCAGCTTGGCGAGGCAGTCTCTGTCGATCCAGGCGTCCTGGTTGAGCAGCAGCACACCGTCGTAGCCTTCGTCCACGGCAAGCTTCATGCCTACGTTGTTGGCTCGTCCGAAGCCCAGGTTGCAGTGGTTCTCCACGAGCCGCACCTGCGGATAGTGCTTACGGATGTAGTCGCACGTGCCGTCGGTAGAGCCGTTGTCCACCACCATGATGTCGGGACGACACACGTTTTCCTGCTCTGTCAGACTCGGCAGACAGCGGTCTATCCAGCGCATGAAGTTGTAGGAGACTATGATTGCCAGTACCCTCATGACCGGTCTGCCTCCTTTCTGCCCGCCAGGAAAGCGATGCACTCGCGCAGTATCACCGAGCCTGCAAGCCACAGTATGGCGATGTACAGCACACCGACGAAGACAATCTTCACAACTATGCTCACGTAGACATTGCCGACTGTGCCGAACAGCACATGGCATACGGCAATCAGCGCCGCCGTGAGCAGCAGATAGGGAGAGACGTCACGAAACATGTCAGTAAGAGTCAGCCCCGTCTCACGCCGCACGAAGCAGTACCAGACGAAGAGCCACAGTATGTTTATCGCCGTGAATGTCCACAGCATGACGTCAAGCCCGAAAGGATGCGTCAGGCAGAGCGCCACGGCCTGCAGCACGCACAGTGCGATGGTGCACCACATGTAGGTGTCGGAATGTCCGCGGCTTATCAGTAGGTTGGAGAAGAGCGTGCATATCGGGATGAATGCGCCCCACAGACAGAGGATGCCGAGGATGTGGGCACTCTCAATCCATTTGTCGGTTATTGCAATCACAATGAGTTCCTCGGAGACAAAGCCCAGCCCGAGCAGCAAGGGGAAGGAAAAGAAGGCTGTGAAGCGCAGCAGCTTGCGGAATACTGCCAGCTGCCGTGCCGGATCTTCCTCAACCTTGGTGAACAGCGGCTGCGCCACACCGCCAACCATATTGGTGATGAGCGTATGCCCCATGCCGTTCCATTTGTTGGCTTGCGTGAAGTTGCCGACCTCCCTGACCGTGTAGAACCTGCCGAGCAGATTCGAGAACAGGTTCTGGTTGAGTATGGTGAACACGTTTGTGACAATCAGCTTGCTGCTGAAGCCGAACATTTGCCTCACGGGAGTGAAGTCGAACTCCAGCGTAGGATGCCAGTGTGCAAAGCGGAAGTTAAGCACGGTGATGACGCCGACATACACGATGGTCTGCGTCGCTATACCCCAGTAGGCAAACCCCATGGCTGCCATCGAGACGCCTGCGATGCCCGACATCGCCAGTGCACTGATGCCGATAATGGATGTCTCTTTGACCTTCAGATTGCGAAACAGACAGGCTCGTGGCGCAACGCTAAGGCTGGAGATGACGAAGCCGATGAACAGATAGCGCGACAGCGGAACCAGCTGAGGCTCGCCGTAGAAGTCGGCAATGAGTGGAGCCGACATGTACAGCACGGCATAGACGCATACGGAACACAGCGTGCTGAACCAGAACACGGCGTTGTAGTCCCGGTGGCAGACCTCCTTCTTCTTGTTTATGGCAGAGATGAAACCGCCCTCCTGCAACGCCGAAGCTATGCTCGAGAAGACGGCAAGCACTCCAACCATGCCATAGTCTGCCTGCGTCAGCAGGCGTGAAAGGAAGATGCCGATGACGAGACTCAGCAACTGCTGAATGCCGTTGCTCAAGCCTCCCCAGAACAATCCTCGGGCGGCTTTCGCCTTCAGATCATCGTTCCCCATCCGCACCGTGTCTCTGTTACTTTACCTCGCTGCCGGGCTTGACCTCCCTCAAGACAGTCACCACAGACAGATTGCCGTCGTTGTTCTCTGCCGACAATATCATGCCCTGACTCTCAATGCCGCGTATCTTGCGGGGTGCCAGGTTGGCGATGAAGCATACCTGCTTGCCCACCAGCTCCTCCGGTTTGTAGTATTTTGCTATTCCGCTCAGGATGGTACGCTTGTCCAGTCCGTCGTCGATGAGGAACTGCAACAGCTTGTCTGCCTTAGGCACCTTGGTGCACTCCAGCACCGTACCTACGCGTATATCCAGCTTGCCGAAGTCGTCGTAGCTGATGGCATCGCGCACAGGATTTGCCATGTATGCCGCAGCAGCGTTTGCCTCCTTTGTCTTCAGCAGCTTCTGCACCTGTGCCTCGACGGTATCGTCTTCGATCTTCTCGAAGAGCAGCGACGGCGTGCCAAGCTTGCGTCCAGCCTCTATCAGGTCTGTGCGTCCCAGGTTGTCCCATTCGCAGCTGTCCATACCTATCATGTCGCGCAGACGCTTGCTGCTCATCGGCAGGAACGGCTCGAATGCTATTGCCAGGTTGGCGACGACCTGCAGACATACATATAATATAGTCTCCACGCGCTTGGGGTCTGTCTTCCACACCTTCCACGGTTCGCAGTCGGTGATGTACTTATTGCCAAGGCGTGCTATGTTCATCGCTTCCTTCTGTGCATCGCGGAACTTGAAGTTGTCGAGCAGATTCTCAATCTTCTCCTTCACTCCTGCCAGCTCTGCCAGAGTAGCCTTGTCGTCATCGGTCAGCCCACCGCACTGTGGCGTGATGCCACCCCAGTACTTGCTCGTAAGCTGCAATGCCCGGTTCACGAAGTTGCCATAGACCGCCACAAGCTCGTTGTTGTTGCGTGCCTGGAAGTCTTTCCATGTAAAGTCATTGTCCTTGGTCTCGGGAGCATTGGCTGTAAGCACATAGCGCAGCACATCCTGCTTGCCGGGGAAGTCTACGAGATACTCGTTGAGCCATACCGCCCAGTTGCGCGATGTCGATATCTTGTCGCCCTCGAGGTTGAGGAATTCGTTTGCCGGCACATTGTCGGGCAGTATATAACCGCCGTGTGCCTTCAGCATGACGGGGAATATCAGACAGTGGAACACGATGTTGTCCTTGCCGATGAAGTGGACAAGGCGTGTGTCCTCATCCTGCCACCACTTCTGCCATGTTCCCCACTTCTCGGGATGCGCATCGCAGAGCTCCTTGGTGTTCGATATGTAGCCTATCGGGGCATCAAACCACACGTAGAGCACCTTACCGTCGGCACCTTCTATGGGGACAGGAATTCCCCATTCCAGGTCGCGCGTCATGGCGCGTGGCTGCAAGTCCATGTCGAGCCAGCTCTTGCACTGTCCGTAGACGTTGCTGCGCCACTCCTTATGTCCCTCAAGAATCCACTTGCGGAGCCACTCTTGATGTTGGTTCAGCGGCAGATACCAGTTCTTTGTGGGGCGTTTCACCAGTCCGTGGCCTGGGTTGTTCTTGTTGGTGGGGTTTATCAGCTCGTCGGGCGACAGCGTAGAGCCGCATGCCTCACACTGGTCACCATAGGCAGCCTTGTTGTGGCAGTGGGGACATTCGCCCACGATGTTGCGGTCGGTCAGGAACTCACCCGTAACCTCGTCGCAGTACTGCTCGGTGACCTTCTCCTCCAGCTTGCCGTCATCATAGAGCTTGCGGAAGAAGTCGCTGGCAAACTTATGATGGATGCTGCTCGTGGTACGGCTGTAGATGTCGAACGAGATGCCGAAGTCTTCGAACGACTTCTTTATGAGATTGTGATAGCGGTCTACAACCTCCTGCACCGTGATGCCTTCCTTGTGTGCACGAATGGTGACAGGCACACCGTGCTCGTCGGAGCCTCCGATGAATACCACCTCCTCATGCTTGAGGCGAAGGTAGCGTGCATAGGTGTCGGCAGGGATATACACGCCTGCCATGTGTCCTATATGTACAGGGCCGTTGGCATAAGGCAGCGCGGCCGTTATCGTAGTGCGTTTGAATTGCTTTTCCATATATTTTTACGTGTTTTGCCGCAAAGTTACTCTATTTCGGCGTAAAGCGTTGCATCAGAATGTCCTTATTCGGATTCGCCGACTTGAAACTCCTTGACATAGGGATTGTCGCCGGTACATGGGGTCCATGTGCCTCCACCCTGTCCGTTGGGGTTGCCATACTTGGCAAAGTCGGTCCAGCTGTCGGTCATCTCGCCAGCAAGCTTATAGTCAGCAGCAGTGAACGGACGCCAGCTACGGTCCAGCGTGTGGAATGTGTACCACAGCTCTGACGAGTGGAATGCTCCTGCATCATCACCCGGCAGGGCACGTGCAAACAGATACATGTATGCCGGCTGCTGGCTCTGGGTGTTGCGTGTCTCACAGAACAGTTTTATCGACTCGCCCATGCTGCCTATGTCGTTGGCACAATAGCCTATCATGTATGGCACGTCGGCAATGTTGCCATCGAGCGTAGCATCGTCGAAGGTCTGCGGGAGATACTTGCCGTCGGTGACAGGGCGGAAGCGCATCTTTGCCGACTGCTGTATCTTCAGTAGTTCACTTGCCGGAATGGCACGCATCTGTTCTAGGCTGGTGTAGCCGAGGCTGTCCATGAGCTGCTTGCCTTGCTCCTCGTATGCCTTAAGTACTTCAGCACCGGTATCGCTGCGTTTGCCCGATATGCCACCACCGCTCTGTATGATTGCATGGCTGATGAGGCCCTTCGACTCGGGCGACAGGCAGAGGTTCTTGATGCTGCTGGCACCTGCACTCTGTCCCAGTATGGTGATGTTGTCGGGGTCACCGCCAAACTGCGAGATATTCTCGCGTATCCACTTGAGGGCTGCTATCTGGTCGAGGGTACCGTAGTTGCCCGACACGCCATCAGCCTCTGCCGACAGTTCCGGATGTGCCATGAAGCCAATGATGCCCACGCGATAGTTTATGGTCACGAGTATCACACCGCGCTTCGCCCATTCCTGTCCGTCCATCGTAATCTCATAGCCCCAGCCGTGGTCGTATGCTCCACCGTGAATCCACATTGCCACAGGCAGCTTGCTGTCTGCCTTGCCGGCAGCACTGCGGGGTGTCCATACGTTGAGGTACAGACAGTCTTCGCTCGACTGTGGCAGACCGTCCTGATAGAACTCCTTTACATAGAAGTTGCCACCGCCACCACCATTGTCGAGGGCAGCCTGTATGGCAACATTGCCCCAGGTATCTGCCGTGCGTACACCTTCCCATGGTGTCACCGGTTGCGGCTTCTGCCAGCGCAGGTCGCCAACCGGAGCGGCAGCATACGGTATACCTTTATATACTATCACGTCTGTCGAGTCCGTGACCACTCCCTGAATCTGTCCGCCACTGACGGTCAGTATGGGGTTGGCCGACTCATTCTGCTGTTTCTGTCCTCCGCATGATGCCAATACGGCAACTGCCGCAACAGCCATTAAATGTAAGATCTTCATGTTATGTATGTTTTTATAATTTGTATTGTCACTGCTTATTCATCTGTTTCCTTGTCTGTGACGTCGCTTCTTCTGATGCGTTTCACCGTGTGCTTTATCTTTCCGATGATGAAGTTTAGCTCTAATGAAGACTCTGTCTCTGTGGTTTCGATGTCGGGCATCACAAGGTCGGAGAGCAGTTCGCTGAAGCGGTGCATCTTCTCTGTCTGTTTCTGTTTGTCCTTCTCTCTGTGCAGATCAAGCAGACCGTGCTTCAGGCTTCGAACTTTGGCGAATGTCTCAATGACGGCAAAGGTAACTTCGGTAGCCCTTTTGCTTTTAAGGATTGTGGCGAGCATGTAAAGTCCCTTTTCGGTAAAGACTTTTGTCTTCGCTCTGCTTTTTGGGGAAACATTTGTGGTCGAAATTTTCGACCGCAAACTCAACGTCTCTTCATTGCTCAGCTCAAACATATAGCCTTGCGGAAACTTGTCAGCATTGTTCCTTACAGCTTCGTTTATTCTGCGCGTCTCTACGTCATACAGTTCTGCCACGTCTGCATCAGCCATAACAGGCTTGCCGTGTATTTCCACGACATGCTCCATTACCTTTGAATGCAGCTTCGCAGGCAATGACGCTTTATAGCCTTGTCGTTCCTCGGTTCTGTTGTCTTTCATGTGGTCTCCTGTCTAGTGTAATCCATTCTCTTTAAAAGTCGAGGGTGAGCTGCGCATTTCCGAGCAGGTTGAACGTCAGGCGGTGGTATGGCGACGCGCCATGTAGTTTTATGGCTTCGCGATGGTCCTTCGTGGGATAGCCCTTGTTGCGCTTCCAGCCATAGACCGGATACTCTGCATCAATCTTGTTCATGAAGTCATCGCGATAGGTCTTGGCAAGGATTGAAGCCGCCGCTATCGACATATATTTGCCGTCACCCTTAACCACGGTGTGATATGGAACCGTCCCATATGGGCGGAAGCGATTGCCATCGACAATGATGTGCTGCGGACGTAGTGTCAGCTGGTCCAGTGCCAGATGCATAGCCCTAATGCTGGCATTCAGAATGTTAATCTTGTCAATCTCGTCATGGCCGACCACACCGACAGCCCATGCCAGTGCGTCGTGCTCTATCACCTCACGCAACTCATAGCGGCGATGCTCCGTCAGCTGCTTGGAGTCGTTCAGCAGACTGTTCTCATAGTCGTGAGGCAACACCACGGCAGCAGCGAAGACCGGACCTGCCAGACAGCCACGTCCCGCCTCGTCACATCCTGCCTCGACGACGTTCTCTATATAATAAGGTAGCAACATTCCCTAAATACAACGAAAGGGAACGTCGTACCCTTTACCGACATTCCCTTTACCTTATCTTCTCCGCTCTTCCTCTTGGACTTGAACCAAGGACCCTCTGATTAACAGTCAGATGCTCTAACCGACTGAGCTAAGGAAGAATTTCACACCCGAGGCGCTCTTTCCCCGAACGCGGTGCAAAGGTAATGGCTTGTTTTCAATCGCGCAACATCTTCGGTGTAAAAAGTTTACTATGACTGTAACGACAGCCTACATTTTCATATGCGCCAGACATGTATATCCCGTTTTTTGTCTAATTTTGCAGTCCGTTAGAAATAGGTATTATATGCAGAACATTAGGAACATAGCAATCATTGCGCATGTGGATCACGGCAAGACGACGCTTGTCGACAAGATGCTGCTGGCAGGACATCTTTTCCGCGACAACCAGACAACAGGCGAACTGATGCTCGACAACAACGAGATTGAGCGTGAGAGGGGCATAACAATCCTCTCCAAGAACGTCTCGATAAACTATAAAGGAACAAAGATTAACATCATCGACACTCCGGGGCACAGCGACTTCGGCGGTGAGGTGGAGCGTGTACTCAACATGGCAGACGGTTGTCTGCTGCTGGTAGATGCCTTTGAGGGTCCAATGCCACAGACACGCTTCGTGCTGCAGAAAGCTCTGCAGATAGGACTGAAGCCCATCGTAGTCATCAACAAGGTAGACAAACCCAACTGCCGTCCCGACGAGGTGAACGAGATGGTGTTCGACCTGATGTTCAGCCTCAACGCCACAGAGGAGCAGCTTGACTATCCTCTCATCTACGGCTCGGCAAAGAACGGCTGGATGAACACCGACTGGCACACTCCGACCGACAACATCACCCCCCTACTCGACTGCATCATCGACAACATACCGGCTCCGCAGCAGCTTGAGGGAACTCCGCAAATGCTCATCACGTCACTCGACTACTCGTCATACACAGGACGTATAGCTGTGGGACGCGTACACCGCGGCACCATACGCGAGGGCATGAACGTCACACTCGCCCGTCGCACGGGAGAGATGGTGAAGACCAAGATAAAGGAGTTGCATACCTTCGAAGGCATGGGGCACAAGCGTACCACGGAAGTATCCTCGGGCGACATCTGTGCCATCATCGGACTGGAGAACTTCGAGATTGGCGACACCATCTGCGACTTCGACAATCCCGAGGCACTGCCACCAATCGCCATCGACGAACCTACGATGAGCATGCTCTTCACCATCAACGACTCACCCTTCTTCGGCAAAGAGGGCAAGTTCGTCACCTCACGCCACATACAGGAGCGTCTGGACCGCGAGCTGGAGAAGAATCTGGCACTGCGCGTGGCCAAGAGCGACACCGAGGGACGATGGGTAGTCTCCGGACGCGGCGTGCTACACCTGTCGGTACTTATCGAGACAATGCGCCGCGAGGGCTATGAACTGCAGGTAGGACAGCCGCAGGTCATCTACAAAGAGATTGACGGAGTAAAGTGCGAACCTGTAGAGGAACTCGACATCAACGTGCCCACCGAGTTCTCAAGCAAGATCATCGATATGGTTACACGCCGCAAGGGCGACCTTCTGAAGATGGAAGACGGCGGAGCAGACCGTGTAAACCTGGAGTTTGACATACCATCGCGCGGCATCATAGGTCTGCGCACCAATGTGCTGACAGCATCTACCGGCGAAGCCATCATGGCACACCGTTTCAAAGAGTACCAGCCCTACAAGGGCGACATCGTGCGCCGCACCAACGGTTCCATGATTGCCATGGAGACCGGCACAGCCTTTGCCTATGCCATCGACAAGTTGCAGGACCGCGGACGCTTCTTCATCTACCCGCAGGAGGAAGTCTATGCCGGTGAGGTTGTGGGCGAGCACGTGCATGAACGCGACCTCGTAATCAACGTCACCAAGTCAAAGAAGCTGACGAACATGCGTGCTTCCGGCTCGGACGACAAGGTACGTCTGATACCGCCAGTACAATTCTCACTCGAGGAGGCACTCGAATACATCAAGGAAGACGAGTACGTAGAGGTTACACCGAAGTCCATGCGCATGCGCAAGATCATTCTCGACGAGAACGAGCGCAAGCGTCTCAACCGCAACGGTGAGTAAGCGACCGCCATCTCTATAATAATGGAAAGAGGCTGTGCCAATAGGCTCAGCCTCTTTTTTCATGTGTAACGTCAGCAGCCGGGAGGCTACTGTTCTTGGAACTCCATATCCAGCGGGGTACACAGCTCTCAACTATCCTTGAACAAAATCAAATGTCCAATATTGCATTGCATATTCGACTGTCAGCTTGAATCAGGTGACCGACTTGCCAGGGTAAGTACTACTACGAAAAAGGCGGGCACACGCTGACGCGTGTGCCCGCCTGGTAGTAAAACAAATAACTTGCTATGAGCTTAGAGCTTCGGACCAGCAGCTACAAGAGCCTTGCCTGCTTCGTTGCTCTCATACTTCTTGAAGTTCTTGATGAAGCGGCTTGCCAGATCCTTAGCCTTCTCCTCCCACTGTGCAGCGTTTGCATAAGTGTCGCGAGGATCAAGGATGTGCGGATCAACTCCCTCAAGCTGTGTCGGAACTACGAAGTCGAAGTAAGGAATCGTCTTCGTCGGAGCAGCATCGATAGAGTGGTTCAGGATAGCGTCGATGATACCACGTGTGTCGCGGATAGAGATACGCTTGCCTGTGCCGTTCCAACCTGTGTTGACGAGGTATGCCTTAGCACCGCTCTTCTCCATCTTCTTAACCAGTTCCTCAGCATACTTTGTCGGGTGCAGCTCCAGGAATGCCTGGCCGAAGCAAGCCGAGAATGTAGGAGTAGGCTCGGTGATGCCACGCTCTGTACCAGCCAACTTAGCTGTGAAGCCAGACAGGAAGTAGTACTTTGTCTGCTCAGAGTTCAGGATAGATACTGGAGGCAGCACGCCGAATGCGTCAGCAGACAGGAAGATAACCTGCTTTGCAGCCGGACCCTCGCTATCAGGACGCTGGATGTTGTTGATGTGATAGATTGGGTAGCTTACGCGGGTGTTCTCTGTGACACTCTTGTCGGCGAAGTCAATCTTGCCGTCCTTGTCAACAGTAACGTTCTCCAGCAGTGCATCGCGCTTGATGGCACCGTAGATGTCAGGCTCAGCATCCTTGTCGAGGTTGATGACCTTAGCATAGCAGCCACCCTCGAGGTTGAACACGCCCTTATCGTCCCATCCGTGCTCATCGTCACCAATCAGCTTACGCTTCGGGTCGGTAGACAGAGTGGTCTTGCCTGTACCAGACAGACCGAAGAAGATTGCTGTGTTCTCACCGTTCATGTCGGTGTTTGCAGAGCAGTGCATAGAAGCGATGCCACGCAGCGGGAGGAAGTAGTTCTGCATTGAGAACATACCCTTCTTCATCTCACCACCATACCATGTGTTCAGGATAACCTGCTCCTTTGTTGTTACGTTGAAGACAACAGCTGTCTCAGAGTTCAGACCCAGCTCCTTGTAGTTCTCGACCTTAGCCTTGGATGCTGTGTAGACGATGAAGTCAGGCTCCTGCTCGAAGTCAGCCTCCGATTTCGGGCGGATGAACATGTTGGTCACGAAGTGAGCCTGCCATGCAACCTCCATGATGAAGCGGATCTTCATGCGAGTGTCCTTGTGTGTGCCGCAGAAACCGTCTACGACATAGAGCTTCTTGTAGCTCAGCTCTTCCTGTGCAAGTTTCTTAACGACGTTCCATGTCTCCTTGCTTGCGCGGTGGTTGTCGTTGTGATATTCCTCGCTGTCCCACCAAACGGTGTCGTGAGAGTTCTCGTCGTCAACGATGAACTTGTCCTTAGGTGAACGACCTGTGTAGATACCGGTCATCACGTTGACTGCACCCAGCTCTGTGACCTGAGACTTGTCATAGCCTGTCAGGCAGGGCTTTGTCTCCTCGTCGAACAGAACCTCATACGACGGATTGTACAGAACCTCTGACGTACCTGTCTGGATTCCGTAGCTTGCTAACACTGATTTGTCAAACTTTGCCATTTTCGAGAATGTATTTAAGTTGAAAATTATAAAATCCTTATACCTATTATATATATGTACGCGCGTACGCGCGCGTAGCACCCACTTTCACTTCCAAGGCGCAAAAATAATACTTTTCTCCAATAAGACATTACTGCAGAGCCTCCGATTTTCTTTCTTTAAATTATTTTTTTCATGGAGCGTTTGAGCAGGCATCAGGGTGGTAGAGACATGTTAAAATTAAGCGCACAGCAAGAGAGCTGAGCAGAGACATCATAAGGGCGGGAATGGAGACAAAACAGAGGCAAAGCAGAGCGATTTAAGGCATCGCGCAGTGCTACAAAAGATATCGCGATAAAGCCAGTGCAGGTACGCGTATCAGCACAAAACTTATCGCGATAAGTTTTTGAAGCC